>JANJSZ010000286.1 GCA_024711405.1 Acidovorax sp.
GTGGGGTGCATCGTTTCTGTTCATGCGGCTGGGGGCGTCCGAATTCGGGCCGCTCCCCACGGCCGGGCTGCGCGTGCTGCTGGCCACGGTGTTCCTCTGGCCCCTCCTGCTGTACCAGGGCCAGTGGCCGCAGCTGCGCCGGCACTGGAAGCCGGTGCTGCTGTCGGGCGTGGTGAATTCAGCCATCCCGTTCGCCCTGTATTCCTGGGCGGTGCTGCACATCACCACGGGGCTGGCCTCCATCCTCAACGCCACGGTGCCGCTGTTTGGCGCCCTGGTCGCCTGGGTCTGGCTGGGCGACCGCATCAACCGCCTGCGCTGGCTGGGCCTGGGCATCGGTTTCGTGGGCGTGGCGCTGCTGGCATGGCGTGCACCGGGGGGCGCGGGCCTCCCATCGGATTTCGCCCCCTGGGCCATTGCCGCCTGCCTGGGGGCCACCACCTGCTATGCCATTGCCGCCAGCTTTGCCCGGCGCTACCTGGCAGGAGTGCCGCCACTGGCTGCGGCCACGGGCAGCCAGCTCGGGGCGGCGCTGGGTCTGTTCGTGCCCATGCTGTGGTTCTGGCCCGCCACCATGCCGGGGCTGCGCGCCTGGGCGGCCATCGTGGCCATCGCCATCCTCTGCACGGGCATTGCCTATATCCTCTACTTTCGCCTGATCGCCCACGCCGGCCCCAGCCGCGCGCTGGCCGTGACGTTTCTGGCGCCGGTGTTTGCCCTGGTGTATGGCGCGGTGTTTCTGCACGAGGCCATCACGCCCTGGATGATCGGTTGCGGGCTGGTCATCGTGTGCGGAACCATGTTGTCCACCGGCCTGATCGGGACCCCACGCACCGCCGCGCAGGCCGCGAAACGGACCTAAACTCGGCGCATGGACCTTGCGCCAGTCCCCCAAGACAGCCTTGCCACCTTGCAGCAGGCCACCCAGCACCTGCGCCAGCGCGAACAGCAGATGCGCCTGGCGTTGGAGGCCCTGGGCGGCGGGCACTGGGAATGGAACATCCCGCACCAGAAGCTGGCATGCCGTGGCCGCTTCTATGCCGCCTTCGGCATGGATGCCATCGACACCGACGATGCCTGGGACCGCTGGCACGCCCGGCGGCACCCCGACGATGCCGCACGCCTTGCCGACAAAATAGAGCGCGCCATGCGCGGGCAACTGGACACCTACGAAGCCGAGTTCCGTGTTCTCGACATGGCGGGCCGCTGGCGCTGGGTCATCTCGCGGGGCCTGGTGGGCGAACGCGATGCAGCCGGCCACCCTCTCACCCTGCTGGGCATGGCCGTGGACGTCACGGCCCAGCACGATGTCGAAGATGCGCTGCGCGCATCGGAGGCCAGATACACCACCATCTACCAGACCTTGCCCGACCCTGCGGGCATCTCACGGATATCGGACGGGCGCTATCTCGACGTGAATCCGGCGTTTTGCGAACTGCTGGGGGCAGAGCGCAGCGCCGTGGTGGGGCGCACTTCTGGCGAACTCAACATTTGGGCGTCGAGCCAGGAGCGCGCGCGCATGCTGGAAACCTACCAGCGCGAAGGCAAGGTGGACCGCCTGCCCATGGTGGCGCAGCGCCAGGGTGTGCGCGTGCCGGGCCTGATGTCGGCCCGGCCCATCGTGGTGGACGGTGAAAACTGTTTCCTGTTTGTCTTTCACGACATGACAGAGGTGCAGCGTACCAGCGATGGGCTGCGGGCGCTCAACAACCTGCTGCAGCAGGCCGGCCGCATGGCGCGCCTGGGCGCGTGGGAGAACACGCGCGGCAAGGGCACGGGATATTGGTCGGAGATCTGCTGCGAAATCCTTGGTCTGCCCCCCGGCACTCCGCCGCCGAAGAACTATATCCAGCAGTTCGTGGTGCCCGCCTGGCAGGAGACCCTGCGCAGCAAAATGCGCGACTGCTTCGTGCACCAGGCCGACTGGAGCCTGGTGCACAAAATCATCCGTGCCGATGGCCGCCAGGCCTGGGTGCGCGCCAGTGGCGAGCCGGTGCTGCAGGACGGCAAGGTCATCGGCATGCGCGGTGTGGTGCAGGACATCGATGCGGCCAAGCGCTCCGAACAGCAGCTGCGCCAGTCCGAAGACCGGTTCTCGCGCATCTTCCGTCTCATGCCCTACCCCATGGGTATGACGCGCCAAAGCGACGGCGCCTATGTGGAAGTGAACCCCGCGTGGGAGCAATTGCTGGGCTTCACGCGGGAGCAGGCGGTGGGCAGCTCGGCCATCAAACTGGGTATTTTCCAGGTGCAGGAACGCGCCCGCCTGATGGAAGCGATCCGGCAGACCGGCCAGATCAACGCCTTCGAGGTCAAGATGCGCACGCGCACTGGTGAGGAGCACACTGCACTGCAATCGATGCTTGCCACGGAGTTCGATGGCGAGGCTTGCTGGCTGTTTGCGCTGCAGGACATCACCGACCGCAAGCGCAGCGAAGAGCAGGTGCGCGAACGCGAGGCGCTGCTGTCGCTCACCCTCTCGGCCGCTGCGCTGGGTTTGTGGGACTGGGATCTGCAAACCGGCATGGTCAGCGGCGATGCGCGCTGGCGTGAGCTGCGCGGCGTGGCCTCCGACGAGGCCGGTGCGCCGGCCGTGCAATGGACGACGGCGGTGGCCGCCGATGCGCTACCCGGCATTGCGGCGGAAGTGGCGCGCCATGCCACTCACCCGGCCACCCCGTTCGATACCACCTGGAAAGTGATGCTGCCCCAGCAGACAACCCGCTGGATCCGTAACCTGGGCAAGATCATCGGCCACGACGGCGCCGGCACCCCCGCGCGCATGCTGGGCGTGGCCATTGACGTCACACCACAGCGCGAGCAGGAAGAGCTGCTGCAGAGGCTGGCCCATTACGACGCACTGACGGGCCTGCCCAACCGCGTTCTGCTGGCCCACCGGCTGCAGGACAGCATGGCCCAGGCCCGGGCCCACGGCACCCAGCTGGGGGTGGCCTACCTGGACCTGGATGGCTTCAAGCCCGTCAACGACCGCCTGGGCCACGGCGCGGGCGACCGATTGCTGGTGGTGGTGGCGGGTCGGCTCGCGCGTGCGCTGCGCCCGCAAGATTGCGTGGCCCGACTGGGCGGTGACGAATTCGTGATCCTCCTGCCGGGTCTGGCCTCGCACACCGATGGCGAAGGCTTGCTGCAACGCCTGATGGAAAGCATTTCCTCGCCCTACACGCTCGATACCGAGCGGGTGGCCGTGACGGTCAGCATCGGCTACACCATGTTCCCCTCGGACGATGCGGACGCCGACACCCTGCTGCGCCACGCGGACCAGGCCATGTATGCCGCCAAGCAGGCGGGGCGCAACCGGTTTCACCAGTTCGACGCGGCCCAGGAACGCGCCCAGCGCGAACAGCACGAACAGGGCCTGCGTCTGCGCGAGGCATTGGCGCAAGCGCAGTTCGTGCTGTTTCTGCAGCCCAAGGTGGTCATGCAGACGGGCCAGGTGGTGGGTGCCGAGGCACTGGCGCGCTGGCAGCATCCCGAGCGCGGCCTGCTGCCGCCAGGTGCCTTTCTGCCGCTGCTGGACGGGACCGAGCTGGAAATCGTTTTTGGCCAGTGGGTGGTCGAAGCGGCAATGGCCCAGCTGGAGCGCTTGCTGGATGCGGGCCTGAATATGCCTGTGAGCGTCAACATCTCGGCGCTGCATCTTCAACACCCCGATTTTTCGGCCTGGATGGTGCAGTGCCTGGCCCGCCACCCCCGGGTGGCACCCAGCCTGCTGGAACTGGAAATCACCGAAAACGCGGCGCTGTATGACCTGCCCGCTGTGACCGGAACACTGGCCCGGCTGCGCGCGCTGGGCGTGGTGGTCTCGCTGGATGATTTTGGCACCGGCTATTCATCGCTCACCTATCTGCGCCGCCTGCCCATGGACACGCTCAAGATCGACCAGAGCTTTGTCAACGGCATGATGGGCGATCCCGGCGACCTGGCCATCGTGCAAGGCGTGATCGGCCTGGCCCGCTCTTTCGGCCACCGCGTCATTGCCGAGGGGGTGGAAACCGTCGAGCAGGGCCAGCTGCTGCTGCAGCACGGTTGCACGCTGGCCCAGGGCTACTGCATTGCCCGGCCCATGCCACTGGAGGACTTCATTGGCTGGGCCCGCCGCTGGAAGCCGCCCGTGCAGTGGCAGCAACATGCCGAGGAATATTCGATATGAAAATGGCTGAAGCGCCTGTCCATCAAACGCTTGCAGCTATTGGTTTTTAAAAAAATCAAGGCCACGGCAGGCCTGGGCGTAAGCCGGCTGCCGCGCTATCAGCGCTATCAGTTACCCACCAGGTCTTTGACCTGCTGCAGCGCAGCCGGATCGTCCATCGTGGTCAGATCGCCCGGATCGCGGCGTTCGGCCACGGCCTGCAGGGCGCGGCGCAGCAGCTTGCCGCTGCGCGTCTTGGGCAGCACCGTCACGAAGTACACGCGCGCGGGGCGGGCCACGGCGCCAAGCTGGCTGTCCACCTGCTTCATCACCTCGCCTTCGAGCTTCAGGCGCGCGGCATCGTCCACCAGACCCGAGGTATCGCGCGGCACGGCAAAAGCCATGGCCACCTGGCCCTTGAGGCTGTCGGACACGCCCACCACGGCCACTTCGGCGATATTGGGGTGCGACGAGATGGATTCCTCGATCTCGCGCGTGCCCAGGCGGTGGCCGGCCACGTTGATCACGTCGTCGGTGCGGCCCAGGATGAAGTGGTAGCCATCGGCATCGCGGATACCCCAGTCAAACGTGCTGTAGATCAGGCGGCCGGGAATGCTCATCCAGTAGGTGTTGACGAAGCGCTCGTCGTCGCGCCACACCGTCTGCATGCAACCGGGTGGCAGAGGGCCTTCGATGGCCACCACGCCCTTCTGGTTGGGGGCCGTCAGTTCTACGCCGTTGGATTCATCGATCAGCTTGACGTTGTAGCCATACATGGCCTTGCCGGGGCTGCCAAAGCGGGTGGTCTGCTGCTCCACGCCGTTGGCCAGCGTGAGGATGGGCCAGCCGGTTTCCGTTTGCCAGTAGTTGTCGATGATGGGCACCGAGAGCGCATCGCTGATCCACTGGGCCGTGGGCTCATCGAGTGGCTCGCCGGCCAGCCACAGGGCCTTGAGGGTGGAGACGTCGTATTTCTGGAGCCACGAGGCGTCGTGCTTTTTCAGCACGCGCACCGCCGTGGGGGCCGAGAACATGTGCGTGACCTTGTATTTCTCGACAATGCTCCACCACACGCCCGCATCGGGCCGCGTGGGCAGGCCCTCGTACATGATGGTGGTCATGCCGGCGATCAGCGGGCCGTAGATGATGTAGCTGTGCCCCACCACCCAGCCGATGTCGCTGGTGGCGAAAAAGACCCCCGCGCTCCCCCGCTCACGCGGGTCGCTGCCCCCGGAGGGGGCCGCGGTTTGAGCTTGGGGCGGCCCCGCGGTGATAAACTACGCGCCCGGCGGGGGGGCGAAAATGTGCGTTTTGGTGGCGGCCCGCGCGGCG
>JANJSZ010000295.1 GCA_024711405.1 Acidovorax sp.
CCCGCTATCGGGTCGGCCAACGAAGACCATGTGCGCAGCCTCGGCACGGACGGCCATGTAGCCATGGTTCATGGTGGAAGACCTGGCGGATGCCATCCGGCGGGTGCCGCCCGCAGAGTTGGGGAATCGAGCGCGAATTCTTCACAAGAATCGACTCCACCCTTATCAAAAAAGCGCCGATAGCGATATAAAACATCGCTTTTTGCAGGCTGTTTCCGGTGCCCCGACCGGGATCGCCCGAATTTCACCACGCCGTGCAGGCGGGTGGCACCGGCAGGGGCCGCGGTGCCAAGTCAACCAAATGGCGTCCTCGGGCGTCTAATGGAGAGTACCGGCCCACCAATTTGTAACGCTCCGCCGGGGCGCTTTTCAAGGGCTTTACGCAGCGCACGGAACGCGTTGTGCACCGCCAGAGTCTGACCACCATGACACACCTACCTGCCCGCCTTGTTTCCGCCCTTGCGCTCGCCGCGCTGGCCACGGGCTGCGCCGTGGTTCCTGGCGACCCTTACTACACGCCGCAGCCCATCGGCTACGGCGTGTACGAACAACCCACCTACATCTATGGCAGTCCTGCTGCCGTTTACAGCTACCCGGTGGCCCCGCCGCCCGGCTACTACGGGCGCAGGTACGACGACCGCAATCACTGGCGCGAACGCGAGCGGGCCCAGCGCGAGCGCGAAGCACACCGTGAGCGCGAAGCCCTGCACGACCGGGAGATCCGGCGTGAACGTGAAGCCCGCCAGGCCCAGGATGCCCGCCGGGACTGGGAGCGCAATCAGAACCGTGACCAGGCCCGCCGTGAACAGGCCCAGCGCGAGCAAGTCCAACGCGACCAGCACCAGCGTGGTGTGCAGGCCCAGCGCGATGAAGCCCGCCGGGACCAGGAGCCGCGCCAAAATCGCCCGGGCCACCCCCGCGGGAGAAGCGACGCCCCGCGTGGACAGGACAACTGAAAACCGAGAACCTGTGAAAGAACCTGCCATGCCACTGGTGCGCAACTGCCTTGTCACCGGCGTGGCGCTGCTGTGTCTCGCCGCGCAGGCCCAGGTGCTGCGCTGCACCGATGCGCGCACCGGGCAGGTCACCTACACCGACGGAGCCTGCACAGGCGCCGCAACGGTGCGCGAGGTCGAGCCCCGCAAGACCGCGCAAGAAATCCAGCTGGAGCGCGACCAGGCTGCCGAGGCGCTGGCACGCAAGCAGCAGCAACGGCAGGCCGAAGCGGCCGCCCGGCAAATCGACGCCGACCGCGACGCGCAGCGTGAACGCGAACAGGCGGAGCGCACCACCCGCCCGGCAACCCGCCCGCAGGACTATGCACGGTCCGCCGAATGCGCCCGCTCGCGCCGCAACCTCGATGTGGTCGTCAGCAGCGCCAGCGGCAGCTATGACCAGAACCTGCGCGTCGAAACCGCGCAGCGCCAGGTGGACCTGGACTGCCTGGGCCCCGAGGCCTATGCCGAGCTGGAAAAAGCCCGCGCGGCCCGGATGGAGACATCCCCTGCGGTGGTGCTGGTTCCGCCGCGCCATCCGGTCTACACCCGGCCCGCACCACCGCCGCCACCGCCGCCACCGCGCAGAATCACGCAGTGCAACGTGTTCCGCTGTTACGACAGCCAGGGCAACAGCTACCCGCGCTGAACGCCACCCCGGCGCAGGTCAGGCGCGCAGCCCCTCGGCCACGGTGGGATAGCGCAGCCGCAGGCCCAGTTCGCTCAGCAGGCGCTGGTTGTCGAGCCTGCGTGATTCGCTCATGAAACTCAGCAGCATCATCGGCAGCGCATCCTGCGCCGTGCCGCGCGGCACCCTGGGCGGGCGCGGCAGGCCATACAGGTCGGCCGCCAGGTCGAAATACTCGCCCATCTTCATGTCGCTGGCATCGCTGGCGTTGTAGACCCGTTGCGGCCGGCCACGCCACAGCGCCGCCAGGCAGGCGCGCGCCAAGTCGTCCGCGTGGATGTGGTTGGTGTACACGTCGTCCTGCGCCACCAGCACGGGGGTGCCCTTGCGCAGCCGTGCCTCGGGTGTCCCGCCCTCGCGGTCGGGCGCGTAGATGCCAGGAATGCGCAGGATGCTGGTACGCACCCCGGCGCGCCCCAGGTGGCGCACGGCACGTTCGGCATCCACGCGGCGCTGGGCCCGGGGCGTGCCGGGGGCCACGGTGCGGGTTTCGGGCACGCGAGCGCCCGCACAGTCGCCATACACGCCGCTGGTCGAGGCATACACCAGCGACATGGGCAGGCTTCGCAGCCGCAAGGCCCGGGCCAGGGCCAAGGTGCGCGGATCGCGCCACCAGGCGGTGCCCCCACCGCCCTCGCCCGGTGGCGGAGCCAGGTGCAGCACCCGCGTGGCCAGGCCCGACAGGCGGCGCAGCGTGGCAGCGCGGTCCAGATTGCCCACCAGCGGCATCACCCCCTGGGCGCGCAGACTGCCCACGCGTTCGGCCTGGGAGGTGAGCGCCAGCACGCGCAGGCGCTGCGCCCCCGGGCCGGTGAGCAGATTGCGCGCCACGCGCTGGCCCACATCGCCATAGCCCACGATCAGCAGGCGCTCGCGGCGAAAGCGGGATGGCAAAGCGCCCAGGCCGCTGGTCAGGGCAACGGTGCTCATGCGGCCCCCTGCCACGCAAGGGTGTTGCGCACACCGTGGCGCGGACACGCAGCAGGCGTGCACGGCAGCCCCACGGGGCGGCAGGCCCGTGCGCTGTTAAGGGGACGATCAGGTACTAAAGGCAAAATCGGGACCATTCGCTTGAAGACAATTGGAAGAATAGCCCAAGGATACCCACCCTATGACCAGCACCGAGACTGCCAACGCAGCGTTCCAGATCACCGTACAACCCAGCGGCCGCGCTTTCAGCACCCATGCCGGCGAAGCCATCCTGGCGGCTGCCATCCGCAGTGGCGTGGGCCTGCCCTACGGCTGCAAGGACGGTGCCTGTGGCTCGTGCAAATGCAAGAAGATCAGCGGCGCCGTGCACCATGGCGAGCACCAGTCCAAGGCCCTGACGACCGACGAGGAAGCCGCGGGCTTCGTGCTGACCTGCTGCGCCCATCCGCTGACCGACGTGGTGCTCGAATCGCGCCAGGTCACCGACGAAAGCGCCTACCCCGTCAAGAAGTTGCCCGTGCGCGTGACCAGCTTCGAGAAAAAATCGCACGATGTCATGCAGCTGCGCCTTCAGCTGCCCGCCGCCGACACCTTCCGTTACCACGCGGGGCAATACATCGAGTTCCTGTTGCAGGGTGGCGTGCGCCGCGCCTATTCGATGGCCAACGCCCCCCACACCCAGGCCGACACGCCGGGGCTGGAACTGCACATCCGCCACATGCCGGGCGGCAAATTCACCGACCATGTGTTCGGCCCCCTGAAGGAAAAGGAAATCCTGCGCATCGAAGGCCCGTTCGGCAGCTTCTTCCTGCGCGAGGATTCGGACAAACCCATCGTGCTGCTGGCATCGGGCACCGGCTTTGCCCCCATCAAGGCACTGATCGAGCACATGCAGTTCAAGGGCATCGCACGCCCCACCACGGTGTACTGGGGGGGCCGCCGGCCCGGCGATCTGTACCTGCACGACTGGATGCTGTCGCGCGCCGCGCACATGCCCCACCTCACCTACGTGCCCGTGGTGTCCGATGCCCTGCCCGAGGACGGCTGGACGGGCCGCACCGGCTTTGTGCACCAGGCCGTGCTGCAGGACTTTGCCGACCTCTCGGGCCACCAGGTGTATGCCTGCGGTGCGCCCATCGTGGTGGACTCGGCGCGCACCGCCTACAGCGCGGAACGCGGCCTTCCGCCCGAGGAGTTCTTTGCCGATTCGTTCACCTCCGAGGCCGACAAGCACGGCTAACCCCCCCGGTGCCCGCACGGCACGCCGCCGGCAGCGGTGTGCACCGCACCGGCCCGCGGCCATTTTTGCGCCAGGGCGGTTCCATTTTTTGCACAATGGGGCCATGAACCGTCGAAACATCCTCCTCGCAAGTGCCGCTGCCGCAGCGGTTTTCTCTTCTTCCCTGGCCCTGGCGCAGGACGCGGGCGCGCCCATCCGCCTGATCGTGCCCTACGCCCCCGGCGGCCCGCTGGACATCACGGCGCGCGCGCTGGCCGAGCGGGTGCGCGAGTCGCTGGGCACGGTGATCATCGACAACAAGGGCGGCGCCGGGGGCAACATCGGCGCCGACGCCATCGCCAAGGCGGCTCCCGATGGCCTGACCATCGGCATCGCCGCCACCGCCACGCACGCCGTGAACCCCTGGCTGTATGCCCGCATGCCTTACGACGCTGGCAAGGACTTTGCCGGCATCACCCAGATGGTGCGTGTACCCAATGTGCTGGTGATGAATGCCGAGAAGGCAGCGCAACTGAAGATCAACAGCGTGGCCGACCTGATCGCCTACGCCAAGGCCAATCCGGCCAAGCTCAACTACGGCAGTGGCGGCAACGGCAGTGCGGGCCACCTGGCGGGCGAGATGTTCAAGCAGCGTGCCGGCATCATTGCCCTGCACATCCCCTACCGGGGCGGCAACCCGGCCCAGCTGGCCCTGCTGAGCGGCGAGGTGGATTTCAACATCGACAACCTCGCCACCGCCGCGCCCAACATCCGCGCCGGCAAGCTCAAGGCCCTGGCCGTGACCAGCCTGCAGGCCAGCCCCGCCCTGCCCGGCGTGCCACCGCTGTCCAGCACCTTCAAGGGCTTTGCTATCGACACCTGGTGGGGCCTGGTGGCCCCCGCCGGCACGCCCAAACCGGTGATCGCCAAGCTGAACAAGGCCTTCGTGGCCGCCCTCAATGCGCCCGAAACCAAGACCCGCTTTGGCGCCCTGCTGGCAGAACCGGTGCCCACCACACCCGAGCAGTTCGACGCCTTCATGGCCAGCGAGCGCGCCAAATACCAGGCACTGGTCAAGGCCTCGGGTGCCAAGGTGGATTGATGGAGCGCAGGCCATCTGCCGCTGCAGCTGATGGCGATTTTTGAACGAAAAGTGGCTCCAGCGCTTTATTCATAAGCGCGAGCAGCCATATTTTCAGAAGCACCCCGTCACAGGTCAGACGGTTTTTCGGTGCCTGCTAGAACGCCCACCCCGCGTCCTGCACCCGGTCGATACGCTGCGCCGCAACGGCGGCCAGCAGGTGCTCCGGCACCCGATCGGGCGCCAGCTCGGCCAGGGGGCGCAGCACAAAGGCACGCTCGGGCATGCGCGGGTGCGGCACCGTGAGCGTGGGGGTGTCGATCACCTGGTCGCCATAGAGCAGGATGTCCAGGTCCAGCGTGCGCGGGGCGTTGCGGTAGGGGCGCTCGCGCCCGGCCGCCTGCTCGATCGCCTGCAGCTGCACCAGCAAGGCATGGGGCGCCAGGGTGGTCTCCACCTGCACCACGGCGTTCAGGTAGTCGGGTCCGCCCGCATCCACGGGCGCGCTGCGGTAAAGGGACGAGATGCGCTGCACGCGCGTGCCCGGCAAGCCGGCCACGGCGGTCAGCGCGGTGCGCAAGGTGGCCTGCCGATCACCCAGGTTGGCCCCGAGGCCGATCCAGACAGACACGGCCACAGGGGTCGCAGAGGCCGCAGGGGCCATGAACGGGCCAGCAGCCTGCATCACCAAAGCTTATTCGCCGGCGGCTGCGGAGGCAGTTCCTTCGCCATTGCCGCCACCCGGCTTGCGGCGGCGGCGGCGGCGCTTCTTGGGCGCATCGCCGTCGGCCAGCGGCGCGGCGTCGTCGGGCAACGGTGCAGCGCCAGCCGTCGCAGCACGGGGCGCCGCCCCGGCTGCCGGTGCAGCGCGCGGCACCCGCTTGACCACGGGCTGGGCCTTCTGGCGCGCCTTCTGCTCTTCGCGGGCCTGGTCCATCAGGTCGTCGCGGCGGTCATCGCTGGCGTTCTGGAAGTCCTGCCACCATTCGGCCAGGGCTTCCTCGACTTCGCCCACGTCGGCACGCAGGCGCAAGAAGTCGAATCCGGCACGAAAGCGCAGCTGGGCGACCATGCCAAAGGGGCCGTTGCCCACACGCTTTTCAAAGCGCGGCTGCATGACCCAGATCTCGCGCATGTCGGCGGCCAGCTTGCCGCGGCCCGACACGTCGCCGATGCGCTTGTCGAAAACGTCGTCGATCGCATCCTGCAAGGCCGGCAGCGGGTGCTGGCGCTGGTTCTGGCGCTCCGTCCAGCCCTTGTGCACGTCGTCCCACAGCACGCAGGCCAGCAGGAAGCTGGGGGCCACGGGCTTGCCTTCGCCCACGCGGCGGTCGGTGTCGGTGAGGGCCGCCTTCACGAAGGGCGTGTCGGCGCGCTCCACCACCACGTCCAGCAGCGGGTAAATGCCTGTGGCCATGCCCAGCTTCTTGAGCTGCTCGATGGTCGCAATGGCATGCCCCGTTTGCAGCAGCTTGAGCATTTCATCGAACATGCGGCTTTGCGGCACCTCGGCCAGCAGGGCCTGCGACTGCACCAGGGGCGCGGCGGTCTTGGATTCAAGCGTGAAGCCGAGCTGGCTGAGCTTGGCAGCAAAACGCACGGCACGGATGATGCGCACCGGGTCTTCGCGGTAGCGCGTGGCCGGGTCGCCAATCATGCGCAGCGTCTTCTTCTTGGCGTCCTGCAGGCCCTTGTGGTAGTCCACCACCACCTGGCTGACCGGGTCGTAGTACATGGCGTTGACGGTGAAGTCGCGGCGCGTGGCGTCTTCGTCCTGCGGGCCCCAGACGTTGTCGCGCAGCACGCGGCCGCTGGCGTCAACGGCATGCTGCATGCCCGACAGCTGGGCCTTGCTGGTCTTCTCGTTGCCACTGACCTGGCCTGCCGCAGCGTTGTCGAGGTAGGCGCGAAAAGTGGACACCTCGATCACCTCGTGCTCGCGTCCCCGGCCATGCACCACGTGCACGATGCGAAAGCGCTTGCCGATGATGAAGGCGCGCCGGAACAGCCCCTTGACCTGCTCGGGCGTGGCGTCGGTGGCCACGTCAAAGTCCTTGGGGCGCAGGCCCAGCAGCAGATCACGCACGGCGCCGCCCACGATGTAGGCCTCAAAACCCGCCTGCTTGAGCGTGGCCACCACGTCGGCGGCGCGGCGATCCACCAGCTCGGGGTTGATGCCGTGGACCGATGCCGGAACCTCTGCGCGCTTGCCGAAATGGGGCTTGCCGCCCGAGGTGCCGGGCGTGGATTTGCCGAGCAGTTTGTCGATGAACTTCTTGATCATGGGTAATGGGTAATCAGGGGTGCCGGAGCACAGGTGTCAGGAGGCAGCCTGGCTGGCAGAGGCCGTGAACAGGTCCAGTATGCGCCAGCCGCGCTCCTGGGCCAGCGCGCGCAGGCGCGGGTCGGGGTTGGTGGCGACGGGGTGGTTCACCTTCTCCAGCAGCGGCACGTCGTTCATGGAGTCGCTGTAGAAGGTGCTCTCGACATCGCTCCAGGAAAGCCGCCGCTCGGCCAGCCATTGTTCCATGCGCAGCACCTTGCCTTCGCGCATGGTGGGAATACCGTCGATTTCGCCCGTGTACCAGCCCTGCGCATCCCGGGCCAGCCGCATGGCCAGCAATTCTTGCACGCCCAGGGCCTGCGCGATGGGCCGCGTCACGAACTCGTTGGTGGCGGTGATGATGAGCACGTCATCGCCGGCCGCCTGGTGCTGGCGCAGCAGCTCGCGTGCCTGCGGGTGGATGGCCGGCTCGATCACCTCGCGCATGAACTGCGCATGGGCGGCGGCGGCGGCCTCGGGGCCGCGCTGGCGCACGGCCTCGGTGGCAAACCGCACATAGTCGTGCACATCGAGCGTGCCGGCCTGGTAATGGGCATAGAACTCGTCGTTGCGGCGCGCGAACTCCACGGGATCGTTCCAGCCGATGCGGATGGTGAACTCGCCCCACTCGTAGTCGGAGTCAATGGGCAGCAGCGTATGGTCCAGGTCGAACAGCGCAAGCCGCGGGCGGCGGGGATCAGAGGTCATTCAGATTCACAAAAAGGGCAAAGGGGGGGCGCACCGGGTGGCGGCATCATTCCGATTCGAGCATGGCCTTGAGCAAGGGGATGGTGATGGCGCGCTGGGTGCGCAGCGCATAGGCATCGAGCTGGTCCAGCAGTTGCATGAGGCTGCCCAGATCACGCGAAAAACGGTTGAGCATGAAATCCATCACCTCGTCGCCCAGAAAAACCCCCCGGGCATCGGCCTCCTGGCGCAGCACCGCCCGGCGGGCGGCTTCGTCGAGCAGCTGCAGCTGGAACACATGGCCCCAGCCCAGGCGGGTGCGCAGGTCGTCGCGCAGTGGCAGGTCGGCCGGCGGCAGGCTGCCGGCAGCCAGCACCCCGCGTGGCATGCCGCTGGCGGGGCTGATGGCGTTCACGAACCAGTTGAAGGCCATGGCCTGCTGGGCAGTGCTGTACAGGTGCACATCGTCCATGACCACGGCGGTCCAGCGCTCGTCAAACTCTGCGGGCGCGGCCACCGACGCATCGAGCCAGCCAACGCTGGCTCCCTGGTCACTCAAGGCCTGGTGCACCGCCCGGAGCAGGTGGGTCTTGCCGCTGCCGGCCTCGCCCCACAGGTAAGTGGGAACCGGCGAACGGGTGCCCGGCGGGTGGCCCTCCCCCACCCACAGCCGCAGATGCTGCAGCGCGGCCTCGTTGGGGCCGGCAAAGAAACGCGCCAGGGTCGGGCCCGTCGCCAGGCCAATGTCCAGGGCCAGTTGCTTCATGGCTGCAGCCCGCGGGCACGCAGGCCAGCGCGGGGGAGAATGGCAGGAAACGGCATGGGCTGGAAAAGCAAAACGGGGCAAGAAGAAAGGGTGAACGGACGGCGTGCGGTGCACAACCCGTAAAATCTGCGCAAATTTTAGTCTGCCGCGCACGCTGGTCCGTGCCATCCCTGCCATGAGCTCCTCTGCATCCACCCCCACCCCCCTGTCCTACAAAGACGCTGGCGTTGACATTGACGCGGGCGACGCCCTGGTCGAACGCATCAAGCCGCTGGCCAAAAAGACCATGCGCGAGGGCGTTCTGGCCGGCATCGGCGGCTTTGGCGCGCTGTTCGAGGTGCCCAAGCGCTACCAGGAACCCGTGCTGGTCTCCGGCACCGACGGCGTGGGCACCAAGCTCAAGCTGGCGTTTGAATGGAACATGCACGACACGGTGGGCATCGACCTGGTGGCCATGAGCGTGAATGACGTGCTGGTGCAGGGCGCCGAACCGCTGTTTTTCCTCGATTACTTCGCCTGCGGCAAGCTCGATGTGGACACCGCCGCCGCCGTGGTGGGCGGCATCGCCAAGGGCTGCGAGCTCTCCGGCTGCGCGCTGATCGGCGGCGAAACCGCAGAGATGCCCGGCATGTACCCCGCTGGCGAATACGATCTGGCCGGTTTTGCCGTGGGCGCCGTCGAAAAATCCAGGATCCTCACCGGCAAGAACGTGAAGCCCGGCGACGTGGTGCTGGGCCTGGCGTCCAGCGGCGTGCATTCCAACGGCTTCTCGCTGGTGCGCAAGTGCATCGAGCGCGCGGGCGCCAATCTGCCCGCCACGCTGGACGGCAAGCCCTTCAAGCAGGCGGTCATGGAGCCCACGCGCCTGTATGTGAAGAACGTGCTGGCTGCGCTGGCGCAACATCCGCACTCGGAGGATTCCGCCTCGCCTGGCGGCATCAAGGCCCTGGCCCACATCACCGGTGGTGGCCTGCTGGAAAACATCCCCCGCGTGCTGCCCGAGGGTACCGCCGCCCACCTGCACAAAGGCAGCTGGCCCCAGACCGAGCTGTTTACCTGGCTGCAGAAGACGGCCGGCATCGACGACATCGAGATGAACCGCACCTTCAACAACGGCATCGGCATGGTGGTGGTGGTGGACGCCGCCGCCGCCGAAGCCACGGCCGCCACGCTGCGCGCTGCGGGCGAGCAGGTGTACGCCATTGGCACGATTGCTGCGCGCGGTGAAGGGGCCGCCGTGGTGGTGGCCTGATCGACACTTTCCCCGCTCCGTTCCGACGCCCTGCATGGCGCAGCGCCCCTCCCCAGGCCCCATTGCCCCCGCTTCGATGGAGGCCCCACCCACCCAGCTGCCAGCGCGTCCCTTGAGCCAGGGCGTCGTGGTGGCCAGCTACCTGCTGGTGGCGGCCACGCTGCTGCTGGTGATGTGGCGCGGCCTGCTGCCGGGTCTTTTGTGCGTGTGCCTGGGTTTTCTGCTGACGCGGGCGTTGACCCGCTGGTTTGCGCAAGGTCTGGGCCGCATGCGGCGCCCGTCCCATCCGCCCACCTCTGGCCTGCGGGCTGCGCAGATGACCGCTGCCGCCCTGGTGATGCTGCTGCCGCTGGCGCTGCTGGCAGTGGGCCTCACGCACTCGCGCGGCTATCTGGTGAACGCCCCGCAGCAATACCAGGAACTGCTGAACTACATGGCCCGCACGGTGCTGGAGCTGCGCCTGAAATTGCCGGCGGACATGGCCGCCCACCTGCCGGAAGGGGCGGCGGAGATCCAGCGCACCATCGCCAGCTACCTGGGCGCCAAGGCCGGTGCGCTGGCCATGGCCGGGCGCGCCTGGCTGGCTGGTGTGCTGTTTGCGTATGTGGGCCTGCTGATTGGCGCGCTGGCCGCCGTGCGCCCTGCGGTGCTGGCGCGTGGCCCGCTGGCGCAGCAGCTCAGGCTGCGCATCGCCCTGTTTGGCGAGGCATTCCGCCAGATCGTGGCGGCGCAGTTCTGGATTGCGGCGTTCAACACGCTGCTCACCGCGCTGTTCCTGCTTTTTCTGTTGCCGCTGTGGGGCCTGGAGCTGCCCTACACGCCGGTGCTGATCACGTTCACGTTTGTCGCGGGGCTGGTGCCCATTGTGGGCAATCTGGTGTGCAACGTGGTCATCACCATCGTGGGGCTGTCGGTGTCGCCGTTGGCGGCAGCGGCCTGCCTGGGATTTCTGATCCTCATCCACAAGGCCGAATACGTGATCAATGCCAAGGTGGTGGGCCGGCGCACGCAGATGGGGGTGTGGGAGCTGCTGTCGGTGATGTTCGTGGCCGAGGCCGTTTTCGGTCCGGCGGGGCTGGTGGCAGCGCCGCTGTTTTACGCCTACCTCAAGAAAGAGCTGGTGGCGGCGCGGCTGGTTTAGCCACCACCGGCCGGCCCGGCGCGCAATGCGGGGTCACTCAGACGCTTCGATCACAAGAGCTTTCTGCCCTCAAGACAAGGGGCAACGGCTATTTCACTTCATTGCTTGAACTGCCGTGCGACAAACGCCCACACCAGTGCCGACGCATCGGGCCCCGCCGGATCGCTGTAGGGCATGCCGGACGAGCCTCCGCTCCAGGCGTGGCCCAGGCCGACGATTTCGCGCAGTGTGACCTGTGCGCGGCCGCGTGCCTTGTACTCGGTCACTCGCATCGCATGGCGTTTGCCGCGCTGCAGGGTGCGCACCGTGCCGGCGCGCGCGCCCAATGCCGCGGCCCACAGCTCGGCCGTGGCCACCGCGTTGCGCACCGAGACCACGCTGTCGCCATCACCATGCAGGATCAGCAGCGGGGGCAGCGGCGCAAGCACCGGTCCTTGAGCGGCCAGCGCCGGTGAAGGACCGGGCAGATGCGCCGCGCGCCGCCCACGCATGGCCGCCATGGCGGTGGCGGCGGAATCGGCCGAACCGGGTGCCACACCCGAATGCATGGCCACGGCACAGAACCGGCCGGGGTAGCGCGCCGCCAGCAGCGCGGCCATGCTGGCGCCGGCCGACAGCCCTGCCACGCCCACGCGGGCGGTGTCCACCGGGTGGCGCCGCGCCACCCGGTCGATCGCGGCCAGCAGCGTGGCCGCCTCGGCATCGGCCTTGCCGCTTCGGCGGTCAAACCAGTTCCAGCAGCCATGGGCATTGGCCAGGCGCTCCTGCTCGGGATAGAGCACCAGAAAGCGATGGCGCACCGCCAGGCGGTTCATGCGCGAACTGGCCGCCAGTTCGCGCCCGGTCTGGCCGCAGCCATGCAGCATCACCAGAAGGGGCCGCTTTTCGCCCCGACGCAGCGCCAGCCCCGGCGGCACATACAGGTGAAACCGCCGCGCACCCGCAGGGCCGGGGGCAACACCGGCAATCCATTCCCCGCTGGCGGGCAGCGGCTTGTGCGGCGTGCGGAGGACGGGTACGGCTGGGGACCGCGCGCGCGGCACGGCCGCCGCCTTGGTGCGCACGGGTTGGGTGGCGCGCGCAAAGGCCTTGAGGTTGCGCCGGTACGCGCGCGCCAGAACAGACAGGGGAAACAGGGGTGAGCGGCGGGACATGGATGCGGTGGCCATTCATCTGGAACTACCCTGTTCAAGATAACAGCTTACGGGCCAGCGCGTCATTTGCTCCTTATTCAATAGCTACCAACGCTTGATCCATAAGCACGAACACTCTATTTTTCCAAAATTTCCCTGAAATTGCAGTGCAACCATGGTGCACCGGAGGTCCACCCTGCACGGCTTTGGGAACTTAGGGCTCCCTCTTCGTCCGGCATCCCCTGAAGGGATCGAATCTTGTCTGCGGCGGAGCGCACGCCCTGTTCGGGAGCAAACGCAAGCTGCGCGGTACGCTGCCTGGCGATGCGTTCCGGCACATGGTGGCGACCCCGCTCCGGAGGGTCGCCTTCAGCACGCTTTATGGTGCCCTGATTTTTTGCTGCAGCTCCTGGTACTGCGCCAGGCGTGGTCCGCCCAGCGCCACGGCACGGTCGATGGCAGCACGGGCCGCACGTCGCTGCCCTTGTTCCAGCCGCACCTGCGCCAGGTTATTCCATGCATCGGCAAAGTCGGGATGCGCCCGCGTGGCCGCCGCATAAGCCTGCCCGGCGCGCGCCAACTGGCGCTGCGCATACGCTGCATTGCCTGCCCCCAGCAGGCTGGCCCGATGGTCCGGCCAGCGTGCCAGCGCCGTGGCGTAGGCCGTCTGGGCGGCGCGTGGGTTCACGCGCTCCAGCGCTGCCACGGCCGTTGCCCAGACATCCGCCTCGGCCGTCACTGGCAAACGCTCCGGCGCCACCGCGCGCATCGCCCAGTACCCGGAACGCGCCCAGGTGTGCTCGAAGGTGGACAGCGCCATCACCATGCGCTCGGTGACACCGGAATGCAGCACCACCTCGTTGCGCGCGCGGTCGTAACCAATCACCACCGCGTAATGCCACAGGGGTGATATCGGCAGCGACAGGTTTTGCAGGATCAGCACCGGCTGCCCGCCCGCCACTTCCTGCAGCAGATCCTGCAGGCGCGGCGCCAGGGGATAGGCCACCAGCCCCTGCCGGCGTGTGGCTGCCAGCATTTCCAGCTGCAGCGCCCCCTGACGTCCCGGCACATAGACCTGCTCGGTGAGTTCGCCCGGCGTCACCGGGATGCCTGCCGCCTGCGCCACCATGGCCAGCGAGGCGGGGCCACACAGGTGGTCATCCTGCGCAAAGAACGGCACATGCTCCAGCAACGCTGTGGGCGGCAAGGCCTGCGGCCAGCGCTGGTCCAGGGCAGTGAGTTGCGGCGATGCACATCCTGACAGCAGCAGGGCGCAAAGAAGAACCCCCGCCGCAGCGGGGGTCCTCCAGCCAGCGCGGCGAGGGCTCATCAGCGAACCGAGCGGGTGAACGGAAATACCTTGGTCAGCCCCAGGATGTCCGTGACCAGCAGGACGATGAAGACCGTGAATACCACCCCCAAGATATCACCGCCGGCCGGCGCCTGGTCCACGCGGGAGGCCAGCTGGGCCACTTCCGCGTCGGACATGGCCTGCACGCGCGCGATGGCGGCATTGGCATCCACCCCCTGACCCTGCAGGGCGTTGCGCACATCGTCACGGGCCAGGAAAATGCTGACCCGATCACGGTCGGTACTCGATGCAGAAGTTGCCAGTACCTGGTCGGTGCCCACGATGCCCGCCTGGGCTGTGAGCGGCAGGCCCGCCAGCGTCAGCCCGGCCACCAGGCAGGAAACAACCACACGTTTGAATGCAGACATCGAAAACTCCAATCGGTATATTTTGTAAAGCATTGCACCGTGATGGCGCAACACCCTGGCGGCGAATCTACCGGATGCCCTGAAGCACCGTCAACGCGACTTACAAGCCAACACGCCAACCATCAGATCGTCACATTTCTTCGGCGCGCGCGGCCACGCACATCGGCTACGCGCCGCGCAATGCCGCCGAGAACCCTCTCTGCCCGGCATGGGCCAGCCCGCGATCGCGCCATTGCGCCGTTCAGATACGCCGGTGCGCCAGATCTGGCACCAGTTCGGCCCCCCGGAATACCGCCGGAGTGCGGCAGCCGGTCGCGTTGAGCACCGGAACAACACCGCCCCACCCTCCTGCGCCAGGCGTTACCATTTGCGAGCGCAGACTGCCCCGGTCACGCACGGCCAGCCCAAGCCTTGGGCGAGCCGCCATTCCGACAATACCAAGGAGATACAAGACATGACCATCCTCGTCGCATACGTACCCCGCCCCGAGGGCCGGGCCGCACTGGACAAGGGCATCGAAATCGCCAAGCGCCGGCAGGAACCCCTGGTGGTGGTGAACGCCGGCCCCGGTGGCCAGCAGGAAGACACTTCGCTGGCCGCCGGCTTCGAGGTGGAGCAGGTGGAAGAATTGCTGGCCGCGCAAGGCATCACCGCCGAGTTCAAGCAGTTTGTGCGCGGCAAGAGCGCCGTGGACGAGATCAACGACCTGGTGGAGTCGCGTGACATCTCCGTGCTGGTGATCGGCCTGCGCAGGCGCACCGCCGTGGGCAAGCTGATTCTGGGCAGCGTGGCCCAGGAACTGCTGATGACGGTGTCCTGCCCCGTCCTTTGCGTCAAGGCTGCGGGCGCCTGACAATTCGCCAGTCAAGCAAGAGCAAAAAGCGCTTGCCTGGCAAGCGCTTTTTTCATTTCAGACACCCATTCACGCAGATCTGTATTCAGCCGGAGAGCCAGGCGGGAAGCCACAGGCAGTGCTGTGGCACGGCAAGGCGAACCCACCACGTCATACGGTGGAAGGCCCATCCATATCAGCGGCCCGCGCTGCGCAGGGTGCTGATGCGCTCGGCGATGGCATCCACATCCAGCGCGTCTTCGGCATGCGCCAGATAGGTCTGCAGATCCGCCACGGCCTGCGCCGTGTTGCCGCGCTCGGCATGCGCCAGGCCCCGGTCACGCCATTCACTCCAGGTCTGGGGCAGCAGCACGATCAGGCGGTCCTGTACGGCGATGAGGCGCTGCCAGTCTTCCTGCGTGCGGTGTACTTCCTTGAGGTTGCGCAGCATGCGCGCAATGATGTCGCGCGGCGTGGCCGCCTGCAGGTACAGACCCAGCGGCACGTCGTAGTCGTCCACCAGGCCGCTCTGGCGCTTGTAGGGCTCCAGCCGCTCGGACAGCTCTTCCCGGCTGAGCGACTGCCCCGATACGGGGTCCATCACCACCTGCCCCTTGGGCAGCAGCACCTTGATCATGAAATGCCCCGGAAAGGCGATGCCCCGCGCGTGCAGGCCCAGGCCCTGGGCCAGTTCCATCCACAGCACGGCCAGCGATATCGGGATGCCGCGGCGCGTGCGCAGCACGGCGTTGAGATAGCTGTTTTCGGGGTCGTAGTAATTGTTGACGTTGCCGGCAAAACCCAGGTCGGCAAAGAAAAACTGGTTGAGCATGCGCAAGCGCTGCAGAGCGGACGCATCGGCCGGCATGCGGCGCTGCAGGCGCGCCGCCAGCTGGTCCACGTCGCCCAGCAGCTGCTGCACATCCAGGTCGATGTATTCGTCCTGCGCCAGACTGGCGGCGGCTTCGAGCAGCGGGAAATGCTCGTCGCTTTGCACCAGCGCGGCAAAGTACTCCAGCGCAGTGGGGACGGAATAGCTCAGGGACATGGAAGCGTTGTACGGTGGGCGCCCTGTGGCGTCAAGCCACACCAGGCGCGGATTGCAGGATCATGTCGACGCTCGCGGCGCAGCGGCATCAGCGCCGCAGCATCTGCCGCAGCTGGAGTCCGGCGGCCCACAGCGCGCCAAAATACAGCGCCACCGACGCGCTCAGCACCAGGGCCAGCAAACCCGCACGCTGGCCGCTGTGCGCGCGCATCTGCACCCACGGAAAATACTGCGCGGCCCACACCAGCAGCACCGCCAGCAAGGTGCTGGCAGCCACCACCTGCAAGGCAAAGCGTGTCCATCCAGGCTGCGGCTGGTAACTGCCGCGGCGCAGCAGGCCTACCAGCAGCCACAGCGCATTGACCAGTGCGCCCAGCCCGATCGACAGCGCCAGCCCCGCATGGGCCATGAACGGCACCAGGGCCACATTGAGCAGCTGCGTGATGACCAGCACCGCCACGGCGATCTTCACGGGCGTGCGGATGTCCTGGCTGGCGTAATAGCCTGGTGCCAGCACCTTGATGGCCACCAGCCCCAGCAGGCCAGCCCCGTAGCCGGCCAGGGCGATGGCGATGTTCCCCACGTCGCTGTCCAGCAGCGCGCCGTGGTGGAACAGCGTGGCCACCAGGGGCGTGGCAAAGGTCAGCAGCGCCACGGCACAGGGCACGGCCAGCAGCACCACGATGCGCAGGCCCCAGTCGAGCATGGCCGAATAGCGCAGTGCGTCGCCAGCGGCCTTGGCAGCAGCCAGCTGGGGCGTGAGCACCACCCCCAGCGCCACGCCGAGCAAGGCGGTGGGAAACTCCATCAGCCGATCGGCGTAAAACAGCCACGTGACGCTGCCCGGCGCCAGATACGAGGCGATCTGGGTGTTGACCATGAGCGACACCTGCGCCACCCCCACCCCCAGCAGCGCCGGCGCCATGAGGGTGAGGATGCGGCGCACGCCGGGCTCGGCCCAGGCGGCGCGCACGGCGCCCCAGGTCACCCCGATGCGCGGCAGCAGGCCCAGGCGGTACAGCACGGGCACCTGCACCGCCAGTTGCAGCATGCCGCCCAGCATCACACCGCCGGCCATGGCGTAGATGGGCTCGATCCCCCGTGCTGCCAGTTGCGGCGCGCCCAGCCAGGCGGCAGCGATCATGCACAGGTTCAGCAGCACCGGCGTGGCGGCCGGCACGGCAAAGCGCTTCCAGGTGTTGAGCACACCCGCCGACAGCGCCACCATCGACATGAAGCCGATGTAGGGGAACATCCAGCGCGTCATCAGCACGGCGGCATCGAAGCTGGCCGGGCTCTGGCGCAGGCCGCTGGCCAGCAGCCACACCAGCAGCGGGGCCCCCAGCACACCCAGCACGCAGGTGAGCAACAGCACCCAGGCCAGCGCCGTCGCCACGCTGGCAATCAGCACGCGCGTGGCGGCCTCGCCATGCTGGGCCTTGGAGGCGGCCAGCACCGGCACGAACGCCTGGCTGAAGGCGCCCTCGGCAAAAAGGCGCCGGAACAGGTTGGGAATGCGGAAGGCAACGTTGAAGGCATCGGTCAGCGCGTTGGCGCCAAACATCGAGGCCATCAGGAGGTCGCGCACCAGGCCCGTCACACGGGAGGCCAGGGTCAGCAGGGAGACAGTGGAGGCGGCTTTGAACAATGACACCGCAGGGAGTGTATTCGCCCTGCGCCGCTTCGCGTCTTCCCCCGAGGGGGACGCTCCCCGCCGCCTGGCAACGCCAGTTCCACGGGTGCGCTGGCGATGGCGCAGCGCCGGGCTGGGGTGACGCAGTGGTGACGAAAACCGCTCTGGGCTATAATCGCGGGCTTTGCTGGCATCATCCTCAGACTCAAGGAACTAAACCATGGCATCCGCTAAACCCAAGAAGAAGAACCCGCGCCTGGCGTCGGGCCGCAAGCGCGTCCGTCAGGACGTCAAGATCAACGCCGCGAACACCTCGCTGCGCTCCAAATACCGCACCGCTGTCAAGAACGTCGAAAAGGCGGTTCTGGCTGGCGACAAGACCAAGGCGACCGAACTTTTCGCCAAAATGCAAGCCGTGGTGGACACCGTGGCCGACAAGGGCATCTTCCACAAGAACAAGGCAGCTCGCGACAAGAGCCGTCTGTCTGCCAAGGTGAAAGCCCTGGCACCCGCAGCCGCTTAAATCCACCGCCTGCTTCGGCAGGCAAACAGCCCGGACGGGTCATACCGTTCGCCGTTTGTAACGGGTGCGCTGCCAGCAACGAACAAAACCGCCTTCGGGCGGTTTTTTCGTTTTCGAACCTGCTTCTTGCGACGAGAAAGGCGGGGCACAACAAAACGGCCCCGAGATTCTGGGGCCGCGTTGCAAACATTGCCGGTTTCAGGGCCCGGGCACGAGCGGGTCGGGCAGCAGGCAGGCCTCGGCCACCTGCAGATTGTTGTCACGGGCGAAATTGATGACGAAATCCCAGGCCATGGGCTCGTGGTCGCGCAGGTCGCTGTTCACCACCACGCATTTCACCCCATTGAGCGTGGTGGGAATGCACCAGGGCGAGTAGCTCAGGTGGCTGCCGGGCTTGGCGCCCCCCGGGCGAAAGCCGCTCATCACCCCGGCCAGCCGCTCGGCCCAGTCGCTGGGACGAAAGGTTTTTCCTTCGTGGGTGATGCCCTGGATGAAGACTTCTTTGGAGGAGGGGGAAACCATCGGGGTCTGAGTGGTGGAGGGCGGATAGCGCAGGATCACTGCGTGCTGCACCGCGCCGGGTATTCTAACTCTTATATAAGAGCTGAACCGCCTCCCCATCCACCAAGGCATTGCAGTGATGCGCAATCGTCATCTTCGGGGGCATGCGCTCGCCCTAGAATCGTGCTTCGCTTTTTCGGGTGCGGCCGCCACGGCCGGCCCTTCACCCTGTCGCCTGGAGTCCACTGCATGACCGCTTTCATTGAGGCCACCTCGCCCCACGTGATGAACACCTATGGCCGCGTGCCGATTGCGCTGTCGCACGGGCAAGGCTGCCGCGTGTGGGACGTGAACGGCAAGGAGTACCTCGATGCCCTCGGCGGCATCGCTGTGAACACGCTGGGCCACAACCATGCCAAGCTGGTGCCCGCGCTGCAGGACCAGATCGGCAAGATCATCCACTCGTCCAACTACTACCATGTGCCCGGCCAGGAGCAACTGGCCACCAGGCTGGTGGAGCGCTCGGGCATGACCAACGTGTTCTTCTGCAATTCGGGGCTGGAGGCCAACGAGGCCGCCATCAAGATTGCGCGCAAATACGGCGTGGACAAAGGCATCGCCAAGCCCGAGATCGTGGTGTATGAAAAAGCCTTTCATGGCCGCTCGATCGCCACCATGTCGGCCACCGGCAACCCCAAGATCTACAGCGGCTTTGGCCCGCTGGCCGAAGGTTTTGTGCGCGTGCCCGTGAACGACATCGACGCCATCAAGCAAGCCACTGAAGGCAACCCCAACGTGGTGGCCGTGTTCTTCGAGACCATCCAGGGCGAAGGCGGCATCAACCCCATGCGCATTGAATACCTGCAGCAATTGCGCAAGCTGTGCGACGAGCGCGACTGGCTGATGATGATCGACGAGGTGCAGTGCGGCATGGGCCGCACCGGCAAGTGGTTTGCCCACCAGTGGGCCGGCATCGTGCCCGACGTGATGCCTCTGGCCAAGGGCCTGGGCTCGGGCGTGCCGATCGGCGCCGTGGTGGCAGGCCCCAAGGCCGCCAACGTGCTGCAGCCCGGCAACCATGGCACCACGTTTGGCGGCAACCCGCTGGCCATGCGTGCGGGCAATGAGACCATCCGCATCATGGAAGAAGACGGCCTGCTGCACAACGCCACCACGGTGGGGCTGCACCTCAAGACTGCGCTGCAACACGCGCTGGGCAGCCTGCCCGGCGTGAAAGAAGTGCGCGGCCAGGGCCTGATGCTGGGCGTGGAACTGGCCCAACCCTGCGGCGTTCTGGTGGGCCAGGCGGCCGAGGCCGGCCTGCTGATCAGCGTCACGGCCGACAGCGTGATCCGCCTGGTGCCGCCACTGATCCTCACCATCGCCGAGGCCGACGAGATCGTCGCCAAACTCACCCCCCTGGTCAAAGCACTGCTGGCGCAATGAGCCAGCCCGCAACGAGAGCGCCATGAAACATTACCTGCAGTTCAACGACCTCAGCGCCGACGAATACACCTACCTGTTCGAGCGCGCCGCGCTCATCAAGAAGAAGTTCAAGGCCTACGAAAAGCACCACCCGCTGGCCGACCGCACGCTGGCCATGATCTTCGAGAAGGCCAGCACGCGCACGCGCGTGAGCTTCGAGGCCGGCATGTACCAGCTGGGCGGCTCCGTGGTGCACCTGACCACGGGCGACAGCCAGCTTGGCCGCGCCGAGCCGATAGAAGACAGTGCCAAGGTCATCAGCCGCATGGTGGACCTGGTGATGATCCGCACCTTCGAGCAGACAAAAATCGAGCGCTTTGCGGCCGACTCGCGTGTGCCCGTCATCAACGGCCTGACCAACGAGTACCACCCCTGCCAGATCCTGGCGGACCTCTTCACCTTCATCGAGCACCGCGGCTCCATCCAGGGCAAGACCGTGGCCTGGGTGGGCGACGGCAACAACATGGCCAACACCTGGCTGCAGGCCGCCGCGCTGCTGGGCTTCAAGGTGCATGTGAGCACCCCCCGTGGCTATGAGGTTGATGAGAAATTGGCCGCTGGCGCAGGTGGAATAAGCGCCAGCAGCTATCAGTTTTTCAGCAACCCGCTCGAAGCCTGCCGGGGCGCCGACCTGGTCACCACCGACGTGTGGACCAGCATGGGCTACGAAGCCGAGAACGAAGAACGCAAAAAAGCCTTTGCCGACTGGTGCGTGGATGCCGAGATGATGGCCGCCGCCAGGCCCGACGCCC
>JANJSZ010000094.1 GCA_024711405.1 Acidovorax sp.
TCTTCGCGGATCATGCCCGAGAACTCCACGCTGGCCATGTAGCCGTCGTCCAGCTCCTCGATGCCCAGCAGCTGGGCATCGATCATGACCACATCGGTGTGGTTGGGCTGGTCGCCCCGGTGCGATTCGCGCTCGGTCAGCTGGGTGCGAATTTCATCGAGCATGCTGTCGGTCATCATCGAGCGCAGCGTGGCGATGTCGGAGCGGTCCCACGCGGCCTGCAGCGTGACGAAATTGCGCTTGGCCGCCGCCAGGAAGCCGTCGGTGTCGAACCCCTCTGGAATGCCCCAGTTTTGCGAACCCGAAAGAGCCGAGCCGATCATCGTGCCCGCGCCCGGCTGTTGCCGCGAGGCGTCGAATGCCATGCCGCCGCGCTCCCAAGGCCGGGCCGACGCATCGTTGCCCACCTTGTCAGGGCTGTACTGGGGGGGCACTTGCGCTGTTGCAGGCGTTGCGGCACCGGCACCCTGGAAGGCAAACGGAGCCCCGCCAGCCACGGCGCCAGCTCCAGCGCCGCTGCGGGTGCGCATCACCATCTTGAAGATCGCGAACGCTGCCATGGCCAGCAAGGCAATCATCAGGATATTGCCAAAGCCTTCACCCAAACCCAGGGAGCTGGCAAGCCAGGCAAGCCCCAGGCCGGCGGCCAGGCCACCCAGCATGGCGCCCCAGGGTTTCTTGGCGGCTGCGGCCGGTGCCGCGGCGGCAGCCGGTTTGGCAGCCGTTGCGTTGGTGGCCGTCTGCGCCGGTGCGCCCGGCGTTGCGGGCGACGTGGTCGACTCGCGCTGGGTCACATTGCTGGACTGCTTGCCCACCGACTTGCCGCCACCGATGCGGCGGGCGTCCGCATCGGCATGTGCAAACGCCAGCATCGCCACCAACACCACAGACCACAGTTTCATCATGATTTCTCCGTCTCCGTTAATTCATTCCGAGCGAAGCGCTCAGTACCTGCTCAGCACTTGATTCCAACATGCAAGGCCACAATGCCCCCCGTCATGTTGTGATAGTCCACATGCCCAAAGCCATTTTTCTGCATGAGGCTTTTGAGTTCTTCCTGCCCCGGATGCATGCGGATGGACTCCGCCAGGTAGCGGTAGCTGGCATCGTCGCCCGCCACCAGCTTGCCCAGCCGGGGCAGCACCTTGAAGGAATACCAGTCATACGCCTTGGTGAGCGGCTGGGCCACCTTGGAAAATTCCAGCACCAGCAACTTGCCACCGGGCTTGAGCACACGGCACATTTCGGCAATCGCCTGGTCCTTGTGCGTCATGTTGCGCAGGCCAAAAGCGACGCTCACCACGTCGAAATGCGCGTCGGGGAAAGGCAGCTTTTCCGCATCGCACACCAGCGTGGGCAACACCACGCCCGCATCGATGAGGCGGTCGCGCCCCACGCGCAGCATGGCTTCGTTGATATCGGTGTGCACCACGCGGCCCGATGCACCCACCTTCCTGGAGAACGCCAGTGCCAGATCGCCCGTGCCACCGGCAATGTCCAGCACCTGGCTGCCTTCGCGCAGGTTGGCCACCATCACGGTGTAGGCCTTCCAGGCGCGGTGCAGGCCCGCCGACATGAGGTCGTTCATCACGTCGTACTTGGAGGCCACGGAGTCGAACACGCCGCGCACGCGGCGCGCCTTGTCCTGCTCGTCCACCGACTGAAAACCGAAATGCGTGGTGCTCATAAGAATCATGCTAGGCGCGTGAACGCCAGAGGTACAGCGACAACCCCGCACTGACTTGGGGCATCTGTCGCAATTAAGACAATGCCATTTCAACCAAAATGGCCGACAGCGCTCATTTATAAAGCGCCAATAGCTACATTTTAAATAGCGAACTGATCCACAGGGGCAAATTCCGCTGGCACGGCAGCCCGCCCGCCCCGCCGGCCGTCAGTGGCCGCCACACGCATGGCCGCCCGCACCACCCTTGGGCGCCATGGGCGCATCGCGGTCCACACCGGCGGCGGCCAGGCGTTCGGTGTACTGCGCCCACAGCGCATCCTGCTGCTGGCCCAGCTCGTAGAGGTAGTCCCAGGTGAAGATGCCGCTGTCGTGCCCATCGGAGAACGTGGGCTTGACGGCATAGTTGCCCACGGGTTCCAGATTGACCAGTGCCACGTCACGCTTGCCCGTCTGCAGCACCTCCTGGCCCGGGCCGTGGCCCTGCACCTCTGCAGACGGCGAGTACACGCGCATCAGCTCGAATGGAATGCGGAACGTGGCGCCATCGGAAAAGCCCACCTCCAGCACTCGCGATGTCTCGTGCACCGTGAGTGCCTGTGGCGTGGGGGCGCCCGTTTTCAAACCTGCCATGGAGTCACCTGTGAGAAAACTGTTGTCAGAAACGACTGCTGCGATTGTCCCACCCGCGTGGGCACACTCTGCATGCGGGGTTACCGGGTGGCCCACTGCGCCAGTTGCGACTGCAGGTGCGCCTCCAGCGCTGGCAGCAGCGCCTGCACGGCCGCCTCTTGCGCCGCAGGGCTGGGCCGCTGCGCAGCAGCCCAAACGGGCGCCGGAAAGTGGCTGTCCCAGCCAAACCGCGCAATCACATGCCAGTGCAGGTGCGGCACCATGTTGCCCAGCGCCGCGATGTTGACCTTGGTCGGCGACAGGTGCTGGCGCAGCGCCTGCTCCACCACGGTCACCGCCTCCATGCAATGCACGCGGTCGGCGGCGGCCAGGTCCGAGAACTCGGCCACATGCCCGTTCCAGACCACGCGGTAGAAGGCGGGAAACCCTGGCTCCTGCGCACGGATGACACGCAGGCGCTCGCCGCGCCAGACCAAGGCGCCGCCGTCTTCGGCGCACAAGGGGCAGGCCATCAGACAAGGACCCGTTCGATGCCGCCCTGGTTGGCACGCTGCACGTATTCGGGCAGCCAGTTCTCGCCCAGGATCTGCCGGGCCATCTCGATGACGATGTAGTCGGCTTCGAGCAGACCGGTCTGCAGGTCGTCGCCATAGCGTGTGATGCCCTGCAGGCAGCTCGGGCAGCTGGTCAGGATCTTGATGTTGTCCTGGGCGCCGACGGCACCGCTGGCGCGCAGCTGGGCTTCGCCCTTGCGGATTTCCTCTTCCTTGCGAAAGCGCACCTGGGTCGACACGTCGGGCCGCGTCACACCCAGGGTGCCCGATTCGCCGCAGCACCGCTCGCTCTTGAGCACCTTGTCGCCCACCAGGGCGCGCACGGTCTTCATCGAGTCGCCCTGCTTCATGGGGTTGTGGCAGGGCTCGTGGTACAGGTAGCCGCCCTGCCCTGCGGGCAGCGTGATGCCTTTTTCCAGCAGGTATTCGTGGATGTCGATGATGCGGCAGCCCGGGAAGATCTTGTCGAACTCGTAACCCTGCAGCTGGTCGTAGCAGGTGCCGCAGCTCACCACCACGGTCTTGATATCGAGGTAGTTGAGCGTGTTGGCGACGCGGTGGAAGAGCACGCGGTTGTCGGTGATCATCTTCTCGGCCTTGTCGAACTGGCCCGAGCCGCGCTGCGGGTAGCCGCAGCACAGGTAGCCCGGCGGCAGCACCGTCTGCACGCCCGCGTGCCAGAGCATGGCCTGGGTGGCCAGGCCCACCTGGCTGAACAGGCGCTCGGAACC
>JANJSZ010000307.1 GCA_024711405.1 Acidovorax sp.
CATGGGCATGATGGGTTTCTGGGTCACGCACCCGAAAGCCAGGCACCCCCTGATCGACGAAGTGCAGCGGGATTTCTGTTTCCTGCTGAGTAGCTACGACATCGAGCCGGGGGCAGCGACGCCCAAGGTCGCGGAAATGACCAACTTCAATATGTGGACATGGAACAGCCGCATCTTTCCGGGCATCGATTCCTTGAATGTTCGCCTCCATGACAAGGTCCGCATCCGCGTCGGCAACCTCACCATGACCAATCATCCGATGCACGTGCACGGACACGAGTTCGTTGTCACGGGCACCGATGGCGGCCCCACGCCCAAAAGCGCACGCTGGCCCGAGGTGACTGCCGATGTGGCCGTGGGCCAGATGCGCCAGATCGAGTTCGTGGCCGACGAGGAGGGCGATTGGGCCTTCCACTGCCACAAGAGCCATCACACCATGAACGCCATGGGGCACGACATTCCCACGCTCATCGGTGTGGACCACAGCGGCCTGGCCAGGAAGATCAACAACCTCATCCCGGACTACATGGTCATGGGCGAACGTGGCATGGCGGACATGGTCGAGATGGAAATGCCCATCCCGGACAACACCATCCCCATGATGACTGGCCAGGGACCGTTCGGTTCGGTGGAAATGGGGGGCATGTTCAGCGTGCTCAAGGTGCGCCGTGACCAGAAGCCAGGCGACTACAAAGACCCGGGTTGGTTCAAACACCCCGACGGCACTGTGGCGCGAAAGTACACGGGCCCCATCGCTGAGCCTGCACGCTTCAGTGCCGAAGGCGGGCAGTCCATGCCGCGTGTTCGCAAGCCTGCAGCACCGACCGAAGTCAACGTACGCAAGCCGACATCGCATGGCGAGCATTGAGTTTGTCTTTCGTTTCTGATTTGGAGTTGATTCATGAAATTCACCTGGTCCCATGCCTTCCGATTCTTCGCCATGGTTGCGTTTGCCGCTTCGGGGGCCGCCTTCGCAAGCGGCAGCCATACGGGGGGCCATGGCCATGATGGGGATGAGACGGCCATTGGCAAGCCCGGTTTGACCGCCAAGGTCCGCCGCACGATCACGATCGAGATGCGCGACAACATGCGCTACACGCCGTCGAAAATCCAGGTCAAACAGGGCGAGACCGTGCGGTTCATCGTCAAGAACGCCGGACAGGTCAAGCACGAAGTCAGCCTGGGCACCGAGAAGGAGCTGCTGGAGCACCTGGAGCAGATGAAGAAATTCCCCGACATGGAACATGACGAACCGAGCAAGGTCACGTTGCAGCCCGGCAAGCGGGGGGAGATAGTGTGGCAGTTCACCAAAACCGGCACCGTGAACTTTGCCTGCCTGATGCCCGGCCACTACGAAGCGGGCATGAAGGGCGCCATCCAGGTGGGCCGCAAGTGATGGCCTGAAACCAGCGTGCCAGCCCATAGACAGATCCATCCAGTCATACAGAGGACACCATGAGCACCACCAAAAAAATTTTTGCCATCTCCGCCCTTGCCATGGGCATAACCATGCCCGTCAGCAGTTTTGCCCAAGCGACGATGGATCACGGCAAGATGGCGACGTCCCACGCATCGGACTCCATGACCGACGGCGAGGTCAAGAAGGTCGATCCGGACACCGGCAAAGTCACCCTCAAACATGGGGAGATCAAGAACCTGGACATGCCCGGCATGACCATGGTCTTTACGGTCCGCGACAAGGGCCAGCTTGCCAAGCTCAAGCCCGGCGACAAGGTGCAATTCGTGGTCATCCAGGAGGGCGGAAAGATGGTCATCACCGACATCCAGCCCGTGCGCTGAGCAAAGAAGCAACCACGCCGTGTCGCCGGACGCGGCAACCCCAGTCAACTCTCACAGCAGGAAGGAAGCATCATGATTCACATTCGCCATTCTCTGATCGGCCTCTGCATCGCCGCCGCCTCCGCAGGCGTATTGGCACAAGGCGCGGACGAGCACAAGGATCACCACCCGGCGGACGCTGCCGCCCCTGCGGCAACCGTGGCGCCAGCACCCGCCGCAGCACTGCCATCGCCGGGCCAGGCCATGGGCTCGGGCGACATGGCCGCCATGGACCGGCAAATGCAGGCCATGCAGGCCATGCACGAGAAGATGGCCGCCGCCAAGACGCCCCAGGAGCGCCAGGCATTGATGGCTGAGCACATGACGACCATGCAGGACGGGATGCGCATGATGGAGTCGATGCAAGGGCAGATGGCATCGGGCCAGCCATCCACCGGCATGGCGAACATGCAACGCGATCCACAGATGATGGACAAGCGCATGTCCATGATGGAGTCGATGATGCAGATGATGATGGATCGCATGCCGACCACGCCAACCCAGTAACGCACCCACTGGACAGGGGGACACCATGAAGCATCAGTCTGGCCTCGTGCGGGTGAGCGGGGAACTGGCGCAGGGCAGCGCTCCTTTGTTGATGGCCTTGAGGGATGCGGGCTACCCCGCGAAACTGGCCACAGATGCGCCCACTCCCGTTGCCACCTCGCAGCCCAAAGCCTCGGGTTGCCACAACGGCGGAGCGGGGGGCTGCGGTTGCCGATAACGGCCACTGCATTCATTTCCGATCAACCGGGCGGGCGCGTCCGCACCCCATACCTTTTGCGAGCAACTCTGAAGGAGCAACGCCATGGATCAGCCTGACCACAACGCCCATACGCCATCGTTTTGGCGCCGCCCAGCCGGTATGGCGCTGGCAACGGCTGCCTTGATCGCCGGTTTTTACCTGCTGCGAGAGCACTGGGGCCATGTTCTGGGTTATTGGCCCTACCTGC
>JANJSZ010000309.1 GCA_024711405.1 Acidovorax sp.
TGTTGATATCTCGGGGATTTGGCGCGCAAGTCCTTGAAATAACGCACTCTGGTTGATTTGCTTACAAAAAGGGCAAAAGTACTCAATCGTTCAAAATCAACCACTTGGAATCGTTTTGCCGAATTTCCACAGATTCTTGACCGCAGGTGCGGGGCCCATGCAGTGGCCCCGGTGGCTGTACCCGTTGTGTGCATAACCATGGCAGGAATGCCACAGCCAGCGGTGGGGCCATCAACCCTGGCGCTGCGCACGCGAATGGCTGTGCACCGCCTCGACCAGCGCCGCCACATGCTCGGGCGGGGTGAACTGGCTGATGCCGTGGCCCAGGTTGAAGATGTGCGTGGGGCCGGTGGTGCTGCGGTCGGTGTGCGGCTTGCCAAAGCTGTCGAGCACGGCGTGCACCTGGGTGACGATTTGCGCGGGGGGCGCAAACAGCACATTGGGGTCGATATTGCCCTGCAGCGCCTTGCCGGGGCCACCCACCTGGCCACCGACGGTGGCACGCGCCTTGCCCAGGTTGGCCGTCCAGTCCAGGCCCAGCACCTCGCAGTCGATGTCTTTCATGTCGTCCAGCCAGATGCCGCCGCCCTTGGTGAAGACGATGCGCGGTACGTCCTGCCCGTCCACGCCCGTGCGCTGGAGCTGCGCCAGCACGCGCCGGGTGTATTCCAGGCTGAACTGCTGGAAGGCGCCGTCGGCCAGCACGCCGCCCCAGCTGTCGAAAATCATCACGGCCTGGGCACCCGCATCGATCTGGGCGTTGAGGTAGGCCGCCACGGCGTCGGCGTTCACGGCCAGGATGCGGTGCATCAGGTCGGGGCGGCTGTACATCAGCGTCTTGACCAGGCGGTAGTCGTCCGATCCCTTGCCCTCGACCATGTAGCAGGCCAGCGTCCAGGGGCTGCCAGAGAAGCCGATCAGCGGAACCCGCCCATTCAGGGCCTTGCGGATGCTGGTGACGGCGTCGAACACGTAGCGCAGCTTGTCCAGGTCGGGCACAGACAGCTCGGCCACGTCGGCCTCATTGCGCACCGACTTGGCGAAGCGCGGGCCCTCGCCCTCGGCGAACGACAGGCCCAGACCCATGGCGTCGGGCACGGTGAGGATGTCGCTGAACAGGATGGCGGCGTCGAGCGGGAAGCGGGACAACGGCTGCAGCGTGACCTCGGTGGCGAAGTCCACGTTCATCGCCAGCCCCATGAAGCTGCCCGCCTGGGCGCGCGTGGCCTTGTATTCGGGCAGGTAGCGGCCCGCCTGGCGCATCAGCCACAGGGGGGTGTAGTCGGTGGCCTGGCGGCGGCAGGCGCGCAGGAAGGTGTCGTTGGTGAGGGGGGCGAAGGTGGTGCTCATGCCCGCAATTGTCGCAGGGCGGAAGGGAAGGCACCCCCTGAGACGCTTCGCGTCTTCCCCCTCTCCTGCGGGAAGGGGACGCACCCGGCGGCCTGGCAAAGCCAGTTCCACGGGTGCACTGGCCTGGGCCGCGCCGGCTGTAACGCGCGGGCGGCTCGGGGGGAGCTATCTTTCAGCGATGTAGTGCGACATGCGCGCCGTTTCGCCGGGGGCCAGAAACGCCCGCACCTCGGTCTCCAGCGCCTGGTCGGCCATGGTGGCGCGGGCGCGCTGGTGCAGGTAGTCGGCCCAGGACTCGACGATGAAGCGCTCCACATAGCGCGAGGGCTCGCCCAGGTCCTTGTACACGCGCCAGAAGGTGGCGCCGTCGCGGCGGCGCGGGGCCTTCATGCGGCTGATGGTGTCCAGAAAGGCCGCGTCGCTGCCCGGCGCAATGCGGTAGCCCACCTCCACGGCCACCGGGCCGGCCTCGGGCAGGGGCTCGGATTCGATGAACAGCTCATCCCAGGGCGTGGCCTGCGTCACCTCGTGCAGGGCGCCCATGCGCAGCGGCATTGGCTTGGCCAGCAGCAGGCTGGCCACCATCAGCGCGGCGGCCAGGCACAGCGTAGGCGTGAGGCCGACGAGGTCGGATGCCGCACCCCAGAAGGCCGAGCCCATGGCAAACGCACCCAGCGCCGCCACCATGTGCATGGCCACGGCGCGCGAGCGCACCCACTGCGGCGCGCTGGCCTGGGTGGCGGTGTTGAAGGTGGACATGGACGACATCCAGGCCGCGCCCGCCAGCAGCATCCACAGGTAGATGAACCAGGCCACCTGCGTGAGCGCGGCGGCCAGCATGGCGGCGGCAAACACCCCGCCGCCGGTGCCCACGATGGCCTCCATGCCGAAGCGCGCCCGCAGCCGCCCCAGCACCAGGCCCACCAGCACGGCGCCCGTGCCCAGGCAGCCCATGAGCAGGCCAAAACCCTGCGCGCCCGTGCCCAGGCGCTGGGCAATCACCGGCAGCAGCGCCCACAGGGCCGAGCCCGCCGCGCCGAAGGCCGTCACGCGCACCAGCTGCGCCAGGATCATGCGCGAATGCCAGGCAAAACGCAGGCCGCTGAGCGTGCCGCCCCACAGGCGCTCGGCCGGCAGCTTGGAAGGCGGGTGCGCTTTGGGCGGCCAGCGGCGAATCGACTTCCACATCACCAGCGTGGTCGCCACCGTGACGGCGAACACCCAGCCCGCCCCGAGCAGTGCAAACAGCAGCCCCGCCAGCGTGGGCCCCACGGCGCGCGCGGCGTTGTAGGCAATGCTGACGGCGGTGATGGCCTGCGGCCATTCGTCGCGCGGCACCGGGTCGATGACCGACGAATTCCAGGCGGGCGTGAGCATGGCCGTGCAACAGCCGCACACAAAGACGAGGAACAGCACCGAGGCCGGGCCGCTCCAGCCGCCCAGCGTGAGCAACGCCAGCAATGCGCAGGCGCCGGTCTGGGCCAATAGCGCGCCCGCAATCAGGCGCCGGCGGTCGGTGGTGTCGGCCAGCACGCCGGCCGGCAGCGCCAGCAGGAACATGGGCATGAACACGGCCGTCTGCACCAGCGCCGCCAGAAACGACGAGCCCGTGAGCTCCACCATGAGCCAGGCCGCCGCCATGGTCTGCATGCCGTTGCCCACAAAGAACACGCCGCCGCACATCCACAGGCCCCGGAAGGCGGTCTGGCGCAGGGGGCTCCACAAGGAACTTGAGGGCTGGGACATGAAACGGTCGAAGCGTGGGCGGACGGTTGGATGGGGGTGGGCGTCGTGGCGTGCCGGCCGTGCCGATCCTGCCGGGCTTGAGGATATCGCCACCTGGCCTTTTTGGTATGGCGCGTGGGCTGTGTCCCTCGAATGCCACCATCTCGGCAATGCCCCCGGTGCACCGGTGGGCAAGTTCTGAAGCCATTTTGGCTGCAGGCGCTATATGGACAAGCGTCAATAGCTATTAATCAAGGAGCATTCCGCCTTGGCTCGCCTCCAGCAGCCGGGTCAGCAGCGGGTGCATCACCTTGCGCGCGCTGTAGATCAGGTGGAACTGCTCCTGCACATCGGGCGTGGAGCCCACGGGCACCAGTCCGTGCGTTTGCGCCAGGTGCGCGCCCAGCGATACCGGCGCGGGCATCACGCCCATGCCGGTGGCGGCAAAGGTGCTGAGCAGGGCGCTGTCCTCGAACTCCCCGGCGATGCATGGGCGGATGCGCTCGCGCTCCAGCCAGTGGTCGATGCGCGCGCGCATGGCGGCATGGTCGGTGGGCAGCAGCACGGGTACCACGGCCAGGCTGTGGGGGAAGTTGTTGGTGGCCGTTTCTGCCCACAGCGGGGGCGCGTACCAGGCGATGGCGCTCGTGCCCAGCAGCTGGCTGGTGGTGCGCAGCGCGGGGTTGGGTGGTGCGGCGCGGTCGGCCAGCACCGCGTCGAGCTTGTGCAGCGCCAGCTCGCCCAGCAGGGGCTGGAACTCGCCCTCGTGGCACAGCAGGCGCAGGTGGGGCTCGTCCAGCACGGGTGTCAGCAGCCGGTGCACGGCCAGCTTGGCAATGCCGTCGGAGATGCCCAGGTTCAGCCGCAGCGTGGGGCCCGACGCGGCCTCGCGCACGCGCTGGGGCAGCAGCTCGCCCAGGGCAAAGATGTGGTCCGCCTCGTGCAGCGCGGCTACGCCGGCGTCGGTGAGCACCAGGCTGCGGCCCTCGGTGCGCAGCAGGCTCACGCCCAGGGCCTTTTCCAGCTCGCGTACCTGGGCGCTGATGGTCTGCACGGCCATGTCCAGCCGCTCGGCGGCGCGGGCGATGCCGCCCTCCTTGGCCACCACCCAGAAGTAGAAAAGATGGCGGTAGTTGAAGCTCTGGCTCACGGAGATCTCCCAGAGTAGAACCGAATTGGTTCGTAAAAACAGAACCAATTCTACCAATATCACAGGTTTTTATGAATCCATGGCGCCACTACAGTGCGGGGCTGTTGTTGCCGGGCGGGGCGCCTGGCAGGACGAATCCCCTTTCGGAGAAAAAGCATGGAAACGATAGGCACCTGGTGGATGTGGGCGGGCTTTGCCGTCTTTGTGGTGGTGGCCATTGCCATCGACCTGCTGGTGATGGAGCGCCAGGGCGCGCACCAGGTCACGATGAAAGAGGCCGTGCGCTGGAGCCTGCTGTGGTTCTCGCTGGCCTTTGTGTTTGTGGCGCTGCTGTGGTGGTACCTCGATGGCAGCCAGGGCCGCGCGGTGGCCAACACGGTGTCGATGCAGTTCATCACCGGCTACTTGGTGGAAAAAAGCCTGTCGGTGGACAACATCTTTGTCTTCCTGATGCTGTTCAGCTACTTTGCCGTGCCGCCGCAATACCAGAAGCGCGCGCTCATCATCGGCATCATCGGCGCCATCGTGCTGCGCACGCTGCTGATCCTGGTGGGCGCCTGGCTGCTGGCCACCTTCCACTGGCTGCTGTATGTGTTTGGCGCCTTCCTGGTCTTTACCGGCGTGAAGATGTGGTTTGCCGCCGGCCAGGAACCCGACATCGCTACCAACCCGGTGCTCACGCTGCTGAAAAAGCGCATGCGCATCACCAACCGGTTCGATGGCGAAAAGCTCTCCACCATGATCGACGGCGTCAAGCACTACACCCCGCTGTTCGTGGTGCTGGTGCTGATCGGCACCACCGACATCATCTTTGCGGTGGACAGCATCCCCGCCATTTTCGCGATCACCAGCGACCCGTTCATCGTGCTCACAGCCAACATCTTCGCCATCCTGGGTCTGCGCGCGCTGTACTTCCTGCTGGCAGACCTGGCCAACCGCTTTCACCTGCTGGCCTACGGCCTGGCCTTGGTGCTGGTGTTCATCGGCGGCAAGATGCTGCTGATCGATCTGGTGAAGATCCCGATCGGCTATGCGCTGCTGGTCACGGCCTCGCTGATTGCCGGCTCCATCGTGCTGTCGCTGCGCAACTCGGGCGAAAGCGCGCACGGCAAGCCCCCGGCCTTGCCGCCCGGGGTCTGAGAGGGCATCACCATGCAGATGCTGTGCACTCTGCGCCGCTGGCTGCGCGGGCTGGAGCCCCGCGTGCGCGGCACGATAGACCGGCCCGGGCTTGCGCGGCTGCAGCCCTGGCTGGAGCGGCGCGCGCTGTTCCGCTTTCAGCGCCAGCCGTTGGCGCGCGGGGTGGCGGCAGGCATGTTCTGCGGGCTGATCCCCGGCCCGCTGCAGCTGCCGGGCACCCTGCTGGCCTGCGCCTGGCTGCGGGGCAATGTGGTGGCGGGCGGCGTGGCCACGTTCTACACCAACCCCCTGACGATCGTGCCGCTGTATGCGCTGGCCTTTTACCTGGGCGCGCTGGTGATCCCCGGCGAACAGCCCATGCCCGCCTGGACTGGCGTGGCACCGGGCGGAGACTTCTCGGTGCAGGCGCTGGGCGCGTGGATGCAGGCTTTGGGTACGCCGCTGCTGGTGGGCCTGCCCACGCTGGGGCTGGCGCTGGCCTTGCTGGGCTATGCCACGGTGCAGCTGCTGTGGCTGGCCCCGGCGCTGCAGCGCCAACGCCGCTGGGCGCGTGGCCGGTGCGCTGGCTTGGCGGTGCCGCCCGGCGAGTAGGTGGCGATGGCCCGCACCAGGCGGCCGCGTGGGACAGATCGTTACAGCGCAGCCAGCGCCTGCCGCACCTCGGCCACGCTGAGGATCTCGGTCAGCACCAGCGGCGCCTTGCCGGGCGCGTACAGCACATACACCGGTACGCCGCTGCGCCCGAGCTGGGCGAGCGCGGCGGTAATGGCGGGGTCGCGGCGCGTCCAGTCGGCGCGTAGCAGCGCCACCTTGCGCGCGGCCAGATCGGCCAGCACGCTGCTGTCGGCCAGCGTGGTGCGCTTGTTGTACTGGCAGGTCACGCACCAGGCTGCGGTGAAATCCACAAACACCGGCTGGCCTGCGGCCATCAGCTCGGCCGTGCGGTCGGCAGACCACGGCTGCCAAGCATTGGTAGCGCTGTCAGTGCCGGAGGCCACCTGGGCGGCGTTCTCTACCGGTTTGGTGATGTTTTGGCCGATGGCGCCTGCCAGCCATGCTCCGCCAGCTATGAAAATAGAAGCGATCACCACCCGCGTGCGACCGCGCAGCGTGAGCGACCACACCAGCGCGCTGCCCGCCACCAGCAGCGCCAACAGGGCGCCGGCGCCGTCGATGCCGCTTTGCTGGCCCAGCACCCACACCAGCCAGACCACGGTGGCAAACATGGGGAAAGCCATGGCGTGGCGGAAGGTGGCCATCCACGGGCCGGGGCGCGGCAGCCAGCCCACCACGGCGGGCACCAGGCTGGCGGCGAGGTAGGGCAGGGCCATGCCCACGCCTAAAGCGGCAAACACGGCCAGCGCCTGCGTGGCGGGCATGCCCACGGCAAAGCCCAGCGAGGCGCCCATGAAGGGCGCGGTGCAGGGCGAGGCAATGGCCACGGCCAGCACGCCCGACAGGAACGCATCGCCCACCGGGTGGCGCGCCTGCAGCGTGGCTAGGCGCCCCGGAACGAACTGGCCGAACTCGAACAGGCCCGCCAGGTTGAGCCCGATCAGCGTGAACAGCGCGGCCAGCAGCGCCACCACGGCGGGCGACTGCAGCTGAAAGCCCCAGCCCAGCTGTTCGCCTGCTGCGCGCAGGCCCAAGAGCAGGCCGCCCAGCGCCAGGAACGACAGCACCACGCCGCCGGTATAGGCAGCGCCGGCTAGGCGCTGCGCGCGCCGGTTGCTGCCATGCTGCGCAAAGCCCAGCACCTTGATGGCCAGCACCGGAAACACGCAGGGCATGAGGTTGAGCAGCAGGCCGCCCAGCAGCCCGCCCGCCAGCGCCGCCAGTAGCGTGCCCAGCGGGGGGGTGGAGGGGGAGGGCGCGGCGGGTGCAGGGGAGGCGGTCTTGTTGGCCTCCAGCGCCGCCGCGAGGGCCGGCGATACGCTGGCGCGCGCGGCTGCGGCCCAGGTGCCGTTCACATCGGCCACGGTGCGCCAGGCGTGGGGGGTCGCGCGGTCCGCGGGGCGCTGGTCGAGCGCCAGCACCAGTGGCAGGCGCTCGGGCGTATCACCGCGCTGGGGCGACAGCGGCAGGTCGGCGGTCCAGGCATCGCCATCCCAGGCCTGGGTCCAGTCCTTGCCGGGCACGGCGGCGGAGATTAGCACCTCGGGCGTTTCCGCGAACAGGGCCAGCGTCTGGCCGCGTGCCGCGGCGGGCAGCCCGCGCACGCGCAATTGAAGGCGCTCGCCCTGCACCTGCACCTGGCTCGTTCCGGCCAGCGCCAGCGGCTGATCGGCCTGGCTCTGGGCGAAGGCGGCGGCGTGCAGGGCGGTGGAGCCGCGCACGGGCAGCTGCAGTGCGAAGTCGCCCTCTTCGGGAATGCACTCGACGCGGCACACCAGCCAGGTGGCGCGCAGGCGCACATCGAGCGTGCCGTTGCCCGCCAGCGGCACCTTGAAGTCCGGGCCCACCTGCACCGGCACGGGCAGCAGCACCGTGCCTTCGTAGCCATGGTTGGCAAGGGTGCCGATGCGGATGGTGTGGGGCACGGGCCAGGCGATGTCGCCCGCCGTGAGGCCGGTGGGCAGCGTCCAGGCCAGCTCGGTGGGCAGGCCAGAGTCGCCGGGGTTCTTCCAGTAGGTGTGCCACTCGGGCTGGTGGGTGATTTGCAGGCCCAGCCACAGCGGCTGGCCGGGGCCCACGCCCTCGGGCGCGTGCGCCACGAGTTCGGCACGCACGCGGGGCGTGGTGACCACGCTGCCGGTACGGGCATCGGGTTTTGAGTTGAATTGGGCGCTGGTGCCTGTCCATGAAGCGCTGGCAGCTATGAAAAGCAGAGCGAAGAAAAAGTGGGAGAGCAGGCGATGGGGCATGGTTGCAGGGTGTGAGCGCTGGCGCTGCGGTTGGTTCCGGAGCGCCGTGCGCGGTCCGCCTATTGGGTGGCTAGGCTCAGCTGGGCCTGGGGTGTCCATTTTTCGTCCGGCGTGGCGGCCTTGGGGGCGGCCAGGAACAGGCGTCCCTCGGGCAGCTTCTGCTCGGCCAGGTAGGCCTTGACGGCCTGGCCGCGGTGCGTGGCCAACTCGGTCGCCAGCTCTTCGGTGGCGGCGGGCAGGTGGGCCAGCAGCAGGGCTTCCATCTCGGGCACGGGCAGGTCCTTGGCCATGCCCACCAGGTTGCGGGGCTTGGGCATGTCGGCGCGGCGGTACACCGCCTTGAGCAGCGCCGGGTATTCGGCGGCCTGCACGGGGGTGGTGTCGGCGGGGGTGGCGCGGCGCTTTTCGGCGCGCACCAGGTCTTGCAGGCGCTCGCGCTGGATGGCTTCGCGCTCGCGCGCCAGGCTGGCCGTGCCCGTCACGGTGAGCTTGAGCGCGGGCCGCTCGATCAGGGCCTTGGCCACCTTGTCCAGGCCCTGCCGTGCCTCGGGCGTGAGGCTGGCGCTGCCGGGGGCGAAGGCCACGGTGCTCAGTTCATCACCGCCCCCGAAAGCGCGGGCCAGCAGGCTGAAAGGGGCCGTGATGGCCTTGCCGATCAGGTTGACGATGATCTTGAAGATGACGGGGCCGATGCGGAACTGCGGGTCGTTCAGCGAGCCGCTGATGGGCAGATCGAGGTCGATCACGCCATGGCTGTCGGCCAGCAGGGCCACGGCCAGCCGCACCGGCAGGCTGTTGGGGGCTCCCTCCACGGGCTCGCCAAACGTGAGCTGGTTGAGCACCAGCTTGTTGCTCGCCGTGAGCTGGCCGTCGGGCAGCACCTTGTACGACACGTCCATGCTGAGCTTGCCGCGCTCGATGCCATGGCCCGCGTATTTCACCGAATAGGGCGAGAGGGGCGGCAGTTCGAGGTCGCGCACCTTGCCCACGATGTCCAGCGCCAGCGGCTTGGCCAGCGGGTTGAGCTTGCCGGTGATCTCCAGCGCGGCCGAGCCCTCGGCGCGGCCGCGCAGCTCCAGATCGGCCAGCACGGGCTCGCCGCCCGGGGGCTGGGACGAGAACGCGCTGAGCTTGCCGGTCAGCTCGGTCAGGTCGGCCGAGTAGTTGGGCCGGATGAAGTAGTCCGAGAACAGCACCTTGCCGTTGACCAGGCTCACCGGGCCGAACACCACCACCGGGGCCAGCGGGTCAGGCGGGGTGGCTGGTGCTGGGGGCAGCGGGGTGCTGGCCGATGCCGTGGCGTCCGCGGGCGCCGACCGGGCGGGGGATGCGGTGTCTGCGGCCGGTGCCTGGTGGCTGACCTCCGCCGGGCTTTTGGCGATGTCGCTCAGGTTGATGCGGCCGTTTTCGTTGATGGTGACGCGCGCAAAGAAGTCGGCCAGGCTGGTTTCCTTCACCTCCACCCGCGGGGCGGTGTTCGGTGCCAGGGCCACGGCCAGGCCGCGCAGGCCCAGGCTCTTCCAGGCCAGCAGTTCTTCGCCCACCTGTGCGGCGGTCTTGGGCGTGGCGGCGGCCGTGCTGTTGGCGCGCAGATCGTCGATGGCGGCGTCGCCATTCACGCGCAGCGTGGTGCCGCGCGCGCTCTGGGACAGGGCCACCTGGCCGCGAAAGCCCAGGTCGGCGCGCAGCAGTTCGATGGCCAGCTGGTCGGCCAGGTAGCCGTCCAGCGCGTACAGGGGCAGGCGGCTGGCTTCCAGGCGCCCTTGCGTGGCAAATGGCTGGGGTGTGAGCGTGCCGCGGTAGCGGAGCTGGCCGGCCTGGCCCCGGCGTGCGGCCACCCGGGCCGAGAGTTCGACGGCCTCGGGCTTGCGGCCGTCCGGCGCCAGGTTGCGGGCCTGCAGGCTCAACGCCGACAGGTTCAGCGCCACGGGGCGGGGCTGGGCGCGGTCGGCAAAGGCCACGCTGCCCTGGTTCACGTTCAGCTCGCCCAGGCGCACACGCCAGGCGGGCGCGGCAGGCGCCTTGGCCGTGGCGGTGGTGGGTGCGGCCTTGAGCCAGCGTTCGTACATCCAGCGGCCGTCGGCAGCGCGTTCCACCGTGGCCTGGGGCTGGGTGATGGCCAGGCGCTCGACGTCCACGGTGCGCTGGTCCAGGTTCAGCTGCAGGCCATCCAGCGCCAGCTTGCCCACGCCGGCCAGCGTGGTCTTGCCCTGCTGCAGCGCCAGTTGTTCCAGCGCCAGGGGGCCGGCGCTGAGGGTGACGCCCGTGGCGCCTGCCTTGGCGGCGTCGCCGGCAGGGGCCTGCCACTGCAGGGCCAGTTCACCATTGATATGGCCGGTCAGCGCGGGTTTCAGTGTCTGGGCCAGGTAGGGCGCGGCCAGTTGCAGGGCCAGGCCTTGGGCCGACAAGTTCACCTCGGCCGTCCGGTCGGTGGCCTGGCCCTTGAAGGCCAGGGTGCTGCCCTGCAGGCCCAGTGCGCCCTGGAAGGTGAGGGGCGTCTGGAAGGGATAGGCCACACCGGCCACATCCAGTGTGAGCTCGGTGGCCTGCAGCGCGGCGGCGGGCTGGGTGCTCTGATCGCTCCAGTGCACCTGACCCTTGCGCACGGCGGTCTGCGCCACGGCCACGGTCCAGCCGGGGGCGGTGGCGGGCGGGGTGGCACCGCTGGCGGGGGCCTGGGGTGCCGGTGCGGCAGGCGGTGGCGGGGTGGTCGCCGGTGGCGCGGCCGGGGCGGACAGTTGCGCGAGGTTGATCGCGCCCTGGGCATTGCGCGTGGCCGTGACCACGGGCGCCGCCAGCTCCACACTGGTCAGGCGCACCACCTGGTCGAGCGGGCGCACCTCGGCCATGTCCACCGTGAGGCGCTCGTAGGACAGCAGGGGCTGGTTGCCGCGGTCGGTGATCTGCACGTTGCGCGTCTGCACCTTGCCCGTCAGCGTGACGGCCAGGCGGGGTTTCTGCTCGAATGCCAGCTTCACATCCAGGTCGAGCAGGGCGCCTTGCACCCGCACCGGCAGGCTGGCGGGCAGGTAGGGCAGGTAGGGCGCCAGGTCGAGCCCCTCCCATTTCAGCGTGGCGTCGCCCTTGCCGGTCTGGGCAAACGGGGTGGCCTGGGCCGACGAGTCAAACCGGCTGTCGCCCACCGCAAACGACAGGTGGGGCGCCACCGTGATGTCGCGTTGCGCGGGCAGGGTGCTGATGAAAGGCACTTTCAGGGTCAGCTCGCGCACGGAGTGGGTTTTGTCCACGGTGCGGTCGTCGAAGTCGATGGCGCCGCCGGTCAGCACCAGGTTGTGCAGCGCCAGCCGCGCCGGGCCGCTGGCGGGTGGGTCGGAGGGGGCGGTGAGCCGGGCCAGGATGTCGTCCACGTCGTAGTGGCCGTCGGCCAGGTGCGTGAGCCGCAGATGGGGCGCGTCGATTTCCAGGGCATCGACCACCGGCGCCAGGCGCAGCAGCGACTGCATTTCGGCATCGGCATAGATGCGCGCAATCTCCAGTTGGGGCGGGCCGCCCTGGGCGCCACCGATGGCGATGTCGCGCAGCGTGACTTCGAGCGTCCAGGGCGTGAACTCGATGGCCCCCACGGTGACCGGGCGCCCCAGCTGTTCGCTGGCGATGCGCTCCAGTGGGCCCTTGGCCAGCGCCGGCACCGACAGCCAGCTCAGCAGCCACAGCAGCAACAGCGCCAGCAAGGCCCACAGGCCCCGGCGCACCCAGCGGTGGTGGCGCAATGTGGCAAGCGATGCGGAGGCAAAGGGCTGGGGCATGGGGCGTACAGGCTGGATGGTGCGAAATGCGGCACCAGGCCCATCGTGCCAGGTGGCGTGGGCTCGTGCATCTCCCGGATTATCCGCGCGCCGCTGCTCCACTACCATGCTGGGCATGACCGCCGCTGCCACCCCACCCCTGCCGTCGCGCTTCTGGGCCGACCTTTCCACCCGCGACTTCGCCCGGCTGCACGCCAGCGGCCAGGCGCGCCAGACCGTGGCCGTGCTGCCCGTGGCGGCCATCGAGCAGCATGGGCCGCACCTGCCGCTGTCGGTGGACGCCACGCTGCTGCAGGGCGTGATCGATGCCGCCCTGCCGTTGCTGCCCGCCGCGCTGCCCGTGCTGTTCCTGCCGCCGCAGGTGGTGGGCCTGAGCCCGGAGCACATCCGTTTTCCGGGCACGCTCACGCTCTCGCCCGCCACCGTGATCGCGCTGTGGACCGAGATCGGCGAATGCGTGGCGCGTGCCGGGGTGAAAAAGCTCCTGCTGTTCAACGGCCACGGCGGCCAGGTCAGCGTGATGGACATCGTGGCGCGCGAGCTGCGCACGCGCAGCAAGCTGCTGGTCTACAGCAGCAGCTGGTTCAGCCTGCCGCTGCCCGACGCGGTGGCGGGCCAGTTCAGCGCCGAGGAGCACCGCTTCGGCATCCATGCGGGCGAGATCGAGACCTCGATGATGCTGCACCTGGCGCCGGACACGGTGCACATGGCGCACGCGCGCGATTTCCGCTCTACCTCGCAGGACCGGGCCGAGCGCTACGCCATCCTGGGCAATGGCAAGAGCGCCAAGCTGGGCTGGCAGATGCAGGACTACCACGCTGCTGGCGCCGTGGGCAATGCCGCCGCCGCCACGGCCGACAAGGGGCGGGCGGTGGTGGATGCCGCCGCGCAGCAGCTGGTGCGCCTGCTGCAGGAGCTGCACGACCTGCCGCTGGCCACCCTGGTGGACGGTCCGGGCGAGTAAAGAAGTTTGGGGTATTTTTGGGCTGCAGCGTTTATGTTGCAAGCGCAAGCAGCTCTGTTTTTGATCGGGACGGGCTACATCACCCGCCCGAACCACCACACCGACAGCCCTGCCGCCAGCACCGCCAGCGCGGCGCCCACCAGCGCCAGCAGGGCCGAGATTTCGGTCTCGCGCTTTTCCACCGTGAGGCGTGAACTCAGGGTTTCATAGACCTTTTTCAGGTCGGCGGCCGTGGCGGCGTGGAAGTATTCGGCCTGGGTGCGCAAGGCCACCGCCTTGAGGGTGTCTTCATCCAGGCGCACGCGCATCGACCAGCCCTCGAAACCA
>JANJSZ010000310.1 GCA_024711405.1 Acidovorax sp.
GCGCGCACGTCGCCGAACAGGTCGGCGAAGTCAAGAAACGCGAAGGCACGCCCTTCTTCCGCCCCGACCGCGTGGCGCAGGTGATCGAAAAAATCACACGCGCCAACCCTGGGCCGCTCAAGAGCGCGCATGTCGCCGCCATCTGGCGCGAAATCATGTCGGCCTGCCTGGCGCTCGAATCACCCCAGCGCGTGGCCGTGCTCGGCCCCGAAGGCACTTTCTGCGAACAGGCGGCCATCGAATACTTTGGCGGCGCCGCCGACCTGATGTACTGCGCCAACTTCGACGAAGTCTTCCATGCCACCGCTGCTGGCAGCGCGCAGTACGGGGTGGTGGGCGTGGAGAACTCCACCGAAGGCGTGGTCACCCGCTCGCTCGACATGTTCCTGCACACGCCTGCCCATGTGGTGGGCGAGGTCAGCCTGCTGATCCGGCACAACCTGCTGCGCCAGACCAACACGCTCGACGGTATCGAGGCCGTGCTGGCCCACCCCCAGGCCCTCGCGCAGTGCCAGGCCTGGCTGACCAAGCACCTGCCCCATGCCGAGCGCCGCCCGGTCTCCAGCAACGCAGAAGGCGCGCGACTGGCGGCCACCAACCCCACATGGGCTGCCCTGTCCAGCGAGCGCGCAGCCCAGCAGTTCGGCCTGCACATCGTCGCCCACGCCATCCAGGACGATGCCTACAACCGCACACGGTTCGCCATCATCTGCCTGCCCCACACGCTACAGACGCCGCCACCGTCGGGCAAGGACTGCACCAGCCTCATCGTGTCCGTCCCCAACCGACCCGGCGCGGTGCATGACCTGCTGGTGCCGCTCAAGACCCATGGCGTCTCGATGACCCGCTTTGAATCGCGCCCTGCCCGCACGGGCCAGTGGGAGTACTACTTCTACATCGACCTTGACGGCCATCCCGCCCAGCCCCATGTGGCGCTGGCGCTGGAAGAACTGCGCAGCCTGTGCGCGTTCTACAAGGTGCTGGGAACCTACCCTGTCTCGGCCTGAGGAACCCGCATGTTTGAACAGCTCGGACTGATTGGCTGCGGCCTCATGGGCGGCTCGTTTGCGCTTGCGATGAAAAAGGCAGGTCTCGTCAAACGGGTGGTCGGCTACAGCAAATCCCCCTCCACCACCGACCGCGCCCGCCAGCTGGGCGTGATTGATGTCGAAGCCCCTTCGGCCCTGCTGGCCGTGGCCGGGGCCGACATTGTGCTGGTGGCTGTGCCCGTCGCCGCCACAGAGGCCACGCTCAAGGCCATCAAGCACCTCGTCACCCCGCAGATGCTGATCATGGACGTGGGCTCCACCAAGGCCGACGTGGTGCAGGCGGCCCGCCACGCACTGCGTGACCAGCTGGGCTCATTCGTGCCCGCCCACCCGATTACCGGGCGCGAGGTCTCCGGGGTGGAGCACGCCGATGCCGAGCTCTACAGCGGCCGGCAGGTCATCCTCACCCCCATCGAGCGGACGCTCACAGCGCAGCTGCACAAGGCCGAAGAGGTGTGGACGGCGCTGGGGTGCCGGGTGACCAGCATGTCGCCCGAATCGCACGATGCCGCGTTTGCCGCCGTCAGCCACCTGCCGCACCTGCTGGCATTTGCCATGATGAACAGCATCACCGGGCAATCCAGCGGCGATGATTTCCTGTCGCTGGCGGGCCCGGGCTTTCGCGATTTCACCCGCATCGCTGCAAGCGACCCCAAGATGTGGCGCGACATTTTGCTGTCCAACCGTGAAGAACTGCTGGCCCAGTCGCGGCTGTTCCAGCAGGCCCTGCAGACTTTTGAGCAGGCCATGCAAAAAGGCGATGCGCAGCGCCTGGAAGACATGCTCACCCTGGCCAGCGAAACCCGTGCCCACTGGCGCATGGGAGCAAAGAGAAAATAACCCCCTGAGTCGCCTGCGGCGCCTTCCTCCAAGAGGGACGCCCCCGGTGGCCTGGCAAAGCCAGTTCCACGGCGGCACTGGCCGAGGACGCGCCGGTGCACATGCCATTGGCCTAACCGATACACCACACCGATGTACAGCACCGCATTCCTTGACCTGCCTCCTCTGCAAACTGCGTCGGGCAACGTCCACCTGCCCGGCTCCAAGAGCATTTCCAACCGCGTGCTGCTGCTGGCGGCGCTGAGCGCCGGCACCACCACCGTGCACGACCTGCTCGCATCCGACGACACCCGCGTGATGCTGGACGCGCTGCGCCAGATCGGCTGCACGGTGGATGAGGCGGGCAGCACCGTGCGCATCACCGGCCTGGGTGGGCGCACACCGTTATCGCCGGCCCGACTCTTCATGGGCAACGCCGGCACGGCCATGCGCCCTCTGACGGCGGCGCTGGCGCTGCTGGGCGGTGCGTTCGAACTGTCGGGTGTGCCCCGCATGCATGAGCGCCCGATTGGCGACCTGGTGGATGCACTGCGCCAGCTGGGTTGCCGGATCGACTACCTGGGCAACGATGGCTACCCCCCCTTGCGCATTGCGCACGACCAGGGCGTTCCCGCCCTCGCCCTGGCTGCGCCCATCCAGGTGCGCGGCGATGTATCGAGCCAGTTCCTCACCGCGCTGCTCATGGCGCTGCCGCTGGCGGCGACACACCAGGATGTGGTCATCGAGGTGGTGGGCGAGCTGATTTCCAAGCCCTACATCCACATCACGCTGCAGTTGCTGGCGCGCTTTGGCATTGTGGTCGAGCACCAGAACTGGCAGCGGTTCACGATTGCAGCGGGCAGCCGCTACCAATCGCCCGAGAACATCCATGTGGAGGCAGATGCCTCATCCGCGAGCTATTTCATAGCACTTGGCGCCATCGCAAAAAGTGCCAGCGATCAAAAAGGCATAAGAATACAAGGCGTTGGCCTCGACTCCATTCAGGGCGACATCCACTTTGTCGAAGCCGCCCGGGCCATGGGCGCCGTGGTCACGGGTGGCCCCAACTGGCTGCAGATCGAACGCGGTGCATGGCCCCTGAAGGCCATCGACCTGGACTGCAACCACATCCCGGACGCCGCCATGACCCTGGCCGTGATGGCGCTGTACGCCAAGGGCACGACCACGCTGCGCAACATTGCCAGCTGGAGGGTGAAGGAAACCGACCGCATTGCCGCCATGGCCACCGAACTGCGCAAGCTCGGCGCCACGGTGCAAGAAGGTGCGGACTTCATCTGCGTGACACCGCCAGCGCGCGAGCAGGACTGGAAGCCCGCGAGCATCCACACCTACGACGACCACCGCGTGGCCATGTGCTTTTCGCTGGCAACCTTCAATCCAGCCAACCTGCCGGTGCGCATCGAAGACCCAAAGTGTGTCGCCAAGACGTTTCCGGACTATTTCGAAGCGCTGTTCTCCGTAGCCCAGGCAGAGACAGCACGTATTCCGGTGGTCTGCATCGACGGCCCCACCGCCTCGGGCAAGGGCACGGTGGCCGCGGCCGTGGCACAGCGGCTGGGCTACCAGTTTCTCGACTCGGGCGCGATGTACCGCATCACCGCCCTGGCCGCCGTGCGTGCCGGCCTGACCATCGACGCAGAGCATGAAACGCGCATAGGTGCCCTGGCCCAGACCCTGCCCGTGCACTTTGACGGCGGCCGGGTGCTGCTCGGCGACGACGACGTGACCGATGCCATCCGCACCGAAGAAGCCGGCATGAACGCGTCCCGCGTGTCGGCCCTGCCCGCTGTGCGCACGGCGCTGGTTCAACTCCAGCACAGCTTTCGGTGCCTGCCGGGCCTGGTGGCCGATGGCCGCGACATGGGCACGGTAATCTTCCCGGACGCCCCCTTGAAGGTGTATCTGACCGCCAGCGCCGCCTGTCGCGCCGAGCGTCGTTACAAACAGTTGATTTCAAAGGGTTTTTCAGCTAGTATCGACGACCTTCGCGCGGATCTGGAGGCGCGCGATGCCCGGGACAGTTCCCGCAGCATCGCACCGCTCAAGCCCGCGCAGGACGCTCTGGTCCTGGACAACTCCACCTTGACGATTGATGAAGCCGTCGATCAGGTGTTGGCCTGGTGGCAGGAGCGGCAGCCTTTCGCCGTCTCTGCGCAAGGCTGAACAGTGTGGGCCCTTCTTGAAAACGGGGCTTCCAGGCAGCGCCGAAAGGCCTTGCCACAGGCCCATTCAGCCCCTCTCGCGCGCCAGCGCACAGGCTGTTTGGATCGATAACCTAACCCGCGGTTTTACCGCAAAAAACCACCGCAAGCAGCTATAAAAACAGTAGCAATAGTGCTACTGGAATCCTGTTTGTGGCAAGGAAACACATGTCCGAATCTTTTGCCGCCCTTTTTGAAGAATCCTTGCAGCGCACGGAAATGCGCCCCGGCGAAGTCATCACCGCGGAAGTCGTGCGCGTCGAGCACAACTTCGTGGTCGTGAACGCTGGCCTCAAGTCCGAAGCCTATGTGCCGCTGGAAGAGTTCAAGAACGACAAGGGCGAAGTCGAAGTCCAAGTGGGTGACTTCGTCTCGGTGGCCATTGGCTCCATCGAAAACGGCTACGGCGACACCATCCTGTCGCGCGACACCGCCAAGCGTCTGGCTTCCTGGATGAGCCTGGAAAAGGCCCTGGAATCCGGCGAATTCGTCACTGGCACCACCAGCGGCAAGGTCAAGGGCGGCCTGACCGTCCTGGTCAACGGCATCCGCGCCTTCCTGCCCGGTTCGCTGATCGATACGCGTCCGATCAAGGATCTGACGCCGTACGAAAACAAGACCATGGAATTCAAGGTCATCAAGCTCGACCGCAAGCGCAACAACGTGGTGCTGAGCCGCCGCGCCGTGGTGGAAGCCTCCATGGGTGAAGAGCGCGCCAAGCTGATGGAAACCCTGAAGGAAGGCTCCATCGTCCAGGGCGTGGTCAAGAACATCACCGAATACGGTGCGTTCGTGGACCTGGGCGGCATCGACGGCCTGCTGCACATCACCGACATGGCATGGCGCCGTGTGCGTCACCCCTCCGAAGTGGTGACGGCTGGCCAGGAAATCACGGCCAAGATCCTGAAGTTCGACACCGAAAAGAACCGTGTCTCGCTGGGCCTGAAGCAGATGGGCGACGACCCCTGGATGGGCGTGAACCGCCGCTACCCCCAAGGCACCCGCCTGTTCGGCAAGATCACGAACATTGCCGACTACGGCGCGTTCGTCGAACTCGAACCCGGCATCGAAGGCCTGGTGCACGTCTCCGAAATGGACTGGACCAACAAGAACATCGCGCCTTCCAAGCTGGTCACGCTGGGCGACGAAGTCGAAGTCATGGTCCTGGAAATCGACGAAGACAAGCGCCGCATCAGCCTGGGCATGAAGCAGTGCAAGGCCAACCCATGGCAAGAATTCGCACAGGACACGAAGCGCGGCGACCGCGTCAAGGGTCCCATCAAGTCGATCACCGACTTCGGCGTGTTCGTGGGCCTGGCTGCCGGCATCGACGGCCTGGTGCACCTGTCCGACCTCTCGTGGAACGAAACCGGCGAAGCCGCGGTTCGCAACTACAAGAAGGGCCAGGAAGTGGAAGCCATCGTGCTGGCCGTGGACGTGGACCGTGAACGCATCTCGCTGGGCATCAAGCAGCTCGACGGCGACCCGTTCACCACCTTCGTAACCGTGAACGACAAGGGCCAGACGGTGACCGGCAAGGTCAAGACCGTGGACGCCCGTGGCGCTGAAATCGACCTCGGCGAAGACATCGTGGGCTACCTGCGCGCTTCGGAAATCTCCCGCGACCGCGTGGAAGATGCCCGCAACGTGCTCAAGGAAGGCGACGAAGTCACCGCTGTGGTGGTCAATGTGGATCGCAAGACCCGCAACATCCAGCTGTCGATCAAGCAAAAGGACATGGCCGACGAGCAAGGCGCCATGGCCAGCCTGAGCCAGCAGTCGAGCCGCGAAAGCGCCGGCACGACCAGCCTGGGCGCCCTGTTGCGCGCCAAGCTGGACAACTCGGAAAAGTAAAGCGCTGACCCTTAGGGAGCATCTGCGCGATCCGCAGCGCACACGGCGCGATGATCCGTGCAGAGGCTCCCTAGACGATCAGACAGCGGGCGCCTTGTGCGCCCGCTTCTCTTTCAGTCCCTGATTCCCTGCCATGAACCAAGACTACATGACCCGCTCAGACCTCGTTGAATAACTGGCCGAACGCTTTGGTCAGCTCACCCACCGCGATGCAGAATTCGCGGTCAAGACCATCCTGGATGCCGTGGGCGACGCCCTGGTGCGCGGACACCGCATCGAGATCCGGGGCTTTGGCAGCTTTTCGGTGAACCACCGCCCTCCCCGCATGGGACGTAATCCGCGCAGCGGCGAGGCCGTGGCCATTCCGGAAAAGCGCGTGCCGCATTTCAAACCGGGAAAGGCGCTGCGGGAAGCCGTGGACCAGCGAACGGCCGAGCTGGACCGCCTCACCTGAGGCAAGAGACGCTTCTGATTTGATGGCCTCTGGCGTTTGACGGATAAGCGCCAGAGGCAATTTCCATGCGTAATCCATGAACGAACGGCCTCGCTCCGCATGACAGCCAGGCCCGATGGTCAAGCTCTTAGAATCCCCCCACCACTGGGGATCTCCATGAAATACCTCCTGTGGCTGCTCAAG
>JANJSZ010000311.1 GCA_024711405.1 Acidovorax sp.
CAACGCGGGCATGGTGGTGGGCATCGACCCGCACGACTATCCGCGCGACCCCGATGCCTACGCGGCCGCGCTGGGCGCCACCCACGGGGTCGAGGCCCTGGCCGCCGACCGGCACCATCCGCTGGCGGGCATCGTGCTGCAGCGCCAGCTGGAATCGGGCGCCTATGTGCTGGGCGGCAGCAATTACAGCGCGCCCGGCCAGCTGGTAGGCGATTTCATCGCAGGCCGGCCCTCCAAGGATCTGGGCAGCGTGGAGCCCTCGTACAAGCCCGGCGTGGCGCTGGGCGATCTGCACGCCGCCCTGCCCGGCTATGCCATCACTGCCCTGCGCGAGGCCCTGCCGGTGTTCGGCCGCAAGATCAAGGGCTTTGACATGCACGACGCCGTGCTCACCGGCGTGGAGACACGCACGTCGGCGCCGCTGCGCATCGACCGCGGCGACCACCTGCAAAGCCCCAACACCCCCGGCCTGTACCCGGCCGGCGAAGGGGCGGGCTACGCGGGGGGCATTCTTTCGGCGGGCGTGGACGGCATCAAGGTGGGCGAGGCCGTGGCCCGCAGCCTGCTGGGCTTGGGCTGATACGCGCCGCCATGAAAAAACCGCCAGGGACCTGGGCCCACTGGCGGTTCGGGAAAGAAGCGGCCGCAATCAGCTGTTGGGCTGGCTGTTCTGCAGCGCAGCGATGCGCTCTTCGATCGGCGGGTGGGTGCTGAACAGCTTGCCGATGCCGCCGGCAATGCCCATGGCCGCCATGCTTTTCGGCAGCTCGGCCGGGTGCATGCCGCCCAGGCGGGCCAGGGCGTTGATCATGGGCTGGCGGCGGCCCATGAGCTGTGCGGCGCCCGCGTCGGCGCGGAACTCGCGCTGGCGTGAGAACCAGGCCACGATGATGGCGGCCAGGAAACCCAGCACGATGTCGAGCACCACGGTGGTGACCATGTAGCCGATGCCGGGGCCCGCGCTGTTTTCATCGTTCTTGCGCAAGAAGCTGTCCACCGCGTAGCCGATCACGCGCGACAGGAACACCACGAAAGTGTTCATCACGCCCTGGATCAGCGTCATGGTGACCATATCGCCGTTGGCAACGTGGGCCACTTCGTGGCCGATCACGGCCTCGACTTCTTCGCGCGTCATGCCCTGCAGCAGGCCGGTGGACACCGCCACCAGCGCCGAGTTCTTGAACGCACCCGTGGCAAAGGCGTTGGGATCGCCCTCGAAGATGCCGACCTCGGGCATGCCGATCTGGGCCTGATCGGCGAACTTGCGCACGGTCTCGACGATCCAGCGCTCGTCGGGCGAACCGGAGCCGTCGATCACGCGCACGCCCGAGGTCCACTTGGCCATGGGCTTGCTGATGAGCAGCGAGATGATGGCGCCACCAAAGCCCATCACCAGCGCGAAGCCGAGCAGCGCGCCCAGGTTCAGGCCGTTGGCCGTGAGGTAGCGGTTGACGCCCAGCAGGCTGGCCACCACCCCCAGCACGACAACGACGGCCAGGTTGGTCATCACAAACAAAAGGATCCGCTTCATGGAATGGTTTCTCCGTGGGGTGAACAACAACGAGTGTTTGCTGGCTCAGATGGGGGCCGGTGGCTGCGCTTCAAGCGCCTCTCCAAGGGCCTCATCGTCTCTGGCCGCGATTGCATCGCGCAATGGTAGGTGCAAACCCGCTGGCCGGCTTTATCACACAAACCTTGACGGGAATTAGGGCGACGCTGCATCAATCCCCGCGATGGCGCGCGCCCTGGTTTGGGATGGGCGGCAAGGCGCAAAGCACAGCCATGGCTGCTGCGAGCATTTGCAACACCCCCAAACCGCCCAAAGCAGGGATGCGCGGCGCGCGAGGAACTTGTTCGGCGTTGCCTCAGGCAACGGACGCCACCCGCAGGGGCCGGAACACCTGCGCATCGGCATAGAAGCCTGGCACCTCGTTGGCCGGCCACCAGCCGGGCACGCCGAGCACGGGCAACGGCGCGAAGGGCTTGGTGGCCCAATGCCCGGGCTGCAGTGCCTGCGCAAGCCAGGCATCCATATCAGCTATTGAATGAATAGCCGCAGGCGCTTGATAAACGTGCGCCACCATGGGTTTTCGGGGTGAAACCAGCTTTTCGAGCAGTGCGTGGCCGAACAGCACCAGCCGGGCTTCGCGCCACAGCGGCCGCAGATCCACAAACAACGCCTGCCAGTCCCGCGCCCGCAGCGCATCCCACAGCGCCTCGGGGGCCTGCAGCACCGCGCCGTTTTCATCGAACACCGTGAGCGCATCGCGCAGCGGCCCGCGTACGGCCTGTATGCCATCAGCAGCAATGGCCTGGGCCTGCAACTGGTTCAGCCGGCGCTTGGTCTGCGGAAACTGCAGCCACGCCAGGCCGTTGAAGAAGTCGTGCAGGTTGTCGCGCGTGGGCACGCGGCGGGTGTCGAAGATGAACTGTTCGTAGGCGATGCCATCGGGCAGATCGGACTGGGGGACAAAACGCACGCCCCCCCGGCCCGCGCCCAGCACCGTCTGGAGCGCACTGTGCACGGTATCGCCCCGCACAATCTGCTGCGCCACCGGTTCTCCCGTGGCCCGCCAGGGTGCAAGCCAGGCGGCGCCCCAATCCATGGCGGCTACACCAGCCGCCACGGCAGCGCGTCACCCGCGCGCAAAGGCTTGAGCTCGGCCTCGCCAAACGCAAAGCTGTCAGGCGGGGTCCACGACTCGCGGCGCAGGGTGATGGTGCCGGTGTTGCGCGGCAGGCTGTAAAAATCCGGGCCGTGGAAGCTGGCAAAGCCTTCGAGCTTGTCGAGCGCGCCCGCGTTGTCAAACGCCTCGGCATACATCTCGATGGCGGCGTGCGCGGTGTAGCAGCCCGCGCAGCCGGTGGCGTGCTCCTTGAGGTGTGCGGGGTGCGGTGCGCTGTCGGTGCCCAGGAAGAACTTGGCGCTGCCGCTGGTGGCGGCCTGCACCAGGGCCACGCGGTGGGTTTCGCGCTTGAGCACGGGCAGGCAGTAGTAGTGCGGGCGGATGCCGCCCGTGAAGATGGCGTTGCGGTTGTAGAGCAGGTGGTGCGCCGTGATGGTGGCGGCGGTGAAGCGGTCGGCGCCTGCCACGTAGTCGGCGGCGTCCTGGGTGGTGATGTGCTCGAAGACGATTTTCAGCTCGGGGAAATCGCGGCGCAGCGGGATGAGTTGCTGCTCGATGAACGCGGCCTCGCGGTCGAACAGGTCGATGTCGCTGCTGGTGACTTCGCCATGCACCAGAAGCAGCATGCCGGCCTTCTGCATGGCTTCGAGCGTAGGGTAGGTCTTGCGCAGGTCGGTCACGCCCGCGTCGCTGTTGGTGGTGGCGCCCGCGGGGTAGAGCTTGCAGGCCACCACGCCCGCCGCCTTGGCACGCACGATGTCTTCAGGTGGCAGGTTGTCGGTGAGGTACAGCGTCATCAGCGGCTCGAACTGCATACCGGCGGGCACGGCCGCCAGGATGCGCTGCTGGTAATCGAGCGCCTGCGCGGCCGTGGTCACGGGCGGGCGCAGGTTGGGCATGATGATCGCGCGGCCGAATTGGGCGGCGGTGTGCGGCACCACGGTGCGCAGGGGCTCGCCGTCGCGCACATGCAGGTGCCAGTCGTCGGGGCGGGTGAGGGTGAGGGTGTCAGTGGCGGCAGTCATGGCCGCCATTGTCCCATTCCTGCCCGCTATCGGGAATTGGCCATCGCGTCCCGGATGGCGGCAGCCATGGGTTTATTCCGGGTCGTAACCGGCCAGATCCAGCGCCTCACGCAGCGAATCGAGCGCATCGCGCACGAGGAAGGTTTCCGCATCGTCCCGGGAACACGCCCGGATACCCTCATGGCCGATGTTCTTGACGAAGCGCGCCAGTGCCTGGGCGTTTTCGGGTGTCAGCTCAGCGGTGATGACCACGGGTTGTTTCATTGTCGGTATCTCGCTCAGGCCATGGCGGCCACATGCCGGGGGATTCCGGCCCAGGGCATCTTACCGGCGAAAGGGACACGCATGGCACAGCCCGCCCCCCGGCCTGAAAATGCCAACGGCACCCGAAGGTGCCGCTGGGCGGTGGGACGTGCAGTGCCCTCAGTGCTGCAGGATCTTGTTGAGGAAATCCTTGGTGCGTGGCTGGCGGTTCTCGGGGTGGCCGAAGAACTCGTCCCTGGAGCAGTCCTCCAGGATCTTGCCGCCCACGTCCATGAAGATCACGCGGCTGGCGACCTTGCGCGCGAAGCCCATTTCGTGGGTCTCGCACATCATGGTCATGCCTTCGTGGGCCAGGCCCACCATCACATCCAGAACTTCACCGACCATTTCGGGATCGAGGGCCGAGGTGGGCTCGTCGAACAGCATCACGATGGGGTCCATGCTCAGCGCCCGCGCAATGGCCACGCGCTGCTGCTGGCCACCCGAGAGCTGGCCCGGGAAATTGTCCTTGTGCGCCATCAGGCCCACGCTCTCGAGCATCCTGAGGCAGCGCTTCCTGGATTCGTCGGCGCTGCGGCCCAGCACCTTGACCTGGGCGATGGTCAGGTTGTCCGTCACCGACAGGTGCGGAAACAGCTCGAAGTGCTGGAACACCATGCCCACGCGGCTGCGCAGCTTGGGCAGGTCGGTCTTGGGGTCGTGCACGGCCACGCCATCCACGTAGATCTCGCCCTTCTGGAAGGGCTCCAGTGCATTGATGGTCTTGATCAGCGTGGACTTGCCGGAACCCGAAGGACCGCACACCACCACCACCTCGCCTTTCTGGATGGTGGTGGAGCAATCGGTCAGCACCTGCACGGGGCCATACCACTTGGATACGTTTTTGAGTTCGATCATTTACTTGTTCCTCAATCTCTTGCGCCTCAACGAATGATGGCGATCTTCTGGTGCAGGCGCTTGACCATCCAGGACAAGGCATAGCACATCACAAAGTACAGCACCGCCGCAGCCAGGTAGGCCTCGATGGGGCGGCCAAAGTTCTTGCCGGCCACTTCAAAGCCCTTGAGCATGTCGTAGGCGCCAATGGCATAGACCAGCGAGGTGTCCTGGAACAGGATGATGGTCTGCGTCAGCAGCACCGGCAGCATGTTGCGAAACGCCTGCGGCAGGATCACCAGCTTCATGTTCTGGCTGTAGGTCATGCCCATCGCCTGGCCCGCATACACCTGCCCCCGCGGCACCGACTGGATGCCCGCGCGCATGATTTCGCTGAAATACGCGGCTTCAAAGGCGATGAAGGTCACCAC
>JANJSZ010000312.1 GCA_024711405.1 Acidovorax sp.
CGATCAGCAACGCGCGGGCAATGCTGATGCGCTGGCGCTCGCCGCCCGACAGGCCCTGGCCGCGCTCGCCCACCAGCGAGTCGTAGCCATGCGGCACACGCAGAATGAACTCGTGCGCATGGGCGGCGCGGGCGGCCGCCACGATCTCCGCGCGCGAGGCATCGGGCTTGCCGTAGGCAATGTTCTCGGCAATGGTGCCGAAAAACAGGAAGGGCTCCTGCAGCACCAGGCCGATATGGCGGCGGTAATCGGCCACGGCGAAGCGGCGGATATCCACCCCATCGACCTGGATGGAGCCATCGCTCACGTCGTAGAAGCGGTTGATCAGGTTGACCAGCGTGCTCTTGCCCGAGCCGCTGTGCCCCACCAGCCCGATCATCTCGCCGGGGCGGATGTCCAGCTCCAGGTGCTTGATGACGGCGCGGCTGCCGTAGCGAAAGCCCACGTTGCGCATCTGGATGGCGCCTTCGACGCGGGCCAGCTTCACCGGCTGGACCGGGTCGGGCACATTGCTGACATGGTCCAGGATGTCAAAGATGCGCTTGGCACCCGCAGCTGCCTTCTGTGTGACCGAGACGATACGGCTCATGGAATCGAGCCGGCCATAAAAGCGCCCGATGTAGGCGATGAAGGCCGTGAGCACACCCACGGTGATCTGGTTGCGCGACACCAGCCAGATGCCGAACGCCCAGACCACCAGCAGGCCGATTTCGGTGAGCAGCGATACCGTGGGCGTGAACAGGCTCCAGGTCTTGTTGAGCTTGTCGTTCACCTCCAGGTTGTGCTGGTTGGCGTCGCGAAACCGCTGGGCTTCGCGCTTTTCCTGGGCAAAGGCCTTCACGACGCGGATGCCGGGGATGGTGTCGGCCAGCACGTTGGTCACCTCGCTCCACACACGGTCGATTTTTTCGAAACCCGTGCGCAGGCGGTCGCGTACGGTGTGGATCATCCAGCCGATGAAGGGCAGCGGCACCAGCGTGACCAGCGCCAGCCAGGGGTTGATGGAAAACAGGATGGCCGCCGTCATGCAGATCATCAGCACATCGGTGATGAAATCGAGCGCGTGCAGCGACAGGAAGACGTTGATGCGGTCGGTTTCGGAGCCAATGCGCGCCATCAGGTCGCCCGTGCGCTTGCCACCAAAGTAGTCGAGCGACAGGCGCAAGAGGTGCTCGTAGGTGGTGGTGCGCAGGTCGGCACCGATGCGCTCGGACACCAGCGCCAGGATGTAGGTGCGCGCCCACGACAGCCCCCAGGCGGCCAGGGCCGACAGCAGCAGGCCACCCAGGTAGAGCAGCACCAGGCCGGGCTCGATCTGCTGGCCGTTCTGGAACGGGATCAGGATATCGTCCATCAGCGGGATGGTGAGGTAGGGAGGCACCAGCGTGGCCGCCGTGGAAGCCAGCGTGAGCGCAAAGCCCGTCGCCAGCTGCTTGCGGTAGGGCCGCGCGAAGCGCCACAGCCGCAGCAGCACCCAGGTGGAGGTCTGCGGGGGCTGGGCGCGCGCGCAGGCCGGGCATTCTTCGGTGTCGGGAGGCAGCGGGGTGTGGCACTGCGGACAGGTGGGCTCATCGGCCTCGTCCTGCGCCGCACCCGAAGCCAGGCTGCGGACCGTCGCCTGCTCGAAGCGCTGCACCAGGCGCAGGGCCTGGGGATGGTGCGCCAGGGTAAAGCGCCAGAGGGCCAGCCGCGCATCCGGGGCCTGCAGCTCCAGCGTGCCGACTCCGCCGTGGTCCTGCATGCGCAGCGCCAACCCGCTCGACAGCGGCCAGGCACGCCAGGCGGCAGTGCCGGGGTCGCAGGCCAGAATGCGCTCCGAAGTCACCACCACCCAGCCGGCGGCAAAGCGCAATTCGACACTCAGGTCAACCTGTAACGCGGCCAGCACGTTCTCTTGGGGAGCGAGCATGGCCCGCAAATCGGCCCCCTGGGGGCCAGAAAAGACACCGGAGGCGTCCACAGAATGGTGATGTTGCATAGGTTTTGGTTCTCTGCAGTCGGCGACACACAGCCACAAGCGTTGCAGGAGCCGGAATTTTGACCGAATCCCGGCGTGCCAGCGCAAACTGCACCGCCTCCTCCCCTTGATCGACAAAACGGGCGTCCAACCGGGCGCACAATTGCATTCCCTGTCCGGCCCGCCCGGTGCCCCTGAACCGCTCCGAAACATGGCAAAAATCGACGATATCCAACTCCTGCGCATCAACTACCTGCGCGGCCCCAACATCTGGACCTACCGGCCGGCACTGGAGGTCTGGCTGGACCTGGGTGTACTGGAAGACCACCCCTCCAACACCCTCCCCGGGCTCAATGACCGCCTCACGGCCTGGTTGCCCGCGCTGGAGGAGCACCACTGCGGCGTGGGCGAGCGCGGCGGTTTCCTGCAACGCCTGCAGGAGGGCACCTGGTGCGGCCATGTGCTGGAGCATGTGGTCATCGAGCTGCTCAACCTGTCGGGCATGCCCACGGGTTTCGGCCAGACCCGCAGCACGTCGGTGCGCGGCGTCTACCGCATGGTGTTCCGGGCACGGGACGAACAGGTGGCCCGCGTGGCGCTGGCCCAGGGGCACCGCCTGCTGATGGCCGCCATCAACGATGAACCCTTTGACGTGCGGGCCGCCGTGGCGCGGCTGCGCACCGAGGTCGATGACCGCTACCTGGGCCCCAGCACTGCCTGCATCGTGACGGCAGGCACGGACCGCGGCATTCCCCACATCCGCCTGAACGACGGCAACCTGGTGCAACTGGGCTACGGCGCCCGCCAGCGGCGCATCTGGACGGCGGAGAGCGAATTCACCAGCGCCATCGCCGAAGGCATCGCCAGCGACAAGGACCTCACCAAGAGCCTGCTCAAGGCCTGCGGCGTGCCCATCCCGGACGGCCAGGTGGTCCACAGCCCCGCAGAGGCCTGGGAGGCCGCCGAGGACATCGGCCTGCCCGTGGTGGTCAAGCCCTCCGACGGCAACCATGGCCGCGGCGTCACGCTGGACCTGCGCAAGCAGGAAGACATAGCGGCGGCCTACCATGTGGCCTACCCCGAGGGCAGCGACGTGATGGTCGAGCGCTTCATTCCCGGCGACGAACACCGCCTGCTGGTGGTGGGCGGCAAGCTGGTGGCGGCGGCGCGGGGCGAGGTGGTCAGCATCACGGGCAACGGCCGGTCCACGGTGACCGAGCTGATCGACAGCCAGCTCAACTCCGACCCCCGCCGGGGCCACGAAGAAGAATACCCGCTCGAAATCATCGATGTGGCGACCGACGCCAAGGTGCAGCTCGAACTCAAGCGCCAGGACCTCAGCGCTGATGCGGTGCCCGCCGCCGGACGGCAAGTCGTGATCCAGCGCAACGGCAACGTGGCCGTGGACTGCACCGACGACGTGCACCCGGAAGTGGCCTACATCGCCCAGTTGGCCGCCAAGGTGGTGGGACTGGACATTGCCGGCATCGACATGGTGGCGCAAGACATCTCCCGCCCCCTGCACGAACAGGGCGGCGCCATTGTGGAAGTGAACGCCGGCCCCGGCCTGCTCATGCACCTCAAGCCCGCCGTGGGCACTCCCCGCCCTGTGGGCCAGGCCATCGTCGAGCACCTGTTCCCCGCCGAAGAACCCGAAGACGACGACACCGCGGGACGCATCCCGGTGGTGGGCGTGGCCGGCACGCGGGGCACCGCCACCATCGCGCGCCTGGTGGCCTGGCTGCTGCACCTGAGCGGACGGCACACCGGCCTGGCCTGCCGCGACGGCCTCTTTCTGGACCGCCGCTGCGTGGAGGCGGCCGACTGCGCCCACTGGGAAGCGGCCCACCGCCTGCTCATGAACCAGATGGTGCAGGCCGCCGTGATCGAGAACGACGCCCGCACCATCCTGCGCGACGGGCTGGCCTACGACCGCTGCCAGGTGGGCGTGGTCACCGACATGGAGGGCGCAGAAACGCTGGCCGAATTCGACATCCAGAACCGCGAGCAGATGACCAAGGTGCTGCGCACGCAGGTGGACGTGGTGCTGGAGGGCGGCGCGGCCGTGCTCAACGCCGCCGATCCGCAGGTGGCCGACCTGGCCCCGCTGTGCGACGGCGATGTGGTGCTGTATGCACAGGACGCCAGCCTGCCCGCCATCGTGGAGCACCGTGCCCGCAACCAGGGGCGCGCCGTGGTGCTGCGCAACCAGCACGTGGTGCTGGCCACCGGCAGTGCAGAACATGTGCTGGGCACGCTGTCCGAGCTCACGTTCGGGCGCAACGCCATCGTGCCCGACACCGATGCCCTGCTGGCCGCGATCGGCGCGGCCTGGGCGCTGGACATTGCCCCCGACCTCATCGGCGCCGGCATCAAGACATTCGAGCCCGAGCTGCCGCCCGTGAGCACCCTGCCCACCTGATGCCCACCCGTTGTTGATTCCATCGCCCTCGACCTGACCGGGGCCTGCCAGCCCTGATGGACCACAGAAAGACACTTCCATGGATGTATCCCGCACCCGGGCCCTGCGTGGCCCCAACCTCTGGAGCCGCCACATGGCCATCGAAGCCGTGGTGGCCTGCGCCGAATCCGAGCGCGCCATCGCCCGCATGGACGGTTTCGAAGCCCGGCTGCGGGCCCTGTTTCCGGCCATCGGCATGCTGCACCCCGAAGGCGGCAGCGGCGATGTCTCGCTCGCCCATGTGCTGCAGACGGCGGCGCTGGCCCTGCAGGCCCAGGCCGGCTGTCCGGTGACCTTTGCACGCACCACCGCCACCACCGATGCCGGTGTGTACCAGGTGGTTGTCGAATACAGCGAGGAAGCCGTGGGCCGGCAGGCGTTTGAAGACGCACAGCGCCTCGTCAACGCCGCGCTGGGCCAGGGCCAATTCGATGCCGAAGCGGCCATTGCCAATCTGCGCGAGCTCGATGAAGACGAGCGCCTGGGCCCCAGCACCGGCGCCATCGTCGATGCCGCCGTGGCCCGCGGCATCCCCTACCGGCGCCTCACGCGCGGCAGCCTGGTGCAGTTTGGCTGGGGCTCGAAGCAGCGCCGTATCCAGGCCGCCGAGATCGACTCCACCAGCGCCGTGGCCGAATCCATCGGCCAGGACAAGGACCTCACCAAGCGCCTGCTGCACGCGGCCGGCGTACCGGTGCCGCTGGGCCAGCCGGTGGACACTGTCGAGGAAGCCTGGGAAGTCGCGCTCAAGGTGGGTCTGCCCGTGGTGGTCAAACCGCAGGACGGCAACCAGGGCAAGGGCGTCACGGTCAACATCACCGACCGGGCCCAGCTCGAAGAGGCCTACCGCAACGCCGCCGACTACGGCACCGTGATGGTCGAGCGCTTTTTGCCCGGCCACGATTTCCGCTTGCTGGTGGTGGGCGACCAGCTCGTGGCCGCCGCCCGGCGCGAGCCCCCGCAGGTGCTGGGCGATGGCGAACGCACCGTGCGCGAGCTGGTGAACACCGTGAACCAGGACCCGCGCCGTGGCGAAGGCCACGCCACCTCGCTCACCAAGATCCGTCTCGATGACATCGCCGTGGCCCGCCTGGCCATGCAGAACCTCACGCCCGACTCCGTTCCGCCCAAGGGCCAGCGCGTCATCCTGCGCAACAACGCCAACCTGTCGACCGGCGGCACCGCCACCGATGTCACCGACGACGTGCACCCTGCCGTGGCCGCGCGCGCCGTGGCCGCCGCCCAGATGGTGGGCCTGCACATCTGCGGTGTGGACATGGTCGCCGAGACCGTGCTGCGCCCCCTCGAAGAGCAGGGCGGCGGCTTCGTCGAAGTGAACGCCGCCCCCGGCCTGCGCATGCACCTGGCCCCCAGCTACGGCAAGCCGCGCAATGTCGGCCAGGCCATGGTGGACCGCCTCTACGCCCATGGCGACGATGGCCGCATTCCCACCGTGGCCGTGACCGGCACCAACGGCAAGACCACCACGGCGCGCCTGATTGCCCACCTGTTCACCGCCCAGGGCCTGCGCGTGGGCAAGACCAACACCGACGGCGTGTACGTGAACGGCCGCCAGATCGACAGCGGCGACTGCAGCGGACCCAAGAGCGCCCGCAACGTGCTGCTGCACCCCGAGGTGGACGCCGCCGTGTTCGAAACCGCGCGTGGCGGCATCCTGCGCGAAGGCCTGGGTTTCGACCGCTGCCAGGTGGCCGTGGTCACCAACATCGGCGCGGGCGACCACCTGGGCCTGAACTACATCACCACGGTGGAAGACCTGGCGGTGCTCAAGCGCGTGATCGTGCAGAACGTGGCCACCACCGGCTATGCCGTGCTCAATGCCACCGACCCCATCGTGGCCGCCATGGCCTCGTCCTGCCCCGGCAAGATCATCTATTTCGCCGCAGACCGCCACCACCCGGTGATGGCCACGCACCGCGCCCAGGGCCACCGCACCGTGTACGTGGATGGCGACTCGATCGTGGCCGCTGAAGGTTCGTGGCGCGAAACCATCCACCTGCGCGACGTGCCCATCACGCGCAACGGCAAGATCGGCTTCCAGGTCGAGAACGTCATGGCCTCGGTGGCCGCCGCCTGGGGCGCCGGCCTGCCCTGGCAGACCATCCGCCGCGGCCTCTCGGGCTTTGTGAACGACAGCGACAACGCCCCGGGCCGTTTCAACGTCATGGATTTCAAGGGTGCCACGGTGATCGCCGACTACGGCCACAACCCCGACGCCATGCGTGCCCTGGTACAGGCCGTCGAGGCCCTGCCCGCCAAGCGCCGCAGCGTGGTGATCAGCGGCGCCGGCGACCGCCGCGACGAGGACATCCGCGAGCAGACCGTGATCCTGGGCGCCGCCTTTGAAGACGTGATCCTCTACCAGGACGCCGCCCAGCGTGGCCGCGGCGACGGCGAAGTGATGGCCCTGCTGCGCGAAGGCCTGGCCGACGCCGTGCGCACCCAGCATGTCGAGGAAATCCGCGGCGAGTTCATCGCCATCGATGCAGCCCTCGATCGCCTGCAACCGGGCGACCTGTTCCTGGTGCTGGTGGACCAGGTGGAAGAGGCCCTCGCCCACCTGGCCCGGCGCTGCGCCGAAGCCGGGGTGGCTGGATGATGACCACCCGCTGCCGGGCCTTGGCAGCGGCAGGGCTGTTGGCCAGTGCCCTTATACCCTGCGCCGCGCTGGCGGCGTCGGGCGAAAAAATCGGCACGGTGGACACGGCCTTCCAATGGATTGGCCGCGACCACGACATCATCGTGGAAGCCTACGACGACCCCGGCGTGCAGGGTGTGACCTGCTATGTCTCGCGCGCCCGCATCGGGGGCGTCAAGGGCACGCTGGGCCTGGCCGAAGACCGCGCCGAAGCCTCGATCGCCTGCCGCCAGGTGGGGGCCATCAGCATCCCCCAGCCGCTCAGGAAGCAGGAAGAGGTGTTCAGCGAGCGCATGTCCATCCTGTTCAAGCGCCTGCGCATCGTGCGCATGGTGGACCCGGCGCGCAACACGCTGGTCTACCTGACCTATTCGGAAAAGCTGATCGACGGTTCGCCGCAGAACAGCGTCACGGCCGTGCCGGTGGACCGGGCCACGGCGATTCCGCTGCGCAAGTAGGTAGACAGGCGGACAGGCGAGCGGCAAGGCAACGACACCAAAAACAAAAGGGGCTCAGCAGGCCTCTTTTGTTTTTTTATGCATCAAATTGGCCTCCAGCGCTTATTCATCAAACGCTAGGAGCCATCAAAATCATCGCCAACATCACCGCTGGCTGGCAATCTGCCGCAGCGCCTGCTCGAACACCTCCACCGGCTGCCCGCCCTGAATCAGATGCCGGTCGTTCACGATGATGGCCGGCACCGAATGGATGCCATGCTGCAGGTAGAACTGCTCACGCTCGCGCACCTCTTCCGCAAAACGATCAGACGCCAATAGCTCACGCGCTTCATCCATATTCAGGCCCACCTCACCGGCCACGCGCACCAGCACCTCATGGTTGCTAGGGTCGTGCCCATCGGTGAAATACGCTTTGAACAGCGCGAGCTTAAGCTGTGGCTGCAAGCTGTTTTCTTCGGCCCAGTGCAACAGACGGTGCGCGTCGAAAGTGTTGTAGACACGGCTGCGCTTGCCCTTGCCGAAAGTGAATCCCAGCTCAGCTCCACGCGCCGCAATGGCTTCGCGGTTGCGCTCAAGTTGCTCAGGCGTGGAGCCATACTTCTCCTGCAGATGCTCGTTGATGTCCTGGCCCTCGGGGCCCATCTGAGGATTCAGCTCGAACGGCTGAAAGTGCATGTCAAGAGCTACTTCGCTCTTCAGGCGATCGGCAGCCTGCTCCAGCGCCTTGAGGCCGATGACGCACCAGGGGCAGGAGACATCGGAGACGAAATCGATCTTGAGGGTGGTGGTCATGGCGGGCTCGCAGAAAAGTGCAGGCCACAATGGTAGGCCCACGCATTGGCCTTTGCAGGCCGGGCTTTTAACCCAGCATCTCCCGCAACGCCGTCTTGGGCACCTTGCCATAGCTGTTCTTGGGCAAGGCGGGCACAAAACGGTACCGCCGAGGGCGCTTGAAGCGCGCAATGTGCGCCAGGCACAGCGCGTCCAGCGCATCCGGCGTCACCCCCTCATCGCCCACCACAAAGGCCACAGGCACCTCGCCCCACTCCGCATCCGGCTGCCCCACCACGGCCACCTCGCGCACCTGCGGGTGCAGCAGCAGCACTTCTTCGACCTCGCGCGGGTAGATGTTGGAGCCGCCCGAGATGATCACGTCCTTGGACCGGTCCTTGAGCGTGAGAAAACCGTCAATGTCCAGGCACCCCATGTCGCCGGTGTACAGCCAGCCATCGCGCAGTGTCTGGGCCGTGGCCTCGGGGTTGTTCCAGTAGCCGGGCATCACGGTTTCGCCGCGCACCACCACCTCGCCGGTCTCGCCTGCGGGCACAGGCTGGCCGGCCGCATCGACCACGCGCACCTCCACCAGCGACTGCGCCACGCCCACCGAAGCCATGCGCTCGGCCCAGCGCGGGTGGTGGCGGTCGGCCAGCTGCGCACGCGAGAGGGCGGTGATGGTCATGGGACTTTCGCCCTGGCCGTAGATCTGCACGAAACGGTTGCCCAGGGTGGCCAGCGCGGCGCGCAGGTCGTCGGCATACATGGGGCCGCCGCCGTACACGATGGTCTTGAAGCCCGCCACCTCCGCGCCCGTGGCCCGCACATGCTCGACCAGCCGGTGCACCATGGTGGGCGCGGCAAACAGCGTGAGCGGGCCCACCGAGGCGGCCAGCTGCACCAGTTCGGCGGGCTCGAAACCGCCCGACACGGGCACGACATGCCGCCCGCCGCGCAGCACCTGGGCGTAGTTGTAGAGCCCCGCGCCGTGCGACATGGGGGCGGCATACACCATGGCGTCGCCCGGGGCGATGTCGTCCACATCGGTGAAATAGCAGGCCGTCATGGCCAGCAGGTTGCGGTGCGTCTGCATCACGCCCTTGGGGCGGCCGGTGGTGCCCGAGGTGTAGAACAGCGAGGCCACATCCTGCGGCGCGCGGTCATGGACCTCCATGGGCGCATGCCGCACGGCAGCGGCATAGGCATCCGAGCCCAACACCAGCAGGCCGGCCTCCGGTGCACCGGCTTCGCGCGCGGCGGCAGCGAGCGCCTGCGACGCCAGCACCACGCGCGCACCGGAATCGGCCAGCACATGCGCCAGCTCCTTGGCATGCAGTTTGTAGTTGACCGGCACCGACACCGCGCCCGCCCACACAATGGCATGCAGAGCCTCCAGGTACTCCGGGCAGTTGGCGGCGTAGATGGCCACGCGGTCACCCGGCGCCACACCGCACTGCGTGCGCAGCCAGGCCGCCAGGGCCGCCGCGCGCGCACCCAGGGCGCCATAGCGCAGCACCACCTGGTCGCCGTGCAGCACGGCAGGTTGATCGGGGTAGCGCTGGGCGCTGCGGTGGAGCAGATGGGCAATGTTCATGGGGTGCGCTTCATCACGGAGGAATGCGGGGGAGCCTGCGCAACTGTAGGCGATAGGGCCTGCGGCACACACGCCGCGCCCCGCGGGGAAACCCGCAGCCACGGCATGCCGGGCGCGCCGCCAATTCCCCACAAACTGTGGCGTTGAAACGCGATTGCCTAGACTGCATATGCACGGTACACATCCGGCGCTGCCTTGGTTTCCTTGATTGCGTTGCGCCTGGTTTATTCGGCCCCCTTCCTTTTTACCGCTCCCCGGGAGCTGCAACGCATGACACTGGACCAGCAAAAATCCATCCTCACCATCGCCCTTCTGGCCGCATTTGCGGACGGTGACAAGGACGACGCCGAGCGCGAAGAAATCCGCCGCATCGCCCAGTCGCTGGCCGGCGACGCGGGCATGGCCGACCTGCCGCGCATCTACCAGGACGTGCTGCTCCAGCGCACCAGCTTGCAGGCCGCAGCCAGCGCCCTGAGCGAACCCATGCACCGCCAGCTCGCCTACGAAATGGCGGTGTGCGTGTGCGATGTGGATGGCCGCCAGACAGCGGCCGAGCGCGATTTTCTGGCCACGCTCAAAACATTGCTGCAACTGGGCACACCGCAGACCGACGTGTTTGACCAGGAAGCCGACGCGCTGGTGGCGGCGGCAGAAAAGGCTGTGCCCATGGCCATCCCTGCGGCAGCCCCGGTGGCCACGGCGGCGGTGGCCGCAGCCGCCCCTGCCGCTTCCGATGCGGGCCTGGACCAGTCCATCCTCCATTACGCCCTGCTCAACGGCGCGCTGGAGCTGCTGCCGCAGTCCTGGGCGTCAATGGCCATCATCCCGCTGCAGGTGAAGATGGTGTATGGCATCGGCAAGGCCCATGGCGTGGAACTGGACCAGGGCCACATCAAGGAGTTCATCGCCGCCGCTGGCGTGGGTCTGACCTCGCAATACCTGGAGCAGTTTGGCCGCAAATTGCTCGGAGGCCTGCTGGGCAAGGCAGCGGGCAAAACCATCGGCCGCATGGGCGGTGCCGCCACTGGTATGGCGTTTTCGTTTGCCACGACCTATGCGCTGGGGCAGGTGGCCCGGCGCTACTACGCCGGGGGCCGGGTCATGAGCACCACCATGCTGCGCGACACGTTCCAGAACCTGCTCGGCCCCGCCAAGCAGCTGCAAACACAATACCTGCCACAGATCCAGCAAAAGGCCGCAACGCTGGACGCCGGCCAGATCCTGGCGCTGGTACGGGGAGCGTAGGTCGGGGGGCAAGGTATCGCCCACAAATTGCTATCCGATTAATAGCTTGAAGCGCTTTTTTATAAGCGTTTCAAGCTATTTTCATTCAGAAAATACGCCTGTCGGCGGTTGCCCTGGTGCGGCGGCCGCGCGCTGGGGCGGGCAGACGCTGCTGCGCCGTTGCAACACCGCTGCACAGGCCCATGGCGGGCACATCGGCACATGCCGGAATCGGCCTGCACGCCACCACGGACCCTGCAGAAATATCCGCCCCCCTGCCGTCACGGTGTGTGGCGACCGCCGAGGGTCTTGCGCTGCTGGTGTTTGGGGTGGGGTGCCCACTGCTGCAATGGCCCCAGGCGGTGGAATGGGGCGTGGTGGCGGCATTTTTTCTGCCCAGCTGCGCGGTGCCCGGGCTCCATGGCAATGCCTGCTGCATGCCGATACCCACAAGCAGATTGCACGCGCCCTGACCACCACGCACACCCTGAACGCAGCCTGCGCTCTGCTGGCGCGGCAGGCCAGCGCCGGGAAGCGGCGGTGATCAGGCTGGGAACTTGAAACGGCGTCCTCCCCACGGTCGCATTGCAGTTGACTGCATTAATGGGTTTCAGCGCTTTCTGGCATTGCGCAAGCAGCTATTTTTCAATAGCAATCCGTTACCACCAGAGACAGTGAACCGGCAGGAAGAGCCCACCGGGCCGGTGCAACCCTGCAAGGTGACCGCCTGCCGCTGCATTCTCCCTCCCCAAAATCCCCCATCCGCCAGGGGACGTCTTGAAACGGCCACAAATGCCTCTATCATTAGCACTCGCCTCAAACGAGTGCTAACAAGGCGCTTGTCGCGAGGAAGTTTGGTGGTGTTCGCAGTGCGGGCGCCTTTTCATCCGGCTTTTTATTTCAGTCAACAGGAGCAATGCAATGAACCTTCGCCCTCTGCACGATCGCGTGATCGTCAAGCGTATCGAAAGCGAAACCACGACCGCCTCCGGCATCGTGATCCCCGACAACGCCGCTGAAAAGCCCGATCAAGGTGAAGTGCTGGCCGTCGGCCCCGGCAAGAAGAACGACAAGGGCGAGCTGATCGCCCTGAACGTGAAGGTCGGTGACCGCGTTCTGTTCGGCAAGTACTCGGGCCAGACCGTCAAGGTCAAGGGCGACGAGCTGCTGGTGATGAAGGAAGACGACCTGTTCGCCGTTGTCGAGAAGTAATTGCTACTGCGCGGCCCACATGCGTCGTTGGGCGGTGCTCGGAATCCTCACGTACGGGAAGTACGTTCCGGTTCCTGCGCTCCGTCCGCCTAGCCTGTGAGCCGCTCGCTACGCAATTCTTTTCTCGACTCAGTCATCTGTTTCACGAATTTTTAGATTTCTCTAGGAGCCAAACATGGCAGCAAAAGACGTAGTTTTCGGCGGCGAAGCCCGCGCACGCATGGTTGAAGGCGTGAACATCCTGGCCAACGCGGTCAAGGTCACCCTGGGCCCCAAGGGCCGCAACGTGGTGCTGGAGCGCTCGTTCGGCGCCCCCACGGGGACCAAGGACGGCGAGTCCGTGGCCAAGGAAATCGAACAGCAAGACACGCTGCAGAACATGGGCGCCCAGCTCGTGAAGGAAGTGGCCTCCAAGACCAGCGACAACGCGGGTGACGGCACCACCACCGCCACCGTGTTGGCACAAGCCATCGTGCGCGAAGGCTTCAAGTACGTGGCCGCCGGCATCAACCCCATGGACCTCAAGCGCGGTATCGACAAGGCTGTTGCAGCCCTGGTGATCGAGCTGAAGAAGGCTTCCAAGCCCACCACCACCTCCAAGGAAATCGCCCAGGTCGGTTCGATCTCCGCCAACTCCGACGAAACCATCGGCAAGCTGATCGCTGACGCCATGGACAAGGTCGGCAAGGAAGGCGTGATCACCGTGGAAGACGGCAAGTCGCTCGACTCCGAACTGGACGTCGTGGAAGGCATGCAGTTCGACCGTGGCTACCTGTCGCCCTACTTCATCAACAACCCCGAAAAGCAATCCGCGATTCTGGACAACCCCTTCGTGCTGCTGTTCGACAAGAAAATCAGCAACATCCGCGACCTGCTGCCCACGCTGGAGCAAGTGGCCAAGGCCGGCCGTCCGCTGCTGATCATTGCCGAAGAAGTCGAAGGTGAAGCCCTGGCTACCT
>JANJSZ010000313.1 GCA_024711405.1 Acidovorax sp.
GGCCGCATGCTGCGGCCCGTGGTGCACAGGCGGCCCGACCTGCGCTGCAACAATCCTGCCCTGCCGCCCCATGCGGTGGACACCCGAGGGCAGATATGGGCGCCGCGTGACGCTGGGCGATGTGCTGGGCTACGAGGGCCATGACCGCGATACCGTGTTGGCCCGCTATGTGGTGGCGGCCTATCTGACAGCGCTCGAATTCCACGATGATCGCGACGTGCTGGCGCTCTCCACCGCGCAATGCAATGCCATCTGGAACGGGCGCGGCAACTGGAGTCCGTTTGCCGGTGCCCAGTGGGACTATGCACAAACCACCGCCTATTTTGAAACCATCTACGGTGCGCGCCGTTACGGCTGATGCGGGACCCTCGCCGGGTGGGCCTGCAACGCATTGGCATTGCCCACGGCGCGCAGACTACGGGCTGCAGCTGTGGCCCGACGGCGCTGTGGTGTACGACGAAGCCAGTGGCGATATCCATGCGCTCAGCCCCATTGCGGGCGAGGTGCTGCGCCATCTGTTGACGGTGCCGCAGTCTTGCGCCGAGAGCCTGGCCCGGACGCTGCTGGGTGAGCCGCCTGCTTTGGAAGATGTTTGCAGCGTGGACAGGATGCTGCGTGCATTCGAATCCCTGGGTTTTATCGAACCCTGCGGCGCGTGAACACCCAACCCCTGTTGTCTTCACTGTCCAGGCGCCAGCTCGGCAGGCTGCTGGGCGGAGAGGGCCTGGCGATCGTTATCCCGCCCTTTGTGGTGCGGGTGCGCAGCCGGATTCCCGTGGTGGCCGAGGGTCTGGAACGCCTTTATTCAGACCACCCACTGGTCCCGCTGGAGGGGGGCGGTTTCAGCGACTTCCATGTGGCAGTGCAGCCGTGCCGCACGTGGTTTCGTCCGTTGTGCTTTTTCGCGCTGGATGGAGGCCAACCTTTCACGCCGCTGGCGCAGGGCGAAGCCTTTGCACTTTTCGAGTGGGGCCTGAACTGGTGCGTGACCAGCCATTGCCATCAGTGGATCAGCCTGCATGCGGCGGTGCTGGAAAGGGGCGGGCGCGCCGTGGTTCTGCCGGCGCCACCGGGCGCGGGCAAGAGCACTTTGTGCGCGGCCCTCATGCTCCATGGCTGGCGCCTGCTGTCCGATGAATTGACGCTGCTGGAGCCCGGCAGTGGCTGGGTCGTGCCTTCGCCGCGGCCTATCGGCCTCAAGAACGATTCCATTGATGTGATCCGCGATCGCGCTCCTGGCTGCGTCCTGGGGCCGGTGGCGCACGATACGCAAAAAGGCACGGTCGCCCACCTCAAGGTGCTGCCAGAGAGCCTGGCCCGCGCCGGCGAACGCGCCCTGCCTGCCTGGGTGGTCTTTCCCCGGTACGAGCGCGGCGCCACGCTGCAGGTGCAGGCGCGCACCAAAGCCACCACCGTGGTGGAGCTGGCGCGCAACAGCTTCAACCAGCATGTGCATGGCCGCACAGGCTTTGAGGCCCTGGTGCGGCTGGTCGATGCCTGCGACAGCTTTGATCTGCGCTACAGCCAGCTCGACCAGGCCCTGGCCTGGTTCGACACGCTGCAGCCGCCGCCCACAGGGAGGGCTTGATGCAGGACCATGCCATGACGCCGCTGCTGAACCTGCTGGGTCCGGCGCCCCAGCCCGGCCGGTTGACGCTGACCGAATGGGATGTGGTGGTGCGGCAAGCGCGCCGCGCCGATGTGCTGGCACGCATCGCCGCACTGGCACAGGCCCACGGCGCGTGGGATGCCGTGGCCCCTGCACCGCGTCCGCACCTGGCGTCGGCGTTGGCCCTGGCTGCACGCCAGCAGCGCGAGCTGCGCTTCGAGGTGGCGCAGATAGCGCGTGCCCTGCAGCCCACGGGATTGCCCGTGGTGCTGCTCAAAGGCGGCGCCTACGCCCTGGCGGGCCTGCAGGCATCACTGGGGCGCATGGTTTCGGACGTGGACATTCTGGTGCCGCGCGAGCGCCTGGCCGACGTGGAAACCGCCTTGATGATGGCCGGCTGGGCGCATGCCAACCGCGACGCCTACGACCAGCACTACTACCGCACCTGGATGCACGAGCTGCCGCCGCTGCGGCACCTGCGCCGCGGCACGGTGCTGGATGTGCACCATGCCCTGGTGCCACTCACCGCCAGGGCCCGGCCCAGCACGCAGCGCCTGCTGCAGGCGGCGCAGGCGCTGCCCGGTCACCCGGGCGTGTGCGTGCTTGCCCCGTCCGACATGGTGCTGCACAGTGCTGCCCACCTGTTCCACGAAAGCGACTTCGCGCACGGATTCAGGGGCGTGGTGGACCTTGATGCCTTGCTGCGCGAGTTTGCTGCCGTGCCCGGCTTCTGGCCAGGCCTGCTGGCGCGCTCGGCAGAGCTGGACTTGCAGTGGCCGCTGCACCATGCGCTGCGCTATGCGCACACCATCATGGACACCCCCGTGCCGCCTGGCGCCGTGGCAGCGCTGGCGGGCAGCGTGGGCCAGCAGGCCTGGATGCATCGCTGGCGCGACGCTCTGTATTTGCGCATGCTGCGACCCGACCACGCCTCCACTGCGGATGCGTGGACGCCACTGGCGCGCAGCATGCTCTACCTGCACGGTCACCGCCTGCGCATGCCGCCGCACCTGCTGCTGCCGCACCTGTTGCGCAAGACGCTGCGCGGCCTCTTTCCCAAGGAAAAACCATGAACCACACACGCTGGTGGATGCGCTGGGCACTCGTGCTCCTGTTCCACGGGGCATGGAGCAGCAGCGCACTGGCGCAGCTGCCCGACACGGTGGAGCGGGTCAAGCCTGCCGTGGTGCTGGTGGGCACCTACCAGGCGACCGACACGCCGCGGTTTCGCTATGGGGGTACCGGCTTCGTGGTGGGCGACGGCTTGCGCGTGGTGACCAATGCCCATGTGGTGTCTGCCATCGGCGCCGCAGGAGCCGACAGACCGGCGCTGGTCGTGCAGCTGCGCGCGGGAGCGGGCCTGTGGACCATGCGCCCCGCGCGGGTGCTGGAAAGCGTCCCAGAACACGATCTCGCCCTGCTGCAGATCGACGGGCCGGCTGCGGCGGCTTTGAGCGTGGTGGCGTCGGAGCCGGTGCGCGAGGGCGACGATCTGGCTTTCATGGGTTTCCCCATTGGCGGGGTGCTGGGCTTTTCCAGCGTCACCCACCGCGCCACCGTTTCGTCCATCACCACCATGGCCTTGCCCAGCCCGACGGGGCAGCAGCTCAGCGAACGCGCCATCCGCAGCCTGCGCGCCGGGCCATTGCAGGTGTTCCAGCTCGACGCCACGGCCTACCCGGGCAACAGCGGCGGCCCCTTGTTCGATCCGCGCAGCGGCGCCGTGCTGGGCGTCATCAACATGGTGCTGGTCAAAAGCACGCGCGAATCGGCCCTGAGCCAGCCCTCGGGCATTTCGTATGCGATTCCGAGCCGTTATGTGCTGGAGTTGATGGTGCGGCACTCCGGCAGATGAACGCGCGGCGCAGTAACATCCTGCGCTTTGTCTCGAACCCTGCCGGCCCATGCTGAACTTTATTGGATCGAACCACGCCACCCTCGGCGCCGCCATCATCGACCTCGACGGCACCATGGTGGACACCTTGGGCGATTTTGCCGAGGCCCTCAACCGCATGCTGAGCGACCTGGCGCTGCCAGCGATTGCCGCGCCGGCCATCGAGCAGATGGTGGGCAAGGGCTCCGAGCATTTGCTGCGTTCAGTGCTCCATCACGTTCTAGGCCTGGCAGGTAAAGCGCCAACAGCGATTGAAGTCGACGCGTTCTACGCCCGCGCCTGGCCCAGCTACCAGCAGCACTATCTGTCCATCAACGGTGACTATGCGCAGGTGTATCCCGGCGTGGTGGCGGGCCTGCAGGCCCTGCGCCATGCCGGCCTGCGGCTGGCCTGCCTGACCAACAAGCCGACCGCGTTTGCTTTGCCCCTCCTGCGTGCCAAGGGGCTGGACGGCTATTTTGAGCAGGTGTTCGGTGGCGACAGTTTTGCCAGGAAGAAGCCCGACCCGTTGCCGCTGCTGAAAACCTGTGAGGCCTTGCAGACCGAGCCCGCCCGCACGCTGATGGTGGGTGATTCTTCCAACGACGCGCAGGCCGCTCGCGCCGCCGGCTGCCCCGTGGTGCTGGTCACCTACGGCTACAACCACGGCCTGCCGGTGCAGGCCGTGGATGCGGACGGTTATGTGGACTCGCTGGAGTTGCTGCTGGCCTGACCTGGCGCGTCAGGTGCCCGCCCTGGCGGGACGGGAGGGTGGGAGGGGGCTGGTGAATCCGCGGGACTCAGGCGGGCTTGCCCAGCAAGGCATCCTTGAGTTTCCAGTCCGCGGGTACGTTGCCCAGCCAGATACCCAGGAGCGCATTGAAGAACTCGGGTTCCTTGAAGGGTTCGCCCTGGGGCTTGCCCTTGACGGTGATGACCGTCCCCGCTCCGGGAATCCAGTCGATCATGAACTGGTCGCCGGCCTGCAGCTTCTTGTGCTCCGAAAAGATCTGGCTCATGCGCAGCACGCCGGGGATCAGCTTGGAGAATGCGGCCCGGTCCATGTTGTCTTCCATCCCACGTGAAAACAGCTTGCCCAGCTCGGCGGAGTCAATCTCGCGCAGCATGGTGATGCTCAGGCGCTTGGGCCCGCGGACGGAGGCTGCTTCCGGCGGGGTCGATGCCTTCTTTTCGAGGTACAGCCCGGCTGTGTAAACCTTGAAGACGGTCTTGTGGCGCACGCCCGCCCCATTGAGTTGCAGGGTGCTGCCTGCGACCACACTGGTTTCTTCGTATTTCACGTCGGCGACGGTGACGGGCTGGGCCACTGCGCCGGTCGCCAGGAGAAAGGTGCTGGCGGCAGACAAGGCACATCGATGGAGGAATTTCATGCGGGACTCCTGAAAGTGAACGGTCGTTCGTTTTTAATTGTTGCAAGAAGCGCTTGTTGTCACCACAGGGTTTTCGAGAGGTTGTGTCCGGGGAATGAATGCAGCGCCCTCCATTGGGTCAAGGACCTTTGCTACACTTTGGGCATGTTCATACACCACGTGTTCATCACAGGTCGCAGCGACCGGGGAGCCTGGCCCTGGCGTCAGCCTGTCTGCCTGAACACCTGATGGCACCTGGGGTAATTCCCGGCGTGCAGTCTGGGCCCCGCCTGGGGCCCGCCGATGAACAGCGGCGCCCGACCCTCCTCTTGCGGTCTGCGCGCCACCCCAGCAGGGAGTCGCCCCCGTGATCACCGAACTTGAATTCAAAAGCCTGGCCGGCGAAGGCTACAACCGCATTCCGCTCATGGCGGAAGCCTTTGCGGATCTGGAAACCCCGCTCTCGCTGTACCTGAAGCTCGCCCACAGCAAGGACGGGGGCAAGCACAGCTTCCTGCTCGAATCGGTGGTGGGCGGCGAGCGTTTTGGCCGCTACAGCTTCATCGGCTTGCCTGCCCGCACCTTGCTGCGCGCCAGCGGGTTCGGGGCCGATGCGCGCACGGAGGTCGTCACCGACGGCCAGGTGGTGGAAACCGTGCGGGGCAATCCGCTGGATTTCATCGAGGCTTACCAGAAACGATTCAAGGTGGCCCTGCGCCCGGGACTCCCCCGTTTCTGCGGTGGCCTGGCGGGCTACTTCGGCTACGACACGGTGCGCTACATCGAAAAGAAACTCGAAACCACCTGCCCGCCCGATTCGCTGGAAACGCCCGACATCCTCTTGCTGCAGTGCGAGGAGCTGGCGGTCATCGACAACCTGTCGGGCAAGCTCTATCTCATTGTCTATGCCGATCCGGCCCAGCCCGAGGCCTATACCCGGGCCAAAAAGCGCCTGCGCGCGCTCAAGGACCAGCTCAAATATTCGGTGAGCGCCCCCGTGGTCAAGGCCACCGAAAGCCATCCCGCGCAACGCAGCTTTGCCAAGGCCGACTACCTGGCGGCCGTGGGCCGCGCCAAGGAGCTCATTGCCGCCGGTGATTTCATGCAGGTGC
>JANJSZ010000314.1 GCA_024711405.1 Acidovorax sp.
TTGTCAATGTGGCGCGCACGGGCAAGATTGGCGACGGCAAGATTTTTGTGACCGCCGTGGAACGCGTGGTGCGCATCCGCACGGGTGACCTGGACGACGCAGCGGTATAGGCTCCCCCTGTGTCGCTTCGCGCCATCCCCCTGAGGGGGGCGCCCCCAGCGCGGCGGGGCGGCCCTTGCGCGGGGGCGCTGGCTTGGGCCGCGCTCGTTTTGCGGGCTGTCAGATCACCGAGCGCAGTGGTACCTGCTCCAGGCTGTGGCCCGCCGACTGCACCAGGCTGCGCAGCAGGGCGTCGCTGTCGGTTGCGATGTGCAGCAGGTCCATCTGCCACCCTCGCATGAACCCACTCGCCACGCTGGTCTGCAAAAAGGCCAGCAGGCCGTCGTAGTAGCCGCCCACGTTGAGCAGGCCCAGTGGCTTGTCGTGGTAGCCCAGCTGGCGCCAGGTCCACACTTCAAACAGTTCCTCGAAGGTGCCAATGCCGCCGGGCAGCGCCAAAAAGGCGTTGCTGCGCTCGGCCATCATGGCCTTGCGCTCGTGCATGGTCTGCACGATGTGCAACTCGTCACACTGGCGATTGGCCAGTTCCTTGTCCACCAGCGTCTGCGGTATCACGCCCACCACCCGGCCACCGGACAGGCGTGTGGCCTCGGCCACCGTGCCCATGAGACCGCTGAGGCCACCGCCGTACACGAGCTGGCCGCCATGCGAGCCGATCCACCGGCCCACGGCCTGGGCGGCCTGGGAAAACGCCGGGTTCTCACCGGGGCGCGAGCCGCAGTACACGCAGATGGAGAAAGCGGGCTCAGCCATGGAAAAACCTTTGAAAAAGAGCGGCACACCAGATGCCGATACACAGCAGCAGCGACAGCAGCACCGCGGCGCTGCCCATGTCCTTGGCACGCTTGGACAGGTCGTGCCACTCGGGGCCGATGCGATCAATGGCGGTCTCGATGCCGGTGTTGAGCAACTCGACAATCATCACGATGATGACCGACCCGGCCAGCAGCGCCACCTCCATCCAGTTGTGGCCCAGCCAGAACGCCAGCGGAACCAGGACCACGGCTGCAATGACTTCCTGGCGAAACGCCTTTTCGTTCCAGCCGGCACGCAGGCCTGCGATGGAGTAGCCCGTGGCATGCCAGACCCGGTTCAGTCCGGTCCGGGCTTTCTGGGGGTTGGCGGGCGCGGAGTGCGGGGGATCGAGTGATGGCATGCGGCAATTGTCGGGGTCGGATGTGTCCGGCAAGGGCATATCCGACAAAAGCTTATTTTTTGACAGGTTCGTGGTGCACCAGGCGGGTGCCCGCCAGTGCGTCGTGCCAGAACTGCTGCTGGGGGTGAAAGCGGCTCAGCAGCGCCCACACGGCGACCCAGCCCAGCATGATCACCGTGGCTTCGCCGCCCGGCAGTGAAAAGGGTGCCACCGCGGCCAATGGCGGCAGAAACCACAGCCAGGAAAGAACATAGCGCAGCAGCGCACGCGCCTGCGTGAGCGGGCGGCCGCCGCGGTCCACCACGCGGATGTTCCAGGTTTTCATGGCCAGGGTCTGCCCCTTGGCCCAGAACCAGGTGAAGTAGATGCCAAACACCACAAACAGAAAGGCCTGCAGGGCATGGCGGTTGTCCAGGGCATTGCGGGTCTGGCTCAGGGTGCCAAACAGGTAGCCGGCGATGAAGACCACGCCGAACATCAGGATGCCTTCATACATCCAGCATGCCATGCGGCGGACCAGGCTCGGGGCCTGAAGGTTCATGGGGGCGGGGACCATGGGCGGCAGCGCTTCAGACGGGGGCAGGACGGGCATGCAAATTACTGGGGAGTCAGGAGGGGCGGCTCGGGTACGGCCGGAATCGCATGGTCGCTGGCAACTGGTGCGGCCGGCAGTGGCGGTAGCGTGCTTGGCACAGCCACCGGGACGTTGACGGGGGCGGTCTCCACGGCTGGGGGGGGCGAAACCGGTGCATCATTCCCGTGCCCCGCGGCGGCAGGGGCGGACAGTGCTGGCTTCGCTGCCCGTGGCGAGAGGCTTTGTACCGGTGGGATCTTGGGCTGATTGGGGCGATTGGGGTTGACCCCCGAGGCCGCCGGAATCTGTGCCAGCTTGCGGGGAGAAACCGGTTTGAGCGCAGTGGCTGCACCTTGCGGCTTGGGGGCCGCACGCGCAGCCAGCCTGCGCTTTTCTTCATCGCTCAGCGCCTGGTAAGCCTGCCATTGGGCGAGCTTGTTGTCACGGGCCAGGCGATTGGAGTCGGCATAGTTGAGCCGTGCCTGGTTGCGCTGCTGCACGCTCAGGCTGGCCCATTCCGTCATGCGGTTGTGGAGTTTTTCCTGCTCGTGTTCTGGGAGCGTAGGGAAATTCTGGGCCAGGGCGAGCCAGCGCCGTTTCTGCGCTTCGCTGAGCAGCGCCCAGCGTTCCGCCAGAGGGTAGAGCGCCAGTTTCTGCGGAGTGTTCAGAACCTCCCAGCCCGGGCCCGCAGGGGTTTGTCTGGACGGATGGGCTACCGTGCCTGCACCTTTGCCATTGGGGCTGGAGGCCAGCGCGGCCGTGGGTACCAAGGTGCCCGGTGCCATGCGCACCTGGTGGAGCACCGCCATACCGCCGGCTGCAAACGCACCCAAAAGCACCAAAGCCAGCACGAAGGCTGGCATGGTGGGGTGGTCGTCAGGGGGACTTGCGTGCATTCAGAAAAAGAGAAGTCGATCAGTTGCTGGAATGGGTGGTTTTCAGGAACTGTACAAAACCCGGGTCGGAGTATGCCGCTGGGGGCAACTCGTCGGTCAGCAGGGCGGCATCCACTTCCGCCACCTCGTTCGTTCCCTGTTCGTCCTGGGCCACATTGATGACTACCAGACCCACCAGCAGTGCCATCACGGGAACCGCCGAAACCAGGGCACTCCACCAGCCACCCCGTTCGCTGCCACCGCCGAGCGCTGCGGCATGGCCCGAGCGCACAACTGCGGGTGCAACGCGATGCGCCTGGACGGTAACTTTGCGCTTGGCCAGCGCCTGCATGCGGGCCGCGCGCAACCGCTCGGAAATATCGTAGGGTAGGTCATGCGTTCCACTGCTTAACCGTGCAGTGACGCGGCGGGCAAAACGATCCGCCGCCATTTCATGGGGGGGGGTGTTTGCGGTGTTCATGGTTCGATTCCTTTTGCCTTCAGCGCCTTGCCGAGAGTCTGTACTGCCCGAAAACAGTGTGTCTTGACGCTGCCTTCGGAGC
>JANJSZ010000065.1 GCA_024711405.1 Acidovorax sp.
GCGGCTTCGCGGACTTTTGAGCGGGCATGGAACAACCTCAGAATCAAAAACGGACACAAAGAAAACGCAAGCGCCTCAGGTCCCGGCGCGGGTGGCAACGCAAAGCTAGGGTGGCTTCACGTTTTGAGGGGAGGCCCTCAGGGGCAAGATGTCTGGGCGAACATTTGGTGTGCAGTCCTTGCGATAAGTGGGCCCATCAGCGCATAGGTGCGCGTTTGTCACGGTGGCCCGGCTCGGAGGTGCTGCTGTCGCTCTTGCCGAAAAACCCTACATTATACCGACTTTCCGATATTTCAAGGGGTGCGGGGCAATATGCCTTGCAGTACGTTGCGCCGCTGTTCCAGCGCACGGTAGCGTTCCAGTGCCGTGGGGTCTTGCGCCACCTGCAGGATCAGGTTTTTTTGCTGGGCGTTGATGTCTTCGATCAGCATGCGGTTCAGAAGATCCCGCAGTTCCAGCCGCAATTCGTGCAGATCGCCCTCGGTCTGCGCGTGCGAGCCGGTCATGACCTTCACCGCCAGGGCTTCACAGGGGTTGCCCCGCAGGCTTTCCCGCAGCAGGGCCCAGGCCTGTGGCCCATGCTCGTGGAACTGTTCTTCCAGCCAGCTGAACAGCGGGCCATGCGGGGCGGGTTGGGCGCACAGCGCCGCGTGGTCGTCGTGCGTCAACTCTTCCAGAAACGCCATGTGCGACAACAGCAGCCGTGCGGCGTGGTCTGCCCGGCTGGCGGTGGGCGTGCGTGGCAGGCGTGGCTGGGGCGGCCAGGGCGCGGCGTCCTTTTTTTTCCAGCTGCCGCCTTTCCAGTCGCCGCCCTTGCGAAAGGGTGGCTTCGGGGGAGCGTCGTAGCCGCCGGGCGATTGCCAGCCCGCATCGGCCGGCGCACCCCACGGGGGCTCGTCCGTGGGGGGGGCGGCATGGCGGTGCGAGGCAGCGGTGCCAGGGTGGCGTGCCGCTTCCTGGGCGGCGGTCTTGCTCCAGAGGTCGGACAGGTCGTGGGCGTCCAGTTGAGCCAGCTGTGCCAGTTCGGTGAGCACCTGGCGCCGCAGCACCCCCTCGGGCAGGGCGCTCCACAGCGGGCGGGCATTGCTCGCCATGTGGGCGCGGCCTTCTGCCGTGCCCAGGTCGCAGCTTTCACTGGCGGCTTCGATCAGGAAGCGGCTCAAAGGCACCGCATCGCCAATGTGGCGGGCAAAGGCATCGGAGCCGTGCGCGCGCACAAAGCTGTCGGGATCGTGCTCGGGCGGCAGGAACAGAAACTTGATGCTGCGCGTGTCGCCGGCATGGGGCAGGGCACCGTCGAGCGCCTTGCGGGCCGCCCGGCGACCCGCGGCATCGCCGTCAAAGCTGAACACCACCGATTCGGTAAAGCGCAGCAGCTTTTGCACATGCTCGGGCGTGCAGGCCGTGCCCAGCGTGGCCACGGCATTGGGGAACCCCAGCTGCGCCAGGGCCACCACATCCATGTAGCCCTCGGTGACCAGCGCAAAACCCTGCTCGCGAATGGCGGCGCGGGCCTCGAACAGGCCATACAGCTCGCGGCCCTTGTGGAACACCGGGGTTTCGGGCGAGTTGAGGTACTTGGGTTTGTCATCGCCCAGCACCCGACCGCCAAAGCCGATGCACTCGCCCTTGACGTTGCGGATGGGGAACATCACCCGGTCACGGAAGCGGTCGTAGCGCTTGCCGCCATCTTCGTCATTGACGATGACCAACCCGCTTTCTTCGAGCAGCGGGTCGTCGTAGTGCGGAAAAACACTGGCCAGGCTGCGCCAGCCTTCGGGGGCATAGCCCAGGCCATAGCGCTTGGCTACCGCACCCGACACCCCACGTCCCTTGAAATACGCCACGGCCCGGGGCGATATGCGCAACTGCCGGCGATAGGCCTCGGCGGCTTTTTCCAGCACATCGGTCAGCGTGGCCTGCTTTTGCCGGGCGGCGGCGGCGCGCTCTTTTTCCTGCGGCGAGATGTCATCGTCGGGCACCTGCAGGCCCACCTGCTGGGCCAGGTCCTGCACGGCCTCGATGAAGCCCATGCCGGCGTGCTCCATGAGAAAACTGATGGCGTTGCCGTTCTTGCCGCAGCCAAAGCAGTGATAGAACTGCTTGGCGGGGCTGACGCTGAAGGAGGGCGATTTTTCGCCGTGGAAGGGGCACAGCCCCATGAAATTGGCGCCGCCTTTCTTGAGCTGCACGTAGCGGCCCACGATGTCCACCACGTCCACGCGCGAAAGCAGTTCCTGGATGAAAGATTGGGGAATCGACACGGGGCTTATTGTCAGCGCAAAGCACGATTACACTCATTAACATCTATCTGGCGGAGCCGAGATATCTCCATGGCAACAACGGGGACCCCGTGGACACGCAGTGCCGCAGCGCGGCTGGCGCAGCGACTGGGTGCGTGGCTGTGCGTGGCAGCCGTTGCCTGGCTGCCGCTGTGCGCGGCGGGGGCGCCGGTGCTGCGCGTCCTGTCATGGCCCGGGTACGCCGACGCCGATGTGGTGGCCGCCTTTGAAAAGCGCCATGCCGTGCGCGTCGAAATCACCACCGTGGGCTCGGACGACAGCCTGCGTGCCAAGCTGGCCGATCCGGCAGGCCCAGGCTACGACGTAGTGGCCGCCAACACGGTCGAGATCGCCAGCCTGGTCGCGCAAAAGCGCCTCATCCCGCTGCCGATGAAGGACATTGCCAATGCCGGGCGCCAGTTGCCCCGGTTTCGGCAGCTGGCATCGATTCCCGGCATCACCAGCGAAGGGGCCGTGTATGCGCTGCCCTATACCTATTCCGAAATGGGCCTGATCTACGACCGCCGGCAGTTCAGCGTACCGCCCGACTCGCTGAACGTGCTGTGGGATCCGCGTTGGCAGGGGCGGGTGCTGGTGTTCCACGGCAGCAGCCACAATTTCTCGCTGGCCGCCCAGCACCGGGGGCTCGCGCCCTTTCGCATCGATGCGGCGCGGTTCGGTGGACTGGCCCGCGACCTGGTGGCGCTTCGCCGCAACGTGCTGTCGTTTTATTCGGTGCCCGAGGAATCGGTGGAGCTGTTCCGCCGCCACCGCATCGCGGTGATGCATGCCAACTACGGCCAGCAGCAACTCAAGTTGCTGCGCGACGCGGGGCTCGACGTGGGCTATGTCATCCCGCAGGAAGGGGCCTTGGCCTGGCTTGACTGCTGGGCCATCACGCGCCGCTCTGCCCAGCCTGCACTGGCGGCCCGGTGGATCGACTACATGCTTGAGCCGGCGGTGAGCGGCGTACTGACCCGGCGCCAGGGGCTGGCCAACACCTTGCAGGAGCCCCCCGGCGGCGCGGCGGGCGCGGCGGCGAGCCCGATGGTGTGGCTTGAGCCGGTGGAGAACGAAGAGCAGCGCACCCGGCTCTGGCGGCGCATTGTGTCGGGCGAGCGCCCCGAGGGGTTCTGAGCCATGCGCTGGGGCATCGCGTCGCGCCTGGGCTGGATTCTGGCCTCCTTCAGCGTACTGGCTGCGGTGCTGGCGGGCTACCACACCTATGCTGCCGCGCGCGAACTGCTGCGTGAGCGGGCCGAGCGCTCGCTGCTGGCGACCACGCAGGTGCTGACGCGCCACCTCGAAGCCGGTTTTTCGACCGTGGCGCGCGATGCCACCTTGCTGGCGGCCGCGGCGGCCGTGGCCACCGAGCCGCGCACGGCGCAGCCGCCGCATGCACCTTCTGTGCGCGACCGCCGCATGCTGGCCGGAGTGTTCAAGGCGAGTCTGGCTGCGCACCCCTCGTACCTGCAGATCCGGCTCATCAGTGCCCGCGACCATGGCCTGGAGCTGCTGCGGGTTGACCGGCTGGGCGATGACCTGGTGGAGGCACCCCAGGCCGCGCTGCAGGAAAAAGCCCATTTCCCCTTTGTTTTCGAAACCCTCAAGCTGCGTTCGGGCGGGGTGTACTTCAGCGAGTTCGGCATCAACCACGAAGGCGATGCCACCGAAGCGCTGCAGCAACCCATCTTCAACATGGCCTCGCCCGTGGTGCGCTGGGGGACGGTCGAGGCCGTGGTGGTGGTGCGCGTGGCGGCCACCCCTTTCCTGGCCGACTTCAGGAAAAGCCTGCCCGAGAACTATGGGTTTTACCTGTGCAACCGCTGGGGTGACATTCTGGTGCACCCCGATCCGACCCAGACCTTTGGTTTCGACCGTGGCCAACGCATTCTTCTGCAGGGCACCCTGGCACCGGTGGCGCAGATCGTCGAAGGGCGCGCCCACGAGCTCATGATGGACGCGCAGGCGGATGGTGCCGAGCCGCGCGTGTTCTCGTTCACGCGCTTGCCTGTCGGGGATGCGGACGAAGGCCGCTTCCTGGTGGCAGGGCTCTCGCAGCCCATGGCCGTGGTGCAGGACGAAGTGCTGGAACTGGGGCGCGGCATCCTCAAGATGCTGCTGATCCTGAGCGCGGTGGGCATGTTGCTGGCCACGCTGGTGTCCCGGGCGGTGACCAGCCCCCTGCAGGCCATGGTGCGCGCTGCCCGCGCGTTCTCGCAGGGCCAGCCCCATGGTGCCTTGCCGGTCGAGCGGCAGGACGAGGTGGGCGAGTTGGCGCGCAGCCTGAGCGACATGGAGCAGCAGATCACCCGCCAGATCGCCGAACTCAACGCCAGCCGGGACCGCATGGCGCACCTGGCCCATCACGACCTGCTTACTGGGCTGCCCAACCGGCGCATGTTCGAGCAACGCCTGGCGCAGGTGCTGGAGCTCTCAAGGCGCAGCGGACGGGCGTGCGCGCTGTTCTTTGTGGACCTGGACGATTTCAAGTCCATCAACGACGCCCTGGGCCATGCGGCAGGCGATGAGGTGCTGCAGGCCACGGGCCGTGCCATCGTCTCGGCCGTACGCCAGGTCGATACGGTGGCTCGCTTGGCAGGCGACGAGTTCACCGTGCTGTGCGAGAACGTCGATACCGAAGAAGCCGCGCTTCAGATTGCCGAAAAACTGCAGCAGGCCTTTGCACAGCCGCTGGAATTGCACGAAAAATCGCTGCGGGTGCGCGCCAGCATCGGCATGGGCCTTTTCCCACGCGATGCGCACGACGCACAATCGCTGCTGGCCAGCGCGGATGCGGCCATGTACCGTGTCAAGCAAGGCCGCAGCAACCACCCCTGAGGCGTGGCCTGTCTGGCTCCTGTTCATTTTTTCCTTGTGAAGCGCAATGACCTCCATCTACGACCAGCACCTGCCCCGCACTGAAGCCAACTTCGCACCCCTGTCGCCGCTGGGGTTCATCGAACGTACCGCCGAGGTCTACCCCGACCGCCTGGCCATCGTGCACGGCAGCCTGCGCCAGACCTGGGCGCAGACCTATGCGCGTTGCCGCCAGCTGGCCAGCAGCCTGCAGCGCGCCGGCATCGGCAAGAACGACACCGTGGCCGTCATGCTGCCCAATACGCCGCCCATGGTCGAGGCGCACTTTGGCGTACCCATGGCGGGTGCCGTGCTCAACGCGCTGAACACGCGCCTTGATCCCGAGGCCATCGCCTTCATGCTCGACCACGGTGAGGCCAGGGCCGTGATCGTGGACCCCGAGTTTGCCGGCGTCATGGCCAAGGCCCTGGCGCTGCGCCAGAACCCGGCGCCGCTGCTGCTGATCGACGTGGAGGACGCCGTCTATGGCCCCGCCAGCCAGAAGCTGGGCAGCACCACCTACGAAGCCTTCGTGGCCGGCGGCGACCCGCAATTCGCCTGGGAGCTGCCCGCCGACGAGTGGGACGCGATCGCTCTCAACTACACCAGTGGCACCACCGGCAACCCCAAGGGCGTGGTCTACCACCACCGGGGCGCGGCCACCAATGCCATCAGCAACGTGCTGGAGTGGGACATGCCCAAGCACGCCGTCTATCTGTGGACGCTGCCCATGTTCCACTGCAATGGCTGGTGCTTTCCGTGGACGGTGGCGGCGCGCGCGGGCGTCAACGTGTGCCTGCGCCGCGTGGAGGCGCAGGCCATCTTCGATGCCCTCCGCAACCACGGCGTCACGCACTACTGCGGCGCGCCCATCGTGCACGGCCTGCTGGTCAACGCGCCCGCCGCGATGAAAGAGGGTGTGCTCGCGGGCGTGAAGGCCATGGTGGCGGGCGCCGCGCCACCGGCCTCGATGATCGAGGGCATGGAGAAGATGGGCTTCGACCTGACCCATGTCTATGGCCTGACCGAGGTGTATGGCCCGGCCACGGTGTGCGCGCGGCACGACGCCTGGAACGAACTCGACATCGGCGAGCGCGCGCGCCTCAACGCCCGCCAGGGCGTGCGCTACCACCTGCAGCGCGCGGCCCGCGTGCTTGACCCCGAAACCATGCGCCCCGTGCCCTGGGACGGCGAAACCATGGGCGAGATCATGTTCCGGGGCAACATCGCCATGAAGGGCTACCTCAAGAACCCCAAGGCCACCGAGGAAGCCTTTGCCGGCGGCTGGTTCCACAGCGGCGACTTGGCCGTGCAGTACCCCGACGGCTACATCAAGATCAAGGACCGCAGCAAGGACATCATCATCTCGGGTGGCGAGAACATTTCATCCATCGAGGTCGAGGATGTGCTCTACCGCCACCCCGACGTGCTGACCGCCGCCGTGGTGGCCAAGCCCGACGCCAGGTGGGGCGAAACGCCCTGCGCCTTCGTCGAACTGAAGGCCGGTGCACAGACCACGGTCGAAGACATCGTGCAGCACTGCAAGAAGCACCTGGCCGGCTTCAAGGTGCCGCGCGCCGTGGTGTTTGGCGACAGTCCCACAACCGCCACGGGCAAGATTCAGAAGTTCGAGCTGCGCAAGCAGGCGGGCTCGGCAGAGGCTATCGACGTCTGACCGTGGCCAGCCCCGGCAGGGGCACCTGAGAGCCTGTTTACGATCTCCCAGGGGTCGCGCAGTGGCCTTTGCGGGAGGGGATGCAAGGCGCGGTGCGCAGCCAATAGCTTGGCTATTGGCAAGCGCCGCAACG
>JANJSZ010000070.1 GCA_024711405.1 Acidovorax sp.
TGCAGCCCTACGGCTGCTTCATCGGCTCGGCCGCCGTCATCGTGCTCAGCCAGCACGACCGGGCGCGCGATGCGGCGCTGAACGTGATGCGTTTCTTCGCGCACGAAAGCTGCGGCCAGTGCACGCCCTGCCGCGTGGGAACGGCCAAGGCCGCCACGCTGATGGAGGCGCCGCAGTGGAACGCCGACCTGCTGGACGACCTGGCCCAGGTGATGGCCGATGCATCGATTTGCGGGCTGGGGCAGGCCGCGCCCAATCCGATCCGCTGCATCCACAAGTACTTCCCGCACGAAGTGGGCGAGGGACCCTGGCCGGGCGATCTGCCCAAGCCGCGCAACAGCCCCCTCATCGAACAACTGCCCGGAGGTTTGAAGCCATGAGCGCCGTGTTGACTTCTGCTGCTGAGCAGCCTGGCGTGGCGTTCGAGCTGGACGGCCAGCCGGTTACGGCCCACCCCGGCGAAACCATCCTGAAAGCCGCGCAGCGCCACGGCGTGGATATCCCCCATCTTTGCTACACCGATGGCCTGCGCCCCGACGGCAACTGCCGCGCTTGCGTGGTCGAGATCGCGGGTGAGCGCACGCTGGCCCCCAGCTGCTGCCGCGCACCGACCGAAGGCATGAGGGTGCAGGCGACCAGCCCGCGCGCCCGCAAGAGCCAGCAGATGGTGGTGGAGATGCTGCTGTCGGACATGCCGGATTCGGGCTACCAATGGAACGACGTCGGAGAAGATAGCCCTGAATTGATAGCTGGTAGTGCATGTAAATCAATCGCTAGAGGCCAATCTGATTCAAAAACCGCACCAGCGGTGGGCCAGCATGGTGAGCTGAGCGCCTGGGCCAACCGCCTGGGCGTGGCCGTGCGTCCGGCGCTCAAAGCCCTGCGCCGCGAGCAGCCCGCGCCCGACTTGAGCCACCCCGCGATGGCGGTCAACCTCGACGCCTGCATCCAGTGCAACCGCTGCGTGCGCGCCTGCCGCGAGGAACAGGTCAACGATGTGATCGGCTACGCGCTGCGCGGGGCGGACAGCAAGATCGTGTTCGACCTCGACGATCCGATGGCCGAGAGCACCTGCGTGGCCTGCGGCGAATGTGTGCAGGCCTGCCCCACCGGCGCGCTCAGCCCCAAGACGCACATCGGTTCGCAAAAAGTGGACCGCAAGGTCGATTCGGTCTGCCCCTTCTGCGGCGTGGGCTGCCTCATCACCTACAACGTGCGCGATGAAAAGATCATCAGCGTCGAAGGCCGCGACGGTCCGGCCAACCGGGGCCGCCTGTGCGTGAAAGGGCGCTTCGGTTTCGACTACGCCCACCACCCCGATCGCCTGACCATGCCGCTGATCCGCAAGCCTGGTGTGCCGAAAGAGGTGATGCCCTACGGTGCCGACTGGCGTGACACCTTCCGCGAAGCGACCTGGGATGAGGCCTTGGACTTGGCCGCAGGTACGCTCAAAAACCTGCGTGACACGCACGGCCCCAAGGCGCTGGCGGGCTTCGGCTCGGCCAAGGGCAGCAACGAAGAGGCCTACCTGTTCCAGAAGCTGGTGCGCACGGGTTTCGGCAGCAACAACGTGGACCATTGCACGCGGTTGTGCCATGCCTCCAGCGTGGCCGCGCTGCTCGAAGGCGTGGGCTCGGGCGCGGTGAGCAACCCGGTCAAGGACGTGGAGCATGCCGGGCTGATCTTCGTGATCGGCTCCAACCCCACGGCCAACCACCCGGTGGCCGCTACCTGGATGAAAAATGCCGCACAACGCGGCGCCAGGATCGTCCTGGCCGACCCGCGCGTGACCGACATCGGCCGCCACGCCTGGCGCACCCTGCAGTTCAAGGCCGACACCGATGTGGCCATGCTCAACGCGCTCATCCACACGGTGATCGACGAGGGCCTGGTGGATGAGGCCTTCATCCGTGATCGCGCGAACAACTTCGAGGCGCTCAAGGCCAACGTGATGGACTGCAGCCCCGAGGCCATGGCCCCGGTGTGCGGCATTCCGGCCGAAACGCTGCGCGAGGTGGCGCGCGCCTTCGCCAACGCCAAGTCCGCCATGATCCTCTGGGGCATGGGCGTGAGCCAGCATGTGCACGGCACCGACAATGCGCGCTGCCTGATCGCCCTGTGCGCCGTCACCGGCCAGATCGGCAAGCCCGGCTCGGGCCTGCACCCGCTGCGCGGCCAGAACAACGTGCAGGGCGCGAGCGACGCGGGGCTCATCCCCATGATGTTCCCCAACTACCAGCGCGTGGACAACGCCGGGGCACACGCCTGGTTTGAGAATTTCTGGGGTACCAAGCTGGATGAAGCGCCCGGCTACACCGTGGTCGAGATCATGCACAAGGCCCTGGCCGATGACAGCGACCCGCACAAGGTGCACGGCATGTACATCATGGGCGAGAACCCCGCCATGAGCGACCCCGACCTGAACCACGCGCGCCATGCGCTGGCCAGCCTGTCGCATCTGGTGGTGCAAGACATTTTCCTGACCGAAACCGCCTGGCTGGCCGACGTGGTGCTGCCCGCCAGCGCCTGGCCCGAGAAGACCGGCACCGCCAGCAACACCGACCGCATGGTGCAGATGGGCCGCCGCGCGTTGAATCCGCCCGGAGATGCCCAACCGGACTTGTGGATCATCCAGCAGATCGCCGCACGCATGGGGTTGGCGTGGAACTACGAAGGCGACGAGTCGGGCGTGGCCGCCGTGTACGACGAGATGCGCCAGGCCATGCACGCCAGCATCGAGGGCATCACCTGGGAGCGGCTGGAGCGCGATTCCAGCGTGACCTATCCTTGCCTCACCGAAGGCGACCCGGGCCAACCCATCGTCTTCACCGAAAAATTTCCGACGCCCACGGGGCGCCTGCAGCTGGTGCCCGCCAGCGTGATCCCTGCGGCCGAAACGCCCAACGCTGACTATCCCCTGGTGCTCATCACCGGCCGCCAGCTGGAGCACTGGCACACCGGCAGCATGACGCGGCGCAGCACCGTGCTCGATGCCATCGAGCCCATGGCCACCGCATCGCTGCATGGCGACGAGCTGGCGCGCTTGGGCGTGGCGCCTGGGGCGCTGGTGGACATTCGCTCGCGGCGCGGCATGGTGCAGGTGCGCGTGCGCCGTGACGACGGCACGCCGCGTGGCACGGTGTTCATGCCGTTTGCATACGTGGAGGCGGCGGCCAATCTGCTGACCAACGCGGCGCTGGACCCGTTCGGCAAGATCCCGGAGTTCAAGTACTGCGCGGTGGCGGTGGACGTGCTGGAAGGGGCTGCAAGCTGACGGTGAGCAGGTTCTACGGGCATTGCCGCCGATGGCGCGGCTCCGGGGTAAAGTCTGCGTCCATGACTGAGCGCCCCTACACCGACGTTGCCGTGATCATGCGCTGCGAGCACATCGACAACCGCTGGCAGCCCTGGCGGTGGTCGCTGGCCGAGGTGGTGATCAACGAGCCCGGCTTTGGCGCCGAGCCGCGCCAGATCATCCAGGACGAGCGCGAGCAGCGCTGGCTGTTCCCGGGCTTTCGCGTGGAGCTGTTCCGCGACGACGCCGAGGGCTACCACCTGAATCTCAGTTCGCCAGCCCCCTGCTGGTTTGTGATGTGGCGCCGCGATGAAGACCCCGGCACCGGCGAGATCCCGCTGGCCCGCCCGGTCGAAGTGAGTCTGAGCTACCACGACGCGGGCCGCTGGCTGGACGCGCAGGAAACCGTGGAACAGGTGCCTGCGGCGCCCGAGGTGGTGGAGGCCCTGCGCGTCTTCGTGGCCGAGCACTACCAGCCCGAGCCCAAGCGCCGCAAGCGCCCCGACAGCTTCCGGCCACTGCAGGACCGGTTTGGCAATCCGGCCTCCGTGTCCACCGAAAAGCAGCGTGGCGGCGGTGGAGGAGGGGCCGGCCATGGCTGATGGATTCCTCGGGCGCTGGTCGCGCCGCAAGCAGGATGTGCTGGCGGGCAAGCCCGTGCAGGACCCGCCGCCGCCCGCGCCAGCCCCGCAGGTGGAAAACCTCGCACCCGTGCCCGCTCCGGCTGCTGCTGGAGCAGCCCCCGCCGCACCCACAGCCTCCGCCCCGGATGCGCCGCCACCGCCCACTTTGTCGGATGCGGAGGCCCTCACCCCCGCCTCTGACTTCAAGCCCTTTGTGGACCGTGCCGTCTCGCCCGAAGTGCGCAATCTGGCCATGAAGAAGTTGTTTGCCGATCCGCACTTCAATGTGATGGATGGCCTCGATATTTACGTTGGCGATTACACCCAGCCCGATCCGCTGCCCGCCGGGATGCTGCGAGACATGGCCAGCGCCCATGCGATGGGCTTCTTTGACCATGAGAAGAAGGCCGACGCCGAGGCATCGCCCGGTGCGCTGGTGGACGGCGCCACCGCAGACGCGCAAGCAGATGCAAGAGCCCCTGCCATTGTTCAGCCTCGGGATGATGCCGAGGGTGAGACACCCCCAAACGTGGCACAGTCCGGGGTATGCAACGCTATTCCTAGCGACCTCTCCAGCGAGCTTGGGATGGTCACCCGCTCCGCAGAGGAAGCGGTGGCCATGCCAGCCAGCCACACAGAACATGACCACGACGCTCATTTGCGACTGCAACCAGACGATGCCCCTCAACGCGAAGGCGTTGGGCGCGGCACTGCATGAAGACCTGACCCTCCACTCCACCCTGTGCCGGCGCGATGCGGCTGCCTTCCAGAAGGCCATCCAGTCGGGTGACGATGTGGTGGTGGCCTGCACGCAAGAGCAGCGCCTGTTTGGCGACCTGGGCCAGCAGACCGAACGGGCGGTGTCTCCCATCCGGTTTGTGAACATCCGCGAAACCGGTGGCTGGAGCCGCGATGCCGCCCAGGCCAGCCCCAAGATCGCCGCGCTGCTGGCGGCCGCCCGGCTGCCCGACCCGCCGCCCGTGCCCACGGTGACCTACAAGAGCACGGGCCGCCTGCTCATCATCGGCCCGCTCGATCAGGCCGAGCAGGCGGCGGCCCTGGTGTCGGACGTGCTGGATGTGACCCTGTTCACGCAGGGCCCTGGCAACGCCGGTGGCGCGCAGGCACGGCGCTTTCCGGTGCTGGGCGGGCGCATCACGGGCCTCACCGGCTGGCTGGGCGCGTTCGAGCTGCAATGGAAGGCCGACAACCCCATCGACCTCGATCTGTGCACGCGCTGCAATGCCTGCGTGGCGGCCTGCCCCGAGAACGCCATTGGCCTCGACTACCAGATCGACATGGCCGCCTGCCAGTCGCACCGCGCCTGCGTGAAGGTGTGCCAGGTGGCCGGTGCCATCGACTTCACGCGCGATGCCGCCGTGCAGACCGAGCGCTTTGACCTGGTGCTGGACCTGCGCTCACCCACGGCCACGCCCACTTTCCTGCAGCACGCGCTGCCGCAGGGCTATTTCCGATGGGATGGTCGCGACCTGTCGGCCCTGCTCCAACTGCGCGAACTGGTGGGGGAATTCGAGAAGCCCCGATTCTTTGCCTACAAACAAAAGCTCTGCGCCCACAGCCGCAACGAAACCGTGGGCTGCAACGCCTGCGTGGACATCTGCTCGGCCGAGGCGATAGCCAGCGACAAGGGCCGCCAGCAGATCAAGGTGAACCCCAACCTGTGCGTGGGCTGCGGCGCCTGCACCACCGTGTGCCCCACGGGCGCGCTGACCTATGCCTACCCCAGCGCTGTGGAGCAGGGCACCAGGTTCAAGACCTTGTTGTCCACCTACACCGCCGCAGGCGGCAAGGACGCCGTGCTGCTGCTGCACAGCCAGGAGCGCGGCCAGGCGCTGGTGGAGGAACTGGGGCGTGCCGCGCAACTGAAGCTGGCGCAGGGCATGCCCGCCCACGTGATCCCGGTGGCGCTGTGGCACACGGCCAGCACCGGCGTGGACCTGTGGCTCGGCGCCATTGCCTACGGCGCCTCGCAGGTGGTGGTGCTGACGACGCACGAAGAGGCGCCGCAGTACCTCGATGGTCTGCAGGCGCAAATGGATGTGGCGCAAGCCATTCTGCGGGGCCTGGGCTACACCGGCACGCATGTGCAGCTGCTGCGCGCCACGCACCCCACCGAGCTGGACGCCGCATTGCAGTCCCTGGGCCAGACGCGCCAGAAGACCCCGGCCGTGGCCGCACGTTTTGCGGTGGCGCAAGAAAAGCGCAGCACGCTGGAGATGGCGCTCGACCACCTCATCGAGCAGGCCCCGATGCCCGTGGCAGCACGCCCAGAGGCCATCGCCTTGCCGGCCGTGGGATCCCCCCTGGGCACCATCGAAGTCAACAAGGACCGCTGCACCCTGTGCCTGAGCTGCGTGAGCGCCTGCCCCGCCAGTGCGCTGCAGGACAACCCGCAGCTGCCGCAACTGCGCTTCATCGAAAAGAACTGCGTGCAGTGTGGCCTGTGCGCCACCACCTGCCCGGAAGACGCCATCACCCTGCAGCCGCGCCTGCTGCTGGCGCCGGAGCGTGCACAACTGCGTGTGCTCAACGAGGCCAAGCCCTGGGCCTGCGTGCGCTGCAGCAAACCCTTTGGCACCGTCAAGGCCATCGAGGCCATGCTGGGCAAGCTGTCGGGCCACCCCATGTTCCAGGGCGAGGCGCTGGAGCGGCTGAAGATGTGCAGCGACTGCCGCGTGATCGACCTGTATTCCTCCCAAAGCGAAACGAAAGTGACCGATCTGTGAGCGATTCCCTTTCCCTGAACGCGGCCGGCAGCTCGGCGCTGGACGAAGAAACCGCGCGCGCCGAGGTGTATGGGTTGCTGGCGCAGCTGTACTACGCCAGGCCCACGCCGGAATCCCTGGCCGCGCTGCGCGTGGCCGTCACCGAAGCCCCCATGGAGGGCGGCTTTCTGCAAGAGCCCTGGCAGCAGCTGGTGGGCGCCGCACGGGCCCACAGCGATGCGGCCATTGCCGCAGAGTTTGATCGCCTGTTCGGCGGTGTGGGCAAGCCCGAGGTGTTCTTGTATGGTTCGCACTACCTGAGCGGATTCCTGAACGAAAAGCCGCTGGTGCGCTTGCGCAGTGACCTTGCGGCGCTGGGCCTGGCGCGCGCAGAAGCGATGTCGGAAACCGAAGACCATGTGGCCTGCCTGTGCGAGGTGATGCGCTACCTGATCGCGGGCGACGACATGGCTGTCTGCAACCTGACGGTGCAACGTGATTTTTTTGCGGCACACCTGCAACCCTGGATCCTGCAGTTGTGCGATGCCCTGCAGGGGCAGCCGGCGGCCCGGTTTTATGCTGCACTGGCCCAGTTCACGCGGGCTTTCATGGCGGTGGAGGCCCAGGGCTTCGATATGCTGGAGTGAGTCTTGGAGTCCGTAAAAACCCTGATGCGGACGCTATAAAAGATGAGCGCATTGGTGGGAGGTGGAAAGCGCGATTGCAGGGTTTGACACACTGGCATAGACTTGTATGAAATCCGTTTCATAGCTGCCAGCCATTCTGGAGACAAGCATGCAGAACCGCCAGCCCCATTCCTCACGCCGGAGTTTCTTTTCCGGTGCCGCCACCGTAGGGGCTGCAGCAGCAGCCGTCGTGGCGCTTCCCCAGGTGATGCCCTCTGACGCCACGGTGTCCGAGCCTGCCCGCGTGGCCCCTGAAAAGGGCGGTGGCTACCACCTGTCTGCCCACGTCAAGCAGTACTACAAAACCACCCAACTCTGACAGCGGGGCGCACCATGTTGCTTACCAAGAAGTCCTCCCACGCCGCGCAGGTCGCATCGTCCTCGGCGTCTCCTTTTGTGCACAGCCTGCGCCGTGGCCTGTCGCAGGCTCTGCCAACGATGGACCGTCGTTCGTTCCTGCGCCGCTCCGGCCTGGGGGTGGGCGTCGGCATTGCCGCGACGCAACTCACGCTGGTCAAGAAATCCAACGCCGCCGAAGGTGCCAAGGTCGGCATGGGCGACAGCAAGATCGAAGTGCGCCGCACTGTCTGCACCCACTGTTCGGTGGGCTGCGCGGTCGATGCCGTGGTGGAAAACGGCGTGTGGGTGCGCCAGGAGCCTGTGTTCGACTCGCCCATCAACCTGGGCGCCCACTGTGCCAAGGGCGCGGCCCTGCGCGAACACGGCCACGGCGAATACCGCCTGCGCTACCCCAT
>JANJSZ010000099.1 GCA_024711405.1 Acidovorax sp.
CGACACCAAGTTATGCCTGATGACCATAGCAAGTTGGTACCACTCCTTCCCATCCCGAACAGGACAGTGAAACGACTTTGCGCCGATGATAGTGCGGGTTCCCGTGTGAAAGTAGGTCATCGTCAGGCTCTTACAGCCCAGTAACGCCCCACTCAGCCTTTGAGTGGGGCGTTTCTGCTTGGGGGTGCCGCGATGGCCTCCCGCCGCGAATCAATTCAAGCCTTCTGTGCAGCCCAGCCTGGCAAAGGGGCAGCGTTCAGCACCCAGTGGGCTCTGTATGCGATGAGCGTGGGGCGGGAAAACTAGCCCCTGCCCGCCTCGCTTCCCCCCGCAAACACCTTCAGTTCTCCCGAGCCGAACGCTTTCCATTCCTCGTTCACCGTCAACGGCTCCGTCGCCAACAATTGCACCTTGTCGGATGGTGTGGTGAGGGGGGCGAAATCAATGCAGAGATCTTCATCCGATAGCTGGGCGACGGCAAAAGGATGCCGCCTCTGCAGGTGATAAAGGTGGGTGGAGGCATGGGCCCACAGGGCTTCGCCATTGGACAGTAGAAAATTAAAGGTGCCGTGCGCGGCAATTTGCGGTGTCAGCTCCCGCAGCGTGCGGGTGAGTTCGTCAATGCTGGGCATGCCCGCATGCGATTTGGCAAGCTCTTGCAGCAGCCAGCAAAACGCATGCTCGCTGTCGGTGTTGCCCACCGGATGAAAATGCGCATGCAGGCGTGGACGAAACTCCTTTAGATCGCCGTTGTGCGCAAAAACCCAATAGCGTCCCCACAGCTCGCGCACAAAAGGATGGCAGTTCTGGAGGCTGACAGGCCCCTGCGTGGCCTTGCGGATATGGGCAATGACGTTGAGGCTTTTGATGGGATAGTGCCGGATGAGCTCGGCAATGGGTGAATCGGCCGCGCGCAGATGGTCCACGAAATGGCGCAGGCCCCGGTCTTCGAAGAACGCAATGCCCCACCCATCGGCGTGATCGGCGGTATTGCCGCCACGTTGCGCAAACCCCCGAAAGCTGAAGGTGATGTCCGTGGGTGTATTGCTGTTCATTCCAAGCAGCTGGCACATGAGAGGATCCTGTGATGGTGTGGAGACATACGGGGTCAGGGCTTCCGAGCGACGGTGGCCTGGCCTGCCGTACCGCGCAATTGCCAGGCCGCAATGAGCGCCAGCAGGCAGAGTCCTGCCAGCATCATGAAGGTTTCGCCGAACGCCGCGATGCGTGCGGGGCTCGTGGCTGCGGTCGTCAATGAGTCACCATGCGCGCCCAGGCGCCATTCCAGCACGATTCCGCAAAGACCCACTCCTGCCGCGCCCCCCAGCATGCGCACGAAGCCGATGATGCTCGATCCCTGGGAAATGAGCGTCTTGTCCAGCGGCCGCATGGCGCCCAGATTGAGCGAGGGCAGGATGAAGCCCAGCCCGATGCGGCCCAGCACGGCAAACAGCACCAGCGTCCATAGCGCAGACTGCAGATCCACCAGCTTCATCAGCACAAAGGAAAGGCCCAGCAGCGCCAGGCCGGAGCCGACCAGCCAGTGGGTGGGAGCCCTGTCGGCCAGCCGGCCGACCAGCGGAATGGTGACCGCCAGCACGAGGCCGGAGGGCAGCATAATGGTGCCCACATGCGAGGCTGAGAGCTGCAACCCCAGTTGCATGAAAACCGGTAGCAGATACGTGGAGCCAAAGAGCGCGGTGCCGTAGACGAAGGCCACCACACTGCCCATGGCGAACTGCCGGCATTCAAAGACCCTCAGGTCCATCAGGGGTTTGTGCCCGCGCCGCGCCATGCGCCGTTGCCACCACAGGAACAGCACCACGAACAGCATGGCAGCGCCCAGGAGCAGGATCGCCTGGGCGTAAGGCCCGCTGTGCAGCGCCACCAGGCCATTGAGCAGGCACAGCGTGCCCAAGGTACCCAGCGCCAGCCCGCGCCAGTCCAGTGGTTCGCCGTTGCGGTTCGCTGGCATTCCGCCGGGGGCGGTGGTGGGCACGAATTTGTAGGCCAGTGTGATGGATGCCAGGCAAAACGGCACGACCATGAAAAAAATCGAACGCCAGCCAAACCAGTCCACCAGCAGGCCTCCCAGGCTGGGCCCGATGGCGGGTGCCAGTACCACCCCCATGCCGAAAATGCCGCTGGCACGCCCCTGTTCATGGGGTTGGAAGGCATACAGGATGATCACTGCGGGAATCGGCTGTACCACCCCGGCGGCCAGCCCCTCGGCCACACGGGCGGCGAGCACCAGTCCGAAATGCCCGGCGATCCCGCCGCCAATGCCCCCTGCGAGCAGCAGCACCATGGCGCCTACGTAGGTGGCACGGTAGCCATACCGCGACAGCAGCCACGGCGTGGTGAGCATCGACACCGTGGTGGCCACCATGAAGCCCGACGTGACCCATTGGGCGCGTTCCTGGCCGAGCGCGAAATAGTGGCTCATGTCCGGAATCGCCACATTCACGATGGTGGACGACATGATGGACGCCATGGTCCCCACCATCACCGAAAACAGCACCAGCCAGCGGTACCGCTCACCGTAGCGCTCGCGCAGCACGGTGAGCGAGCCGCAGGGCTGTGTCATGGCGCGGCGCTCAGGAGCGTTCGGTCCAGAGCGTGCCGCCGGTGGCCCAGTTTTCGCGTTTGATATCGGTGATCAGGATGTTTACCGACTCGGGCGAGCCGCCCAGGATTTCGACCGAGACGCGGGTGATTTCTTCCACCAGCTTCTTCTTTTGTTCGACCGTGCGGCCTTCCATCATTTCAACGTGGTACGTGGGCATATCAGCCTCCTTGGGGGGCAACAAACAAAAGAGAAATCATATCGGCGGCTGTGGCGTGTCCGAACCAGGCGCACCGCAGGCGGGGCAGATGCAGCGTTGGCCGCGCTCGGCCACGGGCAGCGCATCCAGGGCGCCGGGCGCGATGCGCTTTGTCATGCACCAGCAGCTTTCGGGCGGCTGCCCTGCGGCCATTGCACATTGGTTGGGCTGGCCGCACAGGGGGCAGCAAGCGGGATCCGGTTCTGGGCGTGGCATGGAGGTGGATGAGCGGTGCTCGCACAGGAGCGCAGGTAACCAGTGTACGGTGGCGGCCTGTGGTGGGCGGGTTGGACAGGCTTCGTGCATGGGGCGCTTGCCGGTGGTTCATTCTTCGGTTGATACTATAAAAAATAGCTGCTACCGCTTTATTCACGGACGCTAAGAGTCATGTTGACCTGATTTTCTACGTGCCTCTGCGACACGCGCGGTTTCGATGACGCCAGCCCCTTGTCGTTCTCGCTCGAGCCACCGGGGCCACCCTTTGGGCCCCTCAGTCACACAGCCGCTCCGCCACAAACTGTCGGAACAAACCCATCGACGGCGCCTCGGTGCGCCCGGCCAGCGTGACGAACGCAAAGCGCGCGCCAATGGCCAACGGCGGCGCGGTCGCCAGTTCAGCCAGCTGTCCCGCGTCGATGCCGGCGCGTGCCGCCGCCACGATGCCCTGGTAGATCGCGTCCGAGGCCTTGACCGTTTCGATCAGGCTCGTGATGTCGTCGCAACGCAGGCTCACGGCCTGCTGCGGGTCGGCCCGCGGCCCGAAGCGGTTGACCAGCATGTGCGCCACTTCCGCGCTGATCGGCGTCGAGGCCAGGGGGTAGCGCAGCATCTCGTCAAAAGACACTGGCCTGCCGGCCTGCAGCAAGGGGTGGCCGCTGCGGCAGACAAAGCCTGCGCGCAGTTCGGTCAGGTTCTCTATGGCCAGGTCGGGTGCCGGCGCGATGCGGCGAACGTCGATGACCAGTGCGTCCAGCGTGCGCTGGCGCAGCAGCATCAGCTGCAACTCCGTCGCGCCCGGCGACACGCTGACCTGCACGCCCGGATGGTGCTGGGCCATGTACACGAGAAACGGCGTCATCAGCATCACGCCCGGCCCCGAACCCAGGCCGATGCGGATGGCGCCCAGGTCGCCTTGCTTGAGCAACTCGGCACTGCGGCGCAGCTCGGCCGCCTCGAACACCATGCGCCGGGCGCGCACGGCGACGGCCTGGCCCAGCGGCGTGAGCTCGTTGCGCTTGCCCGTGCGGTCGATCAGGCGCGCGCCCAGGTCGCCTTCCAGGGTCTGGATGCTGCGGCTCAGGGCCGACTGCGTCAGATGCTGCTGCTCGGCGGCACGGCTGAAAGAGCCGGTCTCGGCCACGGCGAGCAGGTGTTCGAGGTGTTGGAGGTTCATGGTGCAGGTGCATTGAATGAGTAATACGAATATCAATCACAAAAATAATGCATTAGACGCATTAATTCGGGAGGTCTAGCATTCTGAAGTGCATCCCCCTGCACTCATTCCAAGGAGACATCCCGTGAACACATTCAAGAAATTCGGCGTCCTGCTGGCAGGTCTGCTGCTGGCCACCGGCGGCGCCCTCGCCCAAACCTACCCGACCAAGCCGGTCAACCTGATGGTGCCCTACCCGGCGGGCGGGCCATCCGATGCGATCGCGCGCATCTTCACCGTGCCGCTGGGCAAGGAGCTGGGCCAGCAGGTGATCGTGGAAAACCTGGGCGGCGTCGCTGGCGCGCTGGCCGCGCAAAAGGTGCTGGCGGCGCCCGCCGACGGCTACTACCTGTTCCAGGGTTCGCCGAACGAGGTGATTCTTTCGCCGCTGGCCAACGCAGCCGTCAAACTCAAGGCCGAGGACTTCCGCCTGGTGCATCCGGTGGCCGAATCGGTGATGGTGTTTGTCGCGCGCAAGGACCTGCCGGCCAACAGCGTTGACGAATTGATCGCGCTGGCGCGCAAGTCGGGCGACAAGCCGCTGACCTACGGCAGCGTGGGCATCGGCTCGCTCTACCACCTGATCCTTGAGAACGTGCAGCAAGTCGCCGGCATCAAGCTGACGCACGCGCCGTACAAGGGCAATGCGCCGCTGCTGCAGGACATAGGCGGCGGCCAGGTGGATTTCGCCGTGCTGGTCTACAGCGCCGGCATGGGCGCGCTGGCCGAGCAGGGCCGGCTCAAGGTGATAGGCCAGCTGGGCGCGCAGCGCTCCGAGCTTCTGAAGAACGTGCCGACCGCCAGTGAAGGCAAGGAGCTGAAGAACTTCTCGTACAAGATCTGGAGCGGCCTGATGGTGCCCAAAAGCACGCCGGAAAACGTGGTGCAGCGGCTGCAAAAGGCCATAGGCGAGACGCTGAAAGACCCCTCCGTGCGCTCGCAACTGGCGGCGCAGGCGGCGCAGCCATCGCCAGCCATGTCGCTGGCCGAATCGGCGAAGTTCTTCGAGGCCGAGACCGCGCGCTACCGCAGCATCGCCAAGTCGATCAATCTGCAGCCGCAGTGAGGTAAGTCCATGAGCACCTTGCTTGAGGAACTGCACGCGCAGGCCAATGAGTTCATAGGCCTGCGGCGCGACATCCACCGCCACCCCGAGCTGGCCTTCGACGAGCACCGCACCTCGGCGCTGGTGGCCGAGAAGCTGCAGGGCTGGGGCTACGCGGTCGAACGCGGCCTGGGCGGCACCGGCCTGGTCGGCCGGCTGGTGCGCGGCGAGGGCCGGCGCCGGCTCGGGCTGCGCGCCGACATGGACGCCCTGCCCATCCACGAGGCCACCGGCCTGCCACATGCCAGTTGCCATGCGGGCGTGATGCACGCCTGCGGCCACGACGGCCATACCGCCATGCTGCTGGCCGCCGCGCAGCACCTCGCCGAGCACGGGCGCTTTTCCGGCACCTTGAACCTGATCTTCCAGCCAGCCGAAGAAGGCGGCGGCGGCGCGCTGCGCATGATGGATGATGGCCTGTTCGAAAAGTACCCCTGCGATGCGGTCTTCGCGATGCACAACATGCCCGGCATCCCGCAGGGCCGGCTGGTCCTGCGCGAAGGCGCCGCCATGGCTTCGTCGGACTACGCCACCGTCACGCTTACCGGCGTGGGTGGTCATGGCGCCATGCCGCACCGCGCGGCCGACCCCGTCGTGGCGGCGGCGAGCATCGTGATGGCGCTGCAGACCATCGTCTCGCGCAACATCGACCCGCTGCAGATGGCGGTGGTCACCGTGGGCGCGCTGCACGCCGGCAAGGCCAACAACGTGATCCCTCAAAGCGCGACGCTGGAGCTCAGCGTGCGCTCGCTGGATCGCGAGGTGCGCGGCAAGCTCGAGCAGCGCATCAGGGCGCTGATCGCCGCGCAGGCCGAAAGCTTTGACGTCACGGCGCAGATAGCCTGGCGGCCCGGGTACGCGGTGCTGGTCAACACGCCCGGCGAAACCGCCTTCGCCCGCGAGGTGGCCCTGGAGCTGGTCGGCTCCGAGCGCGTGACCCTGCAAGGCCCAGCCGTGTCTGGCAGTGAAGACTTCGCCTTCATGCTGGAGCGCGTGCCCGGCAGTTATCTGTTTATCGGCAACGGCGATGGCGACAGCGCCGGCGCCTGCATGGTGCACAACCCTGGCTATGACTTCAACGACGCCAACCTGCCCATAGGCGCGGCCTACTGGGCGCTGCTGGCGCAGCGGTTTCTGGTCTGAACCCGCAGCCGATCTGAACGACAACGGCGCCCGAGGGCGCCGTTGTTTTTAGATCAAATAGGACTCTGGCGATTATGTAGTAAGCGCTGGAAGCTATTTAATTAATAGCAATTCGCGCAGACGTGATCAGGCAGTGCCTGCCTTCACCTGCAGGCGCCAGGCGTGCAGCAGCGGCTCGGTATAGCCGCTGGGTTGCTCGGTGCCCTTGGTCACCAGCTCCACCGCGGCGCGGTAGGCGTACGAGGTGTCGAAGTGGCCCGCCATGGGTTGGTACAGCGGGTCACCAGCGTTTTGCTGGTCGACCACGGCGGCCATGCGGCGGAAGGTTTCCTGCACCTGCGCCTCGGTCACCACGCCATGCAGCAGCCAGTTGGCCATGTGCTGGCTGCTGATGCGCAGCGTGGCGCGGTCTTCCATCAGGCCCACGTTGTGGATGTCGGGCACCTTGGAGCAACCCACGCCCTGGTCCACCCAGCGCACCACGTAGCCCAGAATGCCCTGGGCGTTGTTGTCCAGCTCCTGCTGGATCTCCTCGTCGCTCCAGTTCGGGTTGGCCGAGACGGGAATGGTCAGCAGGCCGGTCAGCAGGTCATCGCGCAGGGCATTGGCGTCGGTCTTTTCCAGTTCGATCTGGATGTCGCTCACCTTGACCTGGTGGTAGTGCAGGGCATGCAGCGTGGCGCCGGTGGGGCTGGGTACCCAGGCGGTGTTGGCGCCGGCCTGGGGGTGGGCGATCTTTTGCTTGAGCATGTCGGCCATCAGGTCGGGCATGGCCCACATGCCCTTGCCGATCTGTGCCTTGCCGCGCAGGCCGCACGACAGGCCGACCAGCACATTGCTGCGTTCGTAGGCGGGCAGCCAGGCGCTGGTTTTCATGTCGCCCTTGCGCACCATGGGGCCGGCGTGCATGGCGGTGTGCATTTCGTCGCCGGTGCGGTCGAGGAAGCCGGTGTTGATGAAGGCCACGCGGCTGCTGGCGGCGGCGATGCAGGCCTTGAGGTTGACGCTGGTGCGGCGCTCCTCGTCCATGATGCCCAGCTTGACGGTGCTGTCGCTCAATCCCAGCAACTGCTCCACGCGGCCGAACAGTTCGGCGGCAAAGGCCACCTCAAACGGGCCGTGCATCTTGGGCTTGACGATGTAGACCGAGCCCTTGCGCGAGTTGCGGATGCCGTTCTTGCCGTGGCCTTGCAGGTCGTGCAGTGCAATGGCGGTGGTCACCACCGCGTCCATGATGCCTTCGGGAATCTCGCGCTGCTGGCCCTGGGCGTCGGTCCACAGGATGGCCGGGTTGGTCATCAGGTGGCCCACGTTGCGCACGAACATGAGCGAGCGGCCATGCAGGCGCACTTCGCCCTGGCCGCTGGCGGCCGTGTAGATGCGGTCCGGGTTCAGGCCGCGGGTCACGGTCTTGCCGCCCTTGTCGAACGACTCGGTCAGCGTGGCCTGCAGGATGCCCAGCCAGTTGGCGTAGCCCAGCACCTTGTCGTCGGCATCGACGGCGGCCACCGAGTCTTCGAGGTCGAGGATGGTGGACAGCGCCGCTTCCAGCACCAGGTCGCTCACGCCGGCAGCATCGGTCTGACCGATGGGCGTGGCGCGGTTGATCTGGATATCGAGGTGCAGGCCGTTGTGCTGCAGCAGCACCGACGAGGGCTGGGCCGCGCTGCCCTGGTAGCCGGTGAACTGGGCCGGGTTCTTCAGGCCCGTGGTGCTGCCGTTCTTCAGGGCCACCACCAGCTGGCCGCCCTCCACGCGGTAGCCCGTGGCGTCCTTGTGCGAGCCGCTGGCCAGCGGCGTGCTCTGGTCGAGCACATTGCGGGCGAACTCGATCACCCTGGCGCCGCGCACGGGGTTGTAACCCTTGCCCTTTTCGGCGCCGTCGGTTTCGGGGATGGCGTCGGTGCCGTACAGCGCGTCGTACAGACTGCCCCAGCGGGCGTTGGCGGCGTTCAGGGCGTAGCGGGCATTGAGAATCGGCACCACCAGCTGGGGACCGGCCTGGATGGCGAGCTCGTCGTCCACGTTGGTGGTGGTGGCCTGCACGTCGGCGGGCTGCGGCACCAGGTAGCCGATGGTTTCCAGGAACTTGCGGTAGGCCGCCATGTCGGTGATGGGGCCGGGGTGGGCCTTGTGCCAGGTGTCGAGCTCGGTTTGCAGGCGGTCGCGCTCGGCCAGCAGCGCGTTGTTGCGCGGGGCCAGGTCGGACACGAGGGCGTCAAAGCCTTTCCAGAAGGCGCTGCTCTGCACGCCGGTGCCGGGCAAGACCTTGTCTTCCACGAAGCGGAACAGGGAGGTGGCCACTTGCAGGCCGTGGACAGAGGTGCGTGCGGTCATGGTGCGATGCCTAAGGTGGAGAAATAAAGGGGGAACCAGCCATTGGGCCCGCTGGCGCGAGCCATGGAGAGACTGTATTGCAATTGTTTGGTGGCATAAAGTCTTTGAATATCTCGAAACCAATGACTTTTTTGCAAAAGTAGGGTGGCTGTTTAATACAAAAACAATAGCTATTAACGCTTATTGAGCAAGCGCTAGAGGCATGTTTGACTGAAACTTCTCGATCACCACCACCCGGTGGCGCGGCTGCCACTTGTCTCCATAATCAGCGCCATGGACAAACTCAAGGCCTTCGAATCCTTTGTGTCGGTGGCCACGCGTGGCAGCCTCACTGCCGCTGCCAAGGCCGAAGGCGTGGCGCCCGCCATCATGGGGCGCCGGCTCGATGCACTCGAAGAACACCTGGGCGTGAAGCTCCTGGTGCGCACCACGCGGCGCATCAGCCTCACGCACGAGGGCAGCGCCTTTCTGGAGGACTGCCAGCGCCTGCTGTCCGACGTGGCCAATGCCGAGGCCAGCGTGTCGGAAGGGGGGGTGAAGGCCACGGGCCACCTGCGCATCACCGCGCCCGCCGGCTTTGGCCGCCGCCATGTGGCGCCGCTGGTGCCGCGCTTTCGCACGGTACACCCCGATGTGACGATCTCGCTCAACCTCAGCGACCGCGTGGTGGATCTGGCCGGTGAGGGCTTTGATTGCGCCGTGCGCGTGGGCGACCTGCCCGATTCGTCGCTGGTGAGCGTACGCATTGCCGACAACCGTCGCCTCTGCGTGGCCACGCCCGCCTACCTGCAGCGCCATGGCACACCGCGCCATCCGGGCGAGTTGTCGGCGCACGATTGCCTCACGCTGTCGAGCGAGGCCTCGCAGACGCGCGGCTGGGCGTTTCGCATGCCCGCCGAGGGGGGCGGCAGCGAGGTGGTGCACCTCAAGCCGGGCGGGCCGCTCGATTGTTCGGACGGCCAGGTGCTGCACGACTGGTGCCTGGCGGGCTACGGCCTGGCCTGGCGCAGCACCTGGGAGGTGGAGGCGGAAATCGCCGCGGGCCGCCTGGTGGAGGTGCTGGAGGAGTTTGCCGCACCGCCCAATGGCATTTACGTGGTGTTTCCCCAGCGCAAGCACCTGCCGCTGCGTGTGCGCCTGTGGATCGATTTCCTCAAGCACAATTACAGCCAGCCCGGTTTCTGGACGGCTGCGTAACCCACCCTGGTGATGCGCGGCGCACTGTTGTGCCGGGGTTTACAAGGATCTGCAATGACTCTCGAAGCCGTTCTGGCCGCCCTGCATCTGGTGGCCATCCTGACCCTGGTGGTCTTTTTGTCGAGCCAGGCGGCGGTGTGCCGCATCGAATGGCTCAATGCCGCCGTGGTGGAGCGGCTGGTGCGCCTGGATGTGATCTACGGCGTGACGGCGTTCGTGCTGCTGCTCACGGGCCTGGCGCGCGTGGTGTGGGGCATCAAGGGCATGTCCTGGTATGTCTCGCAGCCCTTGTTTCATGTGAAGATCACGCTGTTCGTGGCGATGGCGCTGCTGTCCATCTGGCCCACGCTGTCGTTCCGGCGCTGGCGCCGCGACCTGCGCAGCACGGGGGCCTTGCCCGGTGCGCAAGAGGTTGCCAGGGTGCGCCGTCTCGTCATGATCCAGTCGCATGTGCTGCCCGTGGTGGCGGTGATTGCCGTGTTCTGGGCGCGCGGCTGGTAGGCCGCGCGGGGCCGTGGCTTGCGGCGGGCAGAAAAAAACCGCCTGGCAGCGCCGGCGGTTTTTTTCATGTCCAGAGCGCTTGTTGTCTCATTTCTTGAGACATTCGCGCATGAAGGCTTTGCGTTCATCGCCCTTCTTGCCGGCCGCGTCGGCGTTGCAGGTTTTCATCTTGCTTTGCTGCGTGGCCGGCTTGTTGCTCAGGCAGGTCTTCATGAAGGCTTGGCGTTCATCGCCCTTCATCTCGCCGGCATCCTTGTTGCAGGTCGCCATCCTGGATGGCTGCTTGGTGGGAGCGGGGGTGTTCTCTGCCGCGTGGACGCTGAAACCCAGTGACAGAGCCAGGCCGAGCGCGGTCAGGGAAAGAAGCTTTTGCATGGAATCTCCTGGTGTGAATACGTTATGGGGGGTCCCGGTGGCATTGCACCATAGAACGTGTTGCGCGACAACGCGGGCCAGCCGTGAAAACAACCGCGCGACCTGCGGCGAGGGCGGTGTGCGGTGTGCGGTGTGCGGTGTGCGGTGATTTTTCAGAGCATGCGGGGCCGGGGCGCAGCGGCTGCGTGCAAGGCACCTGAAACGCCAGGGTCCAGCGGCGTCGGTACAGCCCGATGGGCTGGGGCGGCATGCGCACAATTTCCTCGGCAATGGGCGGGATGCGCCATTCTGCCTGGGGGCGTCGCCAGCCTGCGCGCATGCCCGCCGGGGTGCGCTGGCCTGGGTGCTGGATGGCCTGTGCTGGCCGCCCCGTAAAATCCGCCGATGCTCACAGCCAAAAATGAATTGCTCGCGGCCCTTGCTGCCGAGCTGGAAATCCTGTCCCCCGGCGCTGGTGCCAAGGCGGCGTTTGAATCTCCCAAGGTTGCGGCCCATGGCGACTTCGCCTGCACCGCCGCCATGCAGCTGGCCAAGCCGCTCAAGCTCAACCCGCGCGCTCTGGGCGAGCAGCTCAAGACCGCGCTGGAGGCCACACCCGCCTTCCAGCGCTGGGTGGCCGCCATCGAGATCGCCGGCCCCGGTTTTCTGAACATCCGCCTGCAGCCCGCGGCCAAGCAGGAGGTGGTGCGCGAGGTGCTGGCCGCTGGCGCGCGCTTTGGCTACCAGGCCGATCGGGGCGAGAAGGTGCTGGTCGAGTTCGTGTCGGCCAACCCCACCGGCCCGCTGCATGTGGGCCACGGCCGCCAGGCCGCTTTAGGCGATGCCATCTGCAACCTGTTCGGCACGCAGGGCTGGAAGGTGCACCGCGAGTTCTATTACAACGACGCGGGCGTGCAGATCGACACCCTCACCAAAAGCACGCAGCTGCGCGCCAAGGGTTTCCAACCGGGCGATGACTGCTGGCCCACCGACAGCGACAACCCGCTGGCCAAGAACTTCTACAACGGCGATTACATTGCCGACATCGCCGAGGCCTTCAAGGCCCGGGCCACGGTGAAGGCCGACGACCGTGAGTTCACCGCCAACGGCGATGTCGAGGACTATGACAACATCCGCCAGTTCGCCGTGGCCTACCTGCGCAACGAGCAGGACAAGGACCTGCAGGCTTTCGCCCTGCACTTCGATGAGTATTACCTCGAATCGAGTCTGTACACCAGCGGCCGCGTCGAGGCCACGGTGAACAAGCTCGTTGCCAACGGCAAGACCTACGAGCAGGACGGCGCGCTGTGGCTCAAGAGCACCGACTATGGTGACGACAAGGACCGCGTCATGCGCAAGCAGGATGGCACCTTCACCTACTTCGTGCCCGATGTGGCCTACCACATCGCCAAGTGGGAGCGCGGCTTCACCAAGGTCGTCAACATCCAGGGCACGGACCACCACGGCACCATCGCCCGCGTGCGCGCCGGCCTGCAGGCGGCCGACGTCGGCATTCCGCAGGGCTACCCCGACTACGTGCTGCACACCATGGTGCGCGTGGTCAAGGGGGGCGAAGAGGTCAAGATCAGCAAGCGCGCGGGCAGCTACGTCACGCTGCGCGACCTGATCGAGTGGACCAGCAAGGACGCCGTGCGCTTCTTCCTGCTGAGCCGCAAGCCCGACACCGAGTACACCTTCGACGTGGACCTGGCCGTGGCGCAGAACAACGACAACCCGGTCTATTACGTGCAGTACGCCCATGCGCGCATTTGCTCGGTGAAGCGCGCCTGGCAAGAGGAGGGCGGTGGCGATATGGCGGCGCTGAAGGATGTGGATCTGTCGGCCCTCGAAGGCCCGCAGGCCCAGGCGCTGATGCTGCAGCTGGCCAAATACCCCGAGATGCTCACCGCCGCTGCGCAGGGCGAGGCGCCGCACGACGTCACCTTCTACCTGCGCGACCTGGCCGCCAGTTACCACAGCTACTACGATGCCGAGCGCATCCTGGTGGACGACGAGGCCGTGAAGAAGGCACGCCTGGCCCTCGTCGCCGCCACCGCGCAGGTGTTGCACAATGGCCTGGCCGTGCTGGGCGTATCGGCTCCAGCCAGAATGTAAGCAGTTACTACCATGAAGAAAAAACAGACGGGTGGCGCCATCATCGGGTTCATCGTCGGGGTCGTCGTGGGCCTGGGTGCCGCGCTGGCCGTGGCCGTGTATGTGACCAAGGTGCCTGTGCCTTTCCTGAACAAGGGCGGCCTGCGTGGCGTGGACCAGGATGCCGCCGAGGCCCAGAAGAACAAGAACTGGGATCCGAACTCGCCGCTCTACGGCAAGAACCCCGCGCGCCCGCCGGCTCCGGCCGCCGCCGCGTCGGCCAGTGCCAATGGCACGGCCCCGGCCGCCGATGCCACCGCTGCGCGCACGCCCGCCAGCAAGCCTGCAACGGCCGAGGCCAAGCCCGCCACGAAGGCCGACGCCAAGCCTGCCGCCTCGGCGGACCCGCTGGGCGACCTGGCCAAGGCCAGGTCGGCGGCGGTCGATCCGTTTGACTATTTCGTACAGGCCGGGGCGTTCCCCACCCAGTCTGGGGCCGATGCGCAGCGCGCCAAACTGGCCATGCTGGGCTGGGAAGCCCGCGTGAGCGAGCGCGAACAGAATGGCCGCACCATGTACCGCGTGCGCGTGGGCCCGTTTTCCAAGCGCGACGATGCCGAGCAGCTGAAGGAAAAGCTGGAAGGCGCCGGCGTCGAGTCCGCGATGGTGCGTGTCCAGCGCTAGGATGTTCATCGCCATCGCCTGAACTTTTTCGTGGGGGCGTTCTCACACCCCCAGACCAGAACAAGGAGTGTCCCCGTCATGAAACGCCGCGAGTTTTCCCTGTCCACCGCTTCGGTGGTTGCCGCTTCCGCCCTGACCCTGCCGCTGGCCACGCCGGCCATGGCGCAGGCGCGCCAGTTCAAGGAGGGCAAGGACTACACCAGGCTCGCCAAGCCCCTGGCGCCGGATGCGCCCGCCGGCAAGGTCGATGTGATCGAGTTCTTCTGGTACAGCTGCCCGCACTGCAACTCCTTTGAGCCCGCGCTCGATGCCTGGGTCAAGGCAGCCCCCAAGGATCTCAGCATCCGTCGCATTCCCGTGGCTTTCAATGCCAGCTTCGTACCCCAGCAAAAGCTGTATTTCGCGCTCGAAGGCATGGGCAAGCTCGACACCTTGCACGCCAAGGTGTTCCGCGCCATCCACGTCGAAAAACTCAAGCTGGCCAAGGACGAGGACATCTTCGCCTGGGTGGCCCAGCAGGGGGTGGACGCAGCCAAGTTCAAGGAGGTCTACACCTCCTTCACGGTGTCCAGCCAGGTGCGCCGCGCCTCGGCGCTGCAGGAGGGCTATGGCGTGGAAGGCGTTCCTTCGATGGGCGTGGCCGGCCGGTTCTATACCGATGGCACCATGGCCGGCAGCATGCAGACCGTGCTGCAGGTGGTGGAGTATCTGGCGGGCGTGGCGCGCAAGGGTTGATGCCACATTTGCCCCCGTTCGAGAGGCCCGCGTTTGCGGGCTTTTTCATGGGCGCCAGCGCTGTGCGTGGCTACAATGAACGCAAGATTTGTGCCTCATGAAAAAAAGATACCTCCCGATCCTGCTGCTCTCGGCCCTGGCCTGCGCCCCTGGCGTGGGCCATGCCGAAAAGGCCGACCGCAACAAGCCCATGAACATCGAGTCCGATGCGCTGCGCCACGATGAGCTCAAGCAGACCAGCGTGTTCACGGGCCGGGTGGTCATGACCAAGGGCACCATCGTGCTGCGCGGTGCGCAACTGGATGTGCGCCAGGATGCCGATGGCTACCAGTACGGCGTGGTGACGGCCGAACCCGGCAAGCGCGCATTCTTCCGGCAAAAGCGCGACACCGTGGCCGGTGCCCCGGACGAGTTCATCGAAGGCGAGGGTGAGGTCATCGAGTACGACGGCCGTGCCGACAATGTGCGCTTCATCACCCGTGCCGAAATGCGCCGCTACCGGGAATCGGTGGTGACCGATCAGCTCTCGGGCGCCGTCATCGTCTACAACAACCTCACCGACGTGTTCACTGTCGATGGCCAGAAGAAATCGGCCAACAGTGCAGCGGGTGAAGCGCCGGCCCCCGGCGGGCGCGTGCGCGCCGTGTTGTCGCCCAAGGAGCAGCCTCCTGCCGCTGCCCCAGCCCCTGCGGCCAGCGGGCCGGTGCTGCGCCCCAGCAACACCCTCGGCGGCGCAAGCAAGTGAGTGCAGCGACCGTGAACACAAGCCCTGACACCCAGGCGGGCAGCCGCCTGGAAGTCGCGCACCTCGAAAAGTCCTATGGCAGCCGCAAGGTCGTCAAGGATGTGTCGCTGGTCGTGCAAAAGGGCGAGGTAGTGGGGTTGCTCGGTCCCAATGGCGCGGGCAAGACCACTTCGTTCTACATGATCGTGGGCCTGGTGCGCTGCGATGGCGGTGACATCCGCATCGATGGCCACTCGGTGGCGGACATGCCCATCCACCGGCGCTCGCGTCTGGGGCTGTCCTATCTGCCGCAAGAGGCGTCGATTTTTCGCAAGCTGAACGTCGAGGAAAACGTGCGCGCCGTGCTGGAGCTACAGCGGGGCGACGACGGCAAGCCGCTCGCCAGGAAGGAGATCGAAGCACGCCTCACCGCCTTGCTGCAGGAGTTGCGCGTGGACCATCTGCGCGAATCGCCGGCCCTGGCCCTGTCGGGCGGCGAGCGCCGCCGGGTCGAAATCGCCCGCGCGCTGGCCACCCAGCCGCGCTTCATTCTGCTCGACGAGCCCTTCGCCGGCATCGACCCGATTGCCGTCATCGAGATCCAGCGCATCATCGGTTTCCTGAAGGCCCGTGGCATCGGTGTGCTGATCACCGACCACAATGTGCGCGAAACGCTGGGCATCTGCGACCACGCCTTCATCATCAGCGATGGCCGCGTTCTGGCGCAGGGCACGCCCTCCGAGATCGTTGACAACGCCGAAGTACGCCGGGTCTATCTCGGCGAGCACTTCAGAATGTAATGAAACCCGGTCTCTCGCTGCGCGTTTCGCAGCACCTGTCGCTCACACCCCAGTTGCAGCAATCCATCCGGCTGTTGCAGCTGTCTACGCTGGAGCTGTCGCAGGAAGTCGAGCAGATGCTCGACGAGAACCCTTTTCTGGAGCGCACGGCCGAGGAAGCGCCACGCGAGGAGTTCGGCCTGGACGCCGCCGACACGCCCGCGCAGGCCGACGACTACAGCGCCGACGATGCTCTGTTTTCAGGGGTTGCCAGCACAGGCAACACAAGCGTTGAAAACCCAAATGATGCTGAGCCGGCCAGCGCCGGTGCGGACGAGCCCGACTGGAGCGGCGACGGCACGGTGGAAATGGCGCCCAATGACGCCGAATGGGGCGGCGATGCGCCCGCCCGCAACCGCAACGACGCCGAAGGCGACGAGGCCGACGCCACCGAGCTGGCCCGCTCGCACGAATCACTGACGGCCTTCTTGCACCGCCAGGCGCTGGCGCTGCGCCTGTCCGAAGTGGACCGCGCCGCGCTGCGCTTTCTCATCGAATCGCTCAACGACGACGGCTACCTCGAAGAACCGCTCGAAGAGTTGGCCATCGGCCTGGCCGGGCCGGACGATCTGGAGCAGATCGAAGAACTGGTGCACCGTTTCACCGTGGCCCAGCGCCTGCTGCAAAGCCTGGAGCCCGTGGGCGTGGGCGCGCGCGGCCTGGCCGAGTGCCTGACCTTGCAGCTCAAGGCCCTGGCCGCCGACGAAGACAGCGAGATCGATCCTGCGACCGTGCAGACCGCGTTGCGCGTGTGCCAGCAGCCGCTGGAGATGCTGGCCCGCCGCGATATCCGCCGCCTGACGCAGGCGTGCGGCGATGGCGAAGAGCGCACGCGCGCCGCCATGGCGCTGATCGCCCGCCTGGAGCCGCGCCCCGGTCGCCGCTTTGCCGATGTGGAGCGCAACATCATCGTGCCCGACGTCATCGTGCGCAAATCCGGGCGCGCCAACGGGCGCGATGGTCAGCACAACTTCATCGTGCAGCTCAACCCCGACGTGATGCCCCGCCTGCGCGTGCACGACATCTACGCCGGCGCCCTGCGCGGCCACAAGGGTGGCGAGGGCCACCAGGGCATGCAGCAGCGCCTGCAGGAGGCGCGCTGGTTCATCAAGAACATCCAGCAGCGCTTCGACACCATCCTGCGCGTCTCGCGCGCCATCGTCGAGCGGCAAAAGAACTTCTTCACCCACGGCGAGCTGGCCATGCGCCCGCTGGTGCTGCGCGACATTGCCGACGAGCTGGGGCTGCACGAATCCACCATCAGCCGCGTGACCACCGCCAAATACATGGCGACGCCGATCGGTACCTACGAGCTCAAGTATTTCTTTGGCTCGGGCCTGGGCACCGAAACCGGCGGCAACGCATCGAGCACGGCGGTGCGCGCGCTGATCAAGCAGTTCGTGGCGGCCGAAAGCCCCGCCAAGCCGCTGTCCGACAGCCAGATCGCCGAGATGCTCAAGGAGCAGGGCATCGAGTGCGCGCGCCGCACGGTGGCCAAGTACCGCGAGGCGCTCAAGATCGCACCGGCCAATCTGCGCAAGGCGCTGTAGCCTTCTTGGGGGCGCGTGCCTGCCACAGCGTGCCCTGTTTGCTGTTTTTTCTCCCGTCACCCCGCTTTCCACGCCATGGCCCGTATCGTCTTCGACCTTCCCGCGCATTTCGGCTTTGCCACCGAACTGCAGATCTACATCAGCCACGTGAACCAGGGCGGGCACCTCGACAATGCGCAGCTGCTGAGCCTGGTATCCGAGGCGCGTGTGCGCTTTTTCCAGTCGCTGGGTTTCCCCGAGGCCGATGTGGGTGGCCTGTCCATCGTGGTGGGTGACATCGTGGCGCAGTACCGGTCTGAAGGTTTCCATGGTGAAACCATGCGCGTCGAGATGACTCCGGTGGATTTCAACCGCTATGGTTTCGATCTGGTCTTTCGCATGACCGAGAAAACCCAGGGCCGCGAAGTGGCGCGCGGCAAGACCGGTATCGTTTTCATCGGCAAGACCGACCGCAAGGTGGCACCGATTCCCGAATCCATCCGCCAGCTGCTGCTGCAGGCCTGAGAGGCTGAGAGTCTTTCATCCATGCCCGCCTTGCACGCCAAAACACACCGGCTCGTCGTTGCAAATACTCGCCATAGCCCGAGCTATGGCTGCGTTTTGCACTTAGATCCGGCGCGTTTTGACATGCCTTGCAGACACGGCCGAAAAACTCTCAGCCTCTGAGCGCGTATCCTTTCGGCCAGTCTTATGAACCAACTCCAACTTTTTCTGCCCTGCGCCGCCGGCGTCGAGGGCTACCTGGCCGACGAGGTGCACGCCATCACCGGCCTTACCGGGCAAGACCTGCTGGTCGGCCGGGGCGGCGTGCTGCTGCGCGCTTCGTGGCGCGATGCGCTGCTGCTCAACCTGCACAGCCGCCTGGCCCAGCGCGTGCTGGTGCAACTGGCGCACCGACCCTACCGTTCCGAGAGCGACCTCTATGGCATGGCCAGCGACGTGGCCTGGGAGATCTGGTTCACCACGCGCCAGACCTTCAAGGTCGAGGTGACGGCGCAGCACAGCCCGCTGCAAAGCCTGAACTTCGCGGGCCTCAAGGTCAAGGACGCCGTGGCCGACCGGTTCCGCGCCAAGAGCGGCGTGCGCCCCGACGTGAACACGCAGTGGCCCGACGTGCGCATCCACCTGCACCTGACCACCGACGAGGCCACGATCTACATCGACACCTCGGGCGAGCCGCTGTTCAAGCGCGGCTGGCGCGAGGACAAGGGCGACGCCCCGCTGAAGGAAACCCTGGCCGCCGCCATGATCGCCGCCAGCGGCTGGGACCCGCTGGGCGACAACCCCCAGCCCCTGTACGACCCCTGCTGCGGCAGTGGCACCATCGTGGTCGAGGCGGCCCAGATCGCCTGCCGCATCCCGGCCGGCATGCTGCGGCGCTTTGCGTTCGAGAAACTGCTGCCGTTCCAGGCCCATGTCTGGACTGCTATTAAAAACGAAGCTGAAGGCACCATACAGAAAAGCGCTGTACCCATTTTTGGTAGTGATGTTGCCTTCCGCATGGTCGATTTTTCCCAGCGCAACGCCGAGCGCGCGGGTGTGGCCGATGCCGTGCAGCTGCGCGGTGGCGATGCCCTGCAGCGCATGCCGCCCTGCGAGCAGCCCGGCGTGATGCTGCTCAACCCGCCCTATGGCGAACGCATCGCCGCCGCCGGCACGGCGGGCCGCAACGCCAGCGAGCGCGCGGCCGACCGCGCCCAGGGCCTGGCCGTGGGCCGCGAAGAGGCGCACACCGACGATGGCGGCGAGTTCTTCAGCCAGCTGGCCGCGCACTGGAAGAAGAACTACGCCGGCTGGCAGGCCTGGATGCTCACGCCCGACCTCAAGCTGCCCGGCAAGATGCGCCTGAAGGAATCGCGCCGCGTGCCGATGTGGAACGGCCCCATCGAATGCCGGCTGTTCCGCTTCGACATGGTCAAGGGCTCGGTGCGCGCACCGCGTGCCGCCGATGGCCCAGCCCCCAAGGCCCATGGCGGCTAAACCCCATCGCTGCCTGCTGCAGTGGCCCGAACGCGGGCAGGCCGACGCCGGCGCGCGCCCGCTGGTGCTGGACACCAACATCGTGCTCGACCTGCTGGTGTTTGCCGACGCCGCCGTGGCGTCCGTGCGCAGGCTGCTGGACGCGCAGCAGCTGTGCTGGGTGGCCACGCCGCCCATGCGCGACGAGCTGGTGCGTGTGCTGGCCTATCCGCAGATCGTGCCGCGGCTGGCTTTTTATGGGCTCACCGCCGGCCAGCTGCTGCAGACCTACGAAGCCCAGGTGCGCTGGGTGGACGTGGCACCGCGCGTGTCCGCCGTGTGCAAGGATGCCGACGACCAGCATTTCATCGACCTGGCCGTGGCCCACCGCGCCATCCTGCTCAGCAAGGACAACGCCGTTCTGTGCATGCAAAAACGGCTGCTGGCGCTGGGTGCGCATGTGGCAACAGCGATTGTTTTTGAAGCAGACGAGCGGCTGGAAATTGCGCCGGCAAGTGCTGCCGCTACACCTGCTGCCATGCAGATCGCTTGACTTGCCGCACCGGCTGGCGGCTACACTGGCCGCCTTTGCCCGGGGCAGCGGGCAGCATCCCAGCCCCGAGGCCCCGCCGACTGGAGCCCCGCCATGAACAACACCCCCCACCCAGAGCCCACGGACGCCGCTGCCGCATTGGCCGCCCCGGCCCTGGGTCCCGATGAACTCGACGAGATGGATACCCTGCTGGACGATCTGCGCACGCGCGGCGAAGAGATCCCGCAGTGGGAGTTCTGCGACGGCTTCCTCACGGCGCTGATCTGCAGCCGCCGCCCCATTCCGCCCTCGGAATACCTGCCCATGCTGCTGGGCGATGGCTCGGCCATCGACCTGGCCGAAGGGGAGCCCCTGCCGCTGCTGCCGGCGTTTGCCGATGCGGCACAGCAGGCGCGGTTTCTGGAGCTGTGGATGCTGCGCTGGAACGAGGTCGAGGCGCAGCTCGACGCCCCGGTCGAATCGCTGGACGACGACCGCACCTTCCAGCCCGAGGCCATGGACATGCGCGGTGCCGTGGCCAGCCTGCCCGAAGACCAGCGCGCCGAAATGGCCGGCCAGGAGATCCCCTCGTTTGGCCAGGTGTGGGCGCTGGGCTTCATGTTCGCCGTCGAAAACTGGCCCGAGGACTGGGCCGCACCGCGCGACAAGGAAGCCGCCAAGTGGCTCGACGATGCGCTGGACAGCATCGTTGCCCTGACCGAGGACGACACCGGCAAGCCCGAGGTCTGCATGTTCAGCGAGGACGGCCCGCCCAGCACCAGCCAGGCCCGCGTGGAAACCTTCGGCGAAGCCATCTGGGCCGTGTACGACCTGCGCCAGCTCTGGAAAAGCCTGGGCCCGCGCATCGAAACCGTGCGCAAGGTGGCTGAACCCGGCCGCAATGAGCCCTGCTGGTGCGGCAGCGGCAAGAAGTTCAAGAAGTGCCACGGGGGATGAGTACAACCCCCTGAGGCGCTGCGCGCCTTCCCCCTTCTCTCGCATCGCGATGCGATTCGGGAAGGGGGACGCCACCAGCGCGGCGGGGCGGCCCTTGCGCGGTGGCCGCTGGTAGCGCCGCGCGCACCGAAGAGGCCAGCATCAGTGCGAACGCGTGGCCTCCAGAGGCGGTACGATGGTTTGTATTTGTTTGCTATTTAATTTGTAGCTTTTGACGCTTTATGCATAGGCGCTAGAGCCTTTTTGATCTGAAATCCCTCGCAGCGCGCCTTCGGGCGCGCTTTGCTTTTTCCAGGGCACCTCGCATGACCCCTTCTTTCCTTACCCGCCTGCGCGCCGAATGGGCGCCCAGCATTCCGCGCGAACTGCTGGCCGGGGCCGTGGCCACGTTTGCGCTCATCCCCGAAGTCATCGCGTTCTCGTTCGTGGCGGGTGTCGATCCGTCCGTGGGGCTCTTTGCCTCGTTCGTCATCAGCCTGGTGATCGCCTTCACGGGCGGGCGGCCCGCCATGGTGTCGGCCGCGGCGGGCTCGGTGGCGCTGGTGGCCGCGCCGCTCGTGCAGTCGCACGGGCTGGGCTACCTGCTGGCGGCGGGGCTGCTGGCGGGGGCCGTGCAGGTGGCGTTCGGGCTGATGAAGCTGGGCGTGCTGATGCGCTTTGTGTCCAGCTCGGTGCGCACCGGTTTCGTCAATGCGCTGGCGATCCTGATCTTTGCCGCGCAGCTGCCGCACCTGGTGGGTGCCGGCGCGGCCACCTGGGCCATGCTGGCGCTGGGGCTGGCGCTCATCTACGGCCTGCCGTGGCTGGGCCAGCGGCTCGCGTGGCCCGCGCTCACGGCCATCCCGTCGCCGCTGATCTGCGTGGTGGTGCTGTCCGTTCTGGCCTCGGCCCTGGGCCTGCGTCTGCCCACCGTGGGCGACCTGGGCCAGTTGCCGGACTCGCTGCCGGTGTTTGCGCTGCCGCAGGTGCCGGTGTCGCTCGACACCCTGCGCATCATCCTGCTGCCCGCGCTGGCGATTGCCATGGTGGGCCTGCTCGAATCGGTGCTCACCGCCGCCGTGGTCGATGAGCTGACCGACACGCCCAGCGACAAGAACCGCGAATGCGCGGGCCTGGGGCTGGCCAACATCGCATCCAGCCTGTTTGGCGGTATTGCGGGCTGCGGCATGATCGGCCAGGCCGTGGGCAACGTGAAGTACGGCGGGCGCGGGCGCCTGTCCACGCTGTTTGCCGGGGTGTTCCTGCTCATCCTCATGGTGGCGCTCAAACCCTGGGTGTCGCAGGTGCCGGTGATTGCGCTGGTGGCCATCATGGTCATGGTGTCGGCCGAAACGTTCGACTGGAAATCGCTGGGCGCCCTGGTGCACCACCCGCGCCTGTCCAGCGCCGCCATGCTGGCCACCGTGGCCGTCACCATCGCCACCCACAACCTGGCCGCTGGCGTGGCCGTGGGCGTAGTGCTCAGCGGGGTGTTCTTTGCATTCAAGGTCTCGCGCATGCTGGACGTGCGCGTGCACGACGATGGCGCCACCGGCCAGCGCACCTGGCGCGTGTCTGGCCAGGTGTTCTTTGCCTCGGCGGATGCGTTCATCGAATCGTTTGACGTGCGGGGCGCCGAAGGCCGGCCGGTGTGCATCGACGTGACGCACGCGCATTTCTGGGACATCACCGCCGTGGCCGCGCTCGACAGGGTGGTGGAGCGCTTGCGCCACCACGGCTGCACGGTGCAGGTGCTGGGGCTGAACGAGGCCAGTGCGGTATTGATCGACCGCATGGGCAGCGCGGCAGAGGCCCGTGCGCCCGGTGGCGGTTGAGTCAGCCCTGCGCCAGAAACTTCTTCAAGTTCGCCGCTGCCGTGCTGCGCACCTTGCGCCGGAGCGAGGGCGACCAGCCCAGCAGCAGCCCTGGCAGGCCCAGGGCCTGACGCGACCAGCGCCAGAAGCCGAAGCGGTCGCGGTGCGTGGCGATCAGCCCGTCGGACGTGAAGGTGAACGTGCCGTCGATGGTGTTGTGCACCTTGCGCCCCGTGGCACTGAAGAGGTAGTGCGCCTCCCAGTGCGCCTTGCCGCCGTTGGCGTCGGCGTCGATGCCGCTGAACTCCAGCTTCCAGTGCTCGGCGACGCCAGGCTTCTTGGTGGCAGTGCACAGCATGCGCCACATGCCGCCCACCTGGTCACGGCCTTTGAGCGAGAACGCTTCGTCGTCAAACGTGGCGTCGGGTGCGTAGCAGGCCGCCATGGTGGCATGGTCGAGCTGGGCAAAGGCGGTGTAGAAGCGCTGCAGGGTCTGGGCATTGGGGTGCATGGGGTCTCCTGGATTGGGCGGTATGGTGGCTAAGCCGGCGCCATCCGCTGCACCACTCCCCGCAAGGCATGCGCCAGCGTGGCCTGCCGCACGGCGGCGCGGTCGCCCGCAAAGCGCCGCATCTCGGTGGTGACCACGCCGTCCGTGCTCCAGCCAAACCACACGGTGCCCACGGGCTTTTCGGCGCTGCCACCGGTGGGCCCGGCCACGCCGGTCACCGCCACGCTGACCTGCGCACGGGAGTGGGCCACGGCCCCGCCAGCCATGGCGCGCGCCACTGGCTCGCTCACTGCGCCATGCGCTTCGATCAGCGCGACGGGCACGCCCAGCATCTCGGTCTTGGCGGCGTTGGAATAGGTAACGAAACCGCGTTCGAACCACTGGCTGGAGCCCGCCAGGTCGGTGCAGGCGGCGGCGATCATGCCGCCGGTGCAGCTCTCGGCGGTGGCCAGCATCCAGCCGCGCGCCAGCAGCTGGGCGGAAATTTGAGTCAAAACGGCCTCTGGTGCTTGTGCATCAAGCGCTGGCAGCGCATCTTTTGATCGTGATGACGGGCTCACCAGAAGAACCTCCACAGCGCGATGAACAGCAGGGTGCAGAAGGCCGCCATGAAGTCGTCGAACAGGATGCCCCAGCCGCCGCGCCAGCCGAAGCCCTTGAACAGCTGGTCGGCCCAGCCCACGGGCCCGGGCTTGGCGGCATCCAAGTAGCGGAACAGGGCAAACGCCACGGCCTGGCCCCAGAACCCCATGGGCATGGCCAGCCACAGCACCAGCCAGAAGGCCACCACCTCGTCCCAGACGATGCTGCCGGGATCGGACACACCCATGTGCCGCGCCGTGACGGTGCAGGCCCACCAGCCGACCAGCGTGCCCGCGCCGATCAGCAGGCCGATCTGCTGCGTGCCCAGCCAGTGCTGCAGCACCAGAAAGGCCAGCCAGGCCCACAGGGTGCCCACGGTGCCCGGCGCCTTGGGGCTCAGGCCTGCGCCAAAGCCCAGCGCAATGCAGTGCGCCGGGTGCTGCAGCATGAAAGTGGCGCTGGGCCGCCGTGGCGGCGGTGGCGTGCCGGGGGCGCGCGGCGTGGCATCGGTCACATCAACCGGGTCAACCGGACCGCGCGGGGCGCCAGGGGGGGAGGGAATCACGCGGGGGCTCCGGGGCGTTGCATCAGGGGTGGGAATGCTAGCAGCCCGCGCTGCAGTCGCCCGGCTGCTGCGCCAGGAGCGTTCTCAGGCGGATGGGGCGGGCGCGGCCTCGGGCAGGCGCACCAGCAGCACCGGCACGGGGGAGGTGCGGGCGATCTGCTCGGCATCGCTGCCCAGGAACATGCGCGCCAGGCCGCGCCGCCCCTGGGTGCCCAGCACGATCAGGCGGGCGCCCCATTGCCGGGCCTCGTCGATCACCAGCGTGGCCACCTGGGCGTCCATGGCTTCCAGCAGCCGGGTCTCGGCCTGGATGCCTTGCCCGGTGAGCTGATCGCAGGCCTTGCGCAGCATGGTGTCAGCGCACTTCAGGGCCACGGGCACGAAGTCGGTGCGATACACCTCGGGGCGCACGAAGCCAACCGCATGCGTCAGCGGATCGACGATGTGCAGCAGGCGCACCTGCGCGCCCACCTTCAGTGCCAGGCTGGCGGCTTCTTTCAGGGCTTGTTCCGACGTGGGGCTGCCGTCGAAGGGGACCAGGATTTTTTCGTACATGGAAAACGCTTTGCAAAAGTGGAAGGGTGAACTCAGTGGCCTGGCATGCTGACCAGCGCGAGGGCGCGCCAGGCAGCAATCCACTCTTCGTTGGTGGGCTCCACCGCCACGGGCACGCGGCTGGCGGCGTTGTGCTCGCCAATGCCGGCGGTGAAGACCAGCATGTCCAGCCCGCCCAGCACGGCGGTCATGGCGCCGATCTCGCGCACGATGCGCCGCACATACAGCGCTAGCGCGGCCTGCACGCGTTCGTTGCCGGCCTCCTGCTGCAGCAGCACGCGCGGGTCGGACGACAGGCCCGACAGGCCCAGCGAGCCCGTGAGGGCCACGCGCGGGAAAAACGCCGCACGCGCCGCGCCGATCTGCGCCTGGGCCGCGCGCAGCGGCGGCATCGACAGGCTGTCCAGCCGCGCGGCTGCAGCGGGCGCTGCCACGGGCGCCTCCACCAGCAGCGCCAGGGCGTTGGCCTGCTGTGCGCGCGCCTGCTCCAGCTGGGCGCCCAGTGCCTGGGCCTGCGTGAGCAGCGTCTGCACCTGGGTCAGGTTCAGCCGCGAGGCGGAGCCCACATCCACGCGGCGCTGGAAGATGCGCAGGCTTTCCTGGCGGCTGGCGATGGCCTGGTGCGCCAGCTCCAGGCGCTCGCCGAGTTCCCGCAGTGCCGCATCGTTCAGGCTGCGCACCCGCCCCCAGAAGTCGATTTCCCAGCTGGCCAGGCCCAGGCCCGCCTGGATCGGCGCGCTGGATGCCATGGGCGGCGCGGGCCTCCTGCACGCGCAGCGCGGTGGCGCGCAGGCCGCGGTTGTTCGCTAGCGCCTGGGCAATCAGGGTTGGCAGGCGCGGGTCGGTGAAATAGTCGCGCCAGCCGGTGGTGGCGGCCGGGGTGCCCTCGTCGGGCGCGGGCATGGCGTAGTGCGCAGGCACCGGCAGGGCGGGCGTTTCATGGGGTGGCGCCATGGAGGCGCAGCCGGCCAGCGCCCCGATGGCGGCCACCAGGGGGAAGGCGCGCAGTGCGGTGGGATGACTGGTGTGGTACGGGTGGCGATCCATGGCTATTTCTGCAGCACATAGGTGCCCGGGGCGTCGCCGACGGGCTTGTAGGCGCCCGACCCGGTGCGTGGGGGCTTGACCGGTGCGCCCGAGCGCGCCTTCAGCCACGCCAGCCAGGCGGGCCACCAGGAGTCGGGTGTTTCCGGGGCGGTGGCCAGCCACGCGTCAGGCGGCAGGTAGTTGCCGCCCGCCGGACGGGTCAGCATCTGGAAATGCCGGCGCGGGTTGCCGGGCGGGCTGACGATGCCTGCATTGTGGCCGCCACTGGTGAGCACGAAGGTGGTTTCGGCGGGGCTCAGCTGCTGCAGCTTGAAGACCGAACGCCAGGGCGCCACATGGTCGGTGACGGTGCCGACCATGAAGGTGGGCAAGGTGATGTCGCCCAGCGCCACGGGCTTGCCGCCCACCGGGTAGCGGCCTTCGCTGAGGTCGTCGTCGAGGAACAGCCGGCGCAGGTACTGCGAGTGCATGGTGGCCGGCATGCGCGTGGTGTCGGCGTTCCAGGCCATCAGGTCGTTCATGGGGGGCCGCTCGCCCAACAGGTATTCGTTGACCAGGCGCGACCACAGCAGGTCGTAGGAGCGCAGCATCTGGAACGCGCCGGCCATCTGGGCCCCGGTGAGGTAGCCGGTCTGGGCCATTTGCGCTTCCAGCAGGCTGATCTGGCTGTTGTCGATGAACAGGGCCAGTTCGCCCGGCTCGGTGAAGTCGGTCTGCGCCGCGAACAGCGTCATGGAGTCCAGGCGCTCATCCCCGTCGCGCGCCATGGCGGCGGCCGCAATCGCCAGCAGCGTGCCACCCAGGCAGTAGCCGGCGGCGTGCACCTTGGCCTGGGGCACGATGGAGTGAACGGCGTTCAATGCGGCGTGAAAGCCCTGGTCCAGGTAATCGTCCATGCCCAGATCACGGTCCTCGGGACCGGGGTTGATCCAGGAAATACAGAACACCGTGTGCCCCTGGTCCACCAGATATTGGATGAGCGAGTTGGGGGGCGACAAGTCGAGGATGTAGTACTTCATGATCCACGCCGGCACGATCAGGATCGGTTCGGGGTGCACGGCTTGGGTGGTGGGCGTGTACTGGATCAGTTCCATCACGCGGTTCTTCAGCACCACCTTGCCGGGGGTGATGCCCACATCGCGGCCGACCACGAAATGCTCGGCGCCCGCGGGTGGTGCGCCTGCGGCATGGCGCCTGGCGTCCTCCAGCAGATGGAGCGCGCCACGCGCCAGGTTGGCGCCGCCTTGCGCGAGCGTGCGGTTCAGCACCACGGGGTTGGTGGCCAGCTGGTTGCCGGGCGAGAACACGTCGAGGAACTGCCGGGCCGCGAAGGCCACCATGTCTTCGTGGTGCTTGTCCACCCCCCACACGCCGTGCGTTGCGGCGGCCCACCATTGCTCGGTGAGCACAAAGGACTGGTGCACGAGGTTGAAAGGCCACTGCTGCCACGCGGGGTCGGCAAAGCGCCGGTCCTGGGCAGGGGTCGCCACGGCATGGCGGGCTTCCTTGTCGGGGCCGGCCGCCATCCGGGCCTGGGCGTAGGCGGCCATCTCCTGCCCCTGGCGCAGCGCCAGGTGCGCCAGGTCCATGCACTTGCCTGGCGAGGCGGCCAGATGCAGGGCCCAGTCACTGCCCGCCATCAGGGCGGAGGCGTGGAACAGCGACGCGACGCTGCGGGCCAGTGCCGCATGGACGGTGGGGTCGAGCCTCTCGGCCATGGACAGGGGCGTGTTGGTGGGGGTTGGCATGTGGGGAGTCTCCGGCGAAGAGCGGGCCAAGGGTGCCGGGATACTTTACGAAGTGGCGGCGTGTGCGAATTGACGTGTGTCAATTTATGGCGGATTGCCGACGGGGCGGCCGCTGTCAGCGCACCCGCATAGGCAGGGACCAAGACACAACGATGTCAACGATGTCCCCGCCGAACGCGCCGTCGCACGATGCCCTGCGGTGCGCGTGCGGGGATGTGAATCCGGGCGCGAATTCAGCCGGGCGCGAAGTGATCGAATGATGCGTAGCGCCGTGCGACCGGCTGCCCCTGCGCATCCACCAGCCGCAGGCCCGGCGTGGCCTCGATGCGACCGATGCGCGTGACGGGCGTGTCGCTGGCCAGGGCCGCGGCGGCCACCGCAGCGCGCCGGGCCAGCGGGGCGGTGAACGCCAGTTCGTAGTCGTCGCCCCCCGCCAGCGTGCATTGGCGAACCAGTTCGGGATCAAATCGGCCGATAGATTTTGGTGGATAGGCGCTGGCAGCTATCAAATTTGAAATTATTTGGGTGTCGAGGCACGCCCCGACACCCGACGCTTTCAGGATGTGCGACAGGTCGCCCAGCAGCCCGTCGCTCACATCCAGGGCACTGCTGGCCACGCCGCGCAGGGCCTGGCCCAGGGCCACGCGGGGCGTGGGCTGCTCCAGCCGCAGGCGGCTGGCGGCCAGCACCTCGGGGGGCAGGACGATGTGTCCCTGCAGCGCCTCCAGCGCCAGGCGGGCGTCGCCCAGCGTGCCGCTCACATAGATGTCGTCACCGGGCCGTGCGCCGCTGCGCAGCAGGGCTTGGCCGGCTGGCACTTCGCCGAACACGGTGATGCAGATATTGAGCGGGCCCTGCGTGGTGTCGCCTCCCACCAGCTCGCAGCCATGGGCATCGGCCAGCGCCAGCAACCCGCTGGAGAAGCCCGCCAGCCAGGCCCCATCCACGCGGGGCAGCGCCAGCGCCAGCGTGAAGGCCAGCGGGCGCGCGCCGCAGGCCGCCAGGTCCGACAGGTTCACGGCCAGCGCCTTGTGGCCCAGGCGTTCGGGGGCTACATCGGCAAAGAAATGCCGGCCCTCCACCAGCATGTCGCTGGACACGGCCAGCTGCATGCCCGGCGTGGGCGCCAGCAGCGCGCAGTCGTCGCCCACGCCGAGCGCGGCGCGCTGCACGGGCCGCGTGAAATAGCGTGCGATCAGGTCGAATTCACCCATGGGTGAGGATTGTGCGGTGTATCGAGTGCAGAGCCGCCAGTGCGTGGTACGGGCGCTGGCGGCGTCCCCCTGGGGAAAGGCGCCGAAGGCGACTCAGGGGGGATCAGTTCGTGCCACGAAAGCGCAGCGCGGCCTGGCGGCTGACTTCGGCCAGCAACTGTTCTTCGCGCTGGCACTCGCGCAGCCAGCGGGCGTCGTTGTGACCGGCTTCGGCCTCGGTGCGCAGCATGTGCATGGCGTTCGATGCACCTTGCATGGCGGCGTGTCCGGCGATCTGGTCCATGGTCATGCGGATATGGTCGCGCAGCGGCATGTGGCTGCCGGTGGCCGGGTCCACATACACGGCGTCCATGCCAAAGCGGCAGGCCTGAAAGCGGTTGTAGGTGTAGAAGAGGTAGTCATCTTCCTGGTGCATGAACGGCTGCTCGGCCAGGAACCATGCGCCCAGCGACTGCACGAAACCGGCCAGCGCGGCGGCGCGCTCGATGGTCAGCGGGGTGTCGAACACGCGGATCTCGATGGTGCCGAACTCGGGCTTGGGGCGGATGTCCCAGTAAAAGTCCTTCATGCTCTTGACCACGCCGGTGCGCGTCATCTTGTTGAAATAGGCCGTGAAATCGTCCCAGGTCAGCGCAAACGGCGCACGGCCCGACAGCGGAAACGCAAACACCGAGTTGAGCCGCGCCGAGTCGAACGCCGTGTCCTGCCCCTGCACGTAGGGGCTGGACGCCGACAGCGCAATGAAGTGCGGGATGTAGCGCGACATGCGGTGCAGCATCAGGAGCGCCGCGTCGGCATCGGGACAGCCGATGTGCACATGCTGGCCAAAGATGGTGAACTGCTTGGAGAGGTAGCCATACAGCTGCGACAGTTCCTGAAAGCGCGGTTTGTCGTAGATGCGCCGCTCATGCCACTGCTGGAACGGGTGTGTGCCGCCACCCACCACGGCAATGTTGAGCTTGTCGGCGCTCTTGACCAGCGCTTCGCGGATGGGACTGAGCTGACCCAGCACCTCGCTGGCCGAATGGCAGATGCCGGTGGAGATCTCGATCATGCTGTTGGTCATCTCGGGGACCACGCTGCCGGGCAGCGGCACCTTGCGCATCAGGCGCAGCATGTCTTCGGCGTAGGGCGCCAGGTCGTAGTCGTGGGTGTTGACCAGCTGCAGTTCCAGCTCGACGCCCAGCGTCAGCGGCTCGGAATGGTGAAATGCTTCAAGACTCACTGCTGTCTCCATGGCCGCCGCGCGCGAGCGGGGCCCAGGGTTTGGAACTCTCGCCCGCGCGGTAGATGGCCACCGTGGCGATCACGGCACCCAGCACTTCCATGAGCAGGATGGCCGGCAGCGCCACGCGGGCGATCAGATGGCCCGTGGAGGGCGATGCCACCACGAACTGCGATGCGATCAGCAGCGCGATGGCCGACATGGGTGTCATGGCGCAGCCCACCCACAGGGCCTGGCGCCAGCTGGCGCCGCTGCCCACATTGCCCAGTCCCACGCCCACGGCCTTGGCCACCAGGCGCACGGCGATCAGCGCCAGCACCACGCCGGCCACGGGGCCGCTCCAGTCGGCCTGGGCGGCGACGGTGGACACCAGCACGAACATCAGCATGGTGAGCAGCGACGAGGCGGTGCCCAGCTGGCGCGGCCAGGCCCAGGGGCGCGGATTGAGCTGCTTGAGCAGCATGCCGCCCAGCAGCGCCGCCAGGGGGGCAGAGCCGCCCATGTGCGCGGCCACCGCCGTGGCCGCGGCGATCAGGGCCGGCAGCAGCATGGAGGTGTTCTCGCTGGTGGGGTTCATGAAGCGCAGGGCCATGCGCAGCACCAGCGACAACACGGCCGCCACGATGATCGACACGCCCAGCACCACCACCACGGGATACATGGTGTCGAGCAGCGTGACGCTTTGGCGGTTGATCTGCTCTGCGCGGGCGCTGCCCAGCGTCAGCGCATACAGGGTGGACAGGGTGGCGAGCACGATGGCGCGCTCGGTCACCGGGCCGGCTGCGCGGGTGTCCGCCACCACGCGCGTGAGCACGGCGGGCGAAGCCGCCAGCGCCACCAGGGCCAGGGGGGCGGCCACATGCGCAGGCATGTCGAGCCACACCAGCACCCAATAGACGGCAAAGTAGGTCAGCGCCGATTCGGCAATGCTCTGCACCAGCACCATGGGGTTGTGGCGAAACCAGCGCAGCGGAATGCGCGCGCCGCATTCGAACAGCACGATGGAGATACCGAGCTCCAGCAGAAACAGCCCAATGCCTTGCAACGGCCACACCGCCCCGCTGAAGCCCGCCAGACCGGCAACGGTGCCGACCAGGGAATAGCCCACCACCTTGGGCAGACCCGTGTGGCGCTGGGTGAGGTAGCCCACCATGGCGGCCACTGCCAGCAGCAGTGACCACTGCACCGTGGGCAGCCCCGCCGAAGGGCGCAGCCACTGGGCCCAGAAGCTCAGGATTTCATTCATGTCATAGGTCCTCTCCATCAGACGGGCAGCGCCCGGTGGACGGGAAGAAAAAGCAGGCTGCCAGCCGGCCCCGCAGTCCTTCCCGGCGGTTGCCTGAATTTACCTGCGCAAACGCGAGGCCTCTGTAGGACAGGGGCGTTCGTGCTGGCGCAGGCCAGTTACGCCCGAATCAGGCGGCCCGGCGTTCAGGTACGAAAAAGCTCAGAGGCGCCTTGCGCAGGCGGCGCCGCATCGCTGCATAGATGCGCGAGCGGTCTACACCGCTCACGTTGTGGGCACGCAATGCCAGGCGAAAAGCCAGGTAAAAACTCACACTGACATTGAGGGCGCCGAGCAGGGGAATGGTAGCAAGGGCCCACCAGAACGCACTTTGGTGAAAGGTGTTCCAGCCCAAGGCCGCCGTGGCCGCACCCAGCTGGCCCGAAGACAGTGTGACATGGCGCACATCCAGCCCCAGCCCGAAAAACCCTGCAAACGCCGGGACCAGGCCGAGCATGAAGCCCAGCGAGATGTTGGCGGCAAAGCCCGACAGGTTTTCGCGCAGGAAGCGTGCCCAGCGCGCCGCACGTTCCTGGCCCAGGCGGGCGGTGATGCGCGGGTTGTAGTGCACGGCCGAGTCGAGCCGGTGCAGCACGAACCAGTTTTCGGTCCAGCCGGCGATGATGCTGGACGCGAACAGCAGCACGCCGGTGAATGCGGCAAACAGCAGCGAGGGCCCCAGCAGGTGCAGGGACTCCAGCACATGGCCCGCCTCGTCCGCACTGATGGCCGGAGAGCCCTTGGCCCAGGCCATCAGCAGCGCCAGGCCCAGAACCAGGGGGGACACCACCAGCACATTGCCCAGCACGGCCGCCACCTGCGAGCGCACCAGGTGGGTGACTTCGTCCACGAACGACTCGATGGCCTCGCCCGAAGCCAGTTCCTTGAGCTTGGCCGCCATGGCGGGTGCCGTCATGGCCGGCTGCTTGGTCGCCACGGTGAAATGCAGCAGCTGCACCAGCACAAAGCTCGCCGCATAGTTCACGCCGGCCCAGAAACCGCCCCAGAACGCCGACAGGGCCAGCGCATACAGGCCAAACTTGACCAGCGTGGTGACGGCCATCACGGCGCCACCACCGGCGGCCTTTTTCACCATCGAGCGGTACTCGGCCGCCGTGCGCGTGATGTAGTGTTCGCCCGTCTCGGCGCTGCGCTCGGCCACCTTGGCCGCCAGCAGCGAGGAGTTGGAGGCCAGCAGCGCCCGCAGGCTGCGCCGCTCCTGCCCCACCTCCACCAGGTGCGCCAGAAGGCGGGCCGCCGTGGCGGCGGGCTGGGGAGACAGCAGGCACTCGAGCAGCTCCCGCACCCGCAGGATGCGCGCGCGCAGCTGCCGCAGCCGGAACACCAGGTCCACGGAAATGCCGTTGTCCTCGAAGTGGGTGTACACGGTGGCTGCGGCGGCCCGGCAGGCTTCCAGGCGCTCGCGCAGGCGCTGGGCGGCCTCCTGCAGCCGGTCGGGTGTGCGCAGCGCGTGCAGCACCTCGGTGCGCAGGCTCTCCACGTCGCGAATCAGCGCATGAAAGGGCTGTGCTTCGCGGGCCGATGCACTCATGCGCAGGCGCAAGCCGGGCGCAAAACCGGTCGAAAGGATCTGCCCTGCGCAGTAGGTGATGGCGTCGAGCAGCGCATGCTGCCAGCGCGACGCACCCTGGGGGCTTTGCGGCATCAGCAGGGCTGCCAGCCGGTTCAGCAGGGTTTCGTCCAGCGCGCCGAGCCACTTGGCATCGAAAGCGCTGGGCAGAGCCAGCACGAAGAGTTCCGAGGCGTCGATGGTTTCGGGGCTGTGCGGCAGCAGCTGGTTGCGCAGTCGCTCAGCCGCTTCGCTGAGCACGGCCGTGTCCTTGGCGAAACCAAAATCGGCCAGCAGCGTGGTGATGTCCACGGATTCCATGAGGATGGCCCACCAGGCCTGCAGCCGGGGCTGCACGTCGGGGCGCGCCTCGACCGCTTCCAGGAACAGCTGCACACGCGCCGTGGCGCCCGGCACCGAATCGCGCGCGCCGCGCACCCAGTTCAGCAGGTCGATCAGCCACAGGTGGCGCTGTGCCATTCCTGCCTGCGGGTCCAGCGCCGCCAGCAGCCCCGCCAGGTCGGTGGCTGGCCGTTTCAATGCAGCACCCTGCCGGCCAGCGGTTGTCCCGAGGCCCCGGGGGTGGTGGCTTCCAGCACAAACAAGGGTACCGGGCAGCTGAACGGCGCACCGTCTTCTGCCACGCAATGGAAGGTGCCATGCATGGTGCCGCTGGCGGTGCGCAGGCCGCATCCGCTGGTGTACTGGAACGACTGCCCGGGCTGGAGCAACGGCTGCTGGCCCACCACGCCGAGGCCCTTGACTTCTTCCGTGTGGCCCCTGGCATCACTGATGACCCAATGGCGCGAGATCAGTTGTGCGGGCGTATCGCCCGTATTGGTGATGGTGATGGTGTAGGCAAAGCTGAAGACGCCGGAGTCCGGGGAGGATTGTTCTGGTAGGTACTCAGGCTGTACCTGCACGTCAAACTGGTACTTGGGCATGGGCGAATGGTAACTGCGACAATCGCGCCATGAGCCGTACTTTTCGCATTGCCCCTTCGATCCTCTCTGCCGATTTCGCCCGCCTGGGTGAAGAGGTGCGCAGCGTCATTGCCGCCGGTGCCGACTGGATCCACTTTGACGTGATGGACAACCATTACGTGCCCAATCTCACCTTCGGCCCCATGGTCTGCCAGGCGCTCAAGCCGCATGCGAGGACGGCCGCGGGCGTGGCGGTGCCCGTGGACGTGCACCTGATGATCCAGCCCGTGGATGCCCTGGCCGCGGCGTTTGCGGAGGCGGGCGCAGACTACATCAGCTTCCACCCCGACGCCTCGGGCCATGTGCACCGCAGCATCCAGGCCATTCGCAGCAAGGGCGTGAAACCGGGCCTGGTGTTCAACCCGGCCGAGCCGCTGGATGTGCTGGATTGGGTGATCGACGACATCGACCTCATCCTGATCATGAGCGTGAACCCCGGCTTTGGCGGCCAGAGCTTCATCGATTCGGCCCTGCGCAAGATCGAAGCCGTGCGCAAGCGCATCGATGCATCGGGCAAGGACATCCGCCTGGAAGTGGATGGTGGCATCAAGGCGGACAACATCCGCCGCGTGGCCGATGCAGGTGCGGACACTTTTGTGGCGGGGAGCGCGATTTTCGGCAAGCCCGATTACCAGGGTGTCATCGACGCCATGCGCGCGCAGCTGGCCTGAGGACGCCACGGGCTTTCATCGCAGGGTCCAGGAAGTCGACGCCAGTTGTTGTTGCACATGTGCCAACAGCCCGTCGCAGGCATCTTCCAGCAGATCCAGTACATGCTCGAAACCCTGTGCACTGCCATAGTAGGGGTCGGGCACCACGGGGCTGTCGTTGCGCAGGCAGAACTCGGTCAGGCGCCGCAGGCGGTATTGCTGTCCGGGGGGGCAGCGGCGGTGCAGCTCTGACAGGTTGTCGTCATCCATGGCCAGCAGCAGGTCGAAGCGGTAGAAATCACCGTCGGTGATCTGGCGCGACCGAAGATCGGCCAGTGCATAGCCGCGCCGCCGGGCGTGGGCCTGTGCGCGCGCGTCGGGTGGTTCGCCACGGTGCGATCCGTGGGTACCGGCGGAGTCGATGCGCACGCTTTCGGCCAGCCCGGCGCGTGCGACACGCTGGCGAAACACGCCGAGTGCGCTGGGGCTGCGGCAAATGTTGCCCATGCAGACGAAGAGAACAGAAAACTGGCGCATTTCCTTGAATGTCCCCGTCGTGTGAGGGCGCGATTGTAGGGGCGCTGCACCCGCCTGTTCCATCGAAATATCACGGTTTGAGGTGCAAAACATTTGGAATAAGATGGTCGAACAGCATGGCTTCCGGTGTGAAGCGCTGGCCATCCAGCAACGCCGCGTTGGTTCACGGTGAAACCCATGTCTGCCGATAAACGGGAAGCAAGCAAACCATGTTGATCCAGCCGGTGGTGTTGTCCGGCGGTTCGGGCACACGCCTGTGGCCGCTGTCGCGTGAAAAATACCCCAAACAATTGCTCGCGCTCATGGGCGACGATTCGTTGCTGCAAGCGACGCTGCGTCGGGTGGAGGGGACGCCTGGCGCCGACATCGCACCACCGCTGGTGGTGTGCAACGAGGAATACCGTTTCGTGGTGGCGGAACAATTGCGTGTGATCGGCACGCAAGGCCGCATCGTGCTGGAGCCGGTGGGCCGCAACACCGCTCCGGCGCTGACGCTCGCGGCGCTGGCCGCGCAGTCTGGCGGTGCCGATCCGGTGTTGCTGGTCATGCCCTCGGACCACGTGGTTGCCCAGCCCGCAGTCTTCCAGGAAGGCGTGCGCCACGCCGCGAGGCTTGCGCAGGATGGTGCCATCGTCACTTTCGGCATCACCCCGGATCGCCCCGAAACGGGCTACGGTTATATCCAGGCGGGTGCCTCGGTGGGTGACGGCGGTGCACGCACCATCACCCGTTTTGTGGAAAAACCCGATCTCGCCACGGCCGAAGGCTATCTGCAAGCGGGTGATTACCTCTGGAACAGCGGCCTGTTCGTGCTGCGTGCTTCCGTTTGGCTCCAAGCGCTGGAGCGGTGTCGTCCCGATATCCTGGCTGCATGCCAGGCGTCGTGGAAAGATGGCGTATCCGACCTGTCGTTTCTGCGGGTCGGGGCCGAGGCATTTGCCGCCTGCCCGAGTGATTCGATTGACTACGCAGTGATGGAGCGATTGGGCGGAGCGCAGTCGCTGCTGGATCTGCCATCGGGTGTGGTGGTGCCGTTGTCGGCCGGCTGGTCCGACGTGGGCGCCTGGGACGCCCTGTGGCAAATCCTGCCCAAGGATGCGCAGGGCAATGTGGCGCAAGGGCGGACGCTGATGCAGGACAGCCGCAACACCTTGGCGCTGTCGTCGGGGCGCCTGCTGGCGTGTGTTGGCGTGCAAGGGCTGGTTGTGGTGGAGACGCCTGACGCAGTGCTCGTGGCCGATCAGCGCCACACCCAGGATGTGAAAAAAATCGTCGACCGTCTCAAACGTGACGGCCGCACCGAGGGATTGCTGCACCGCAAGGTATACCGCCCCTGGGGCTGGTACGACGGCGTTGACGCGGGTGAGCGCTTCCAGGTCAAGCGCATTCTGGTCAAGCCTGGCGGCAAGTTGTCGCTGCAGATGCACCACCACCGGGCCGAACACTGGATCGTCGTGCGTGGTACTGCCCGTGTGACCAAGGGCGATGAAGTGTTTCTTCTTTCTGAGAACCAGTCCACCTACATCCCTTTGGGGGTGACGCATCGCCTGGAAAACCCAGGCCAGGTCGATCTGGAGATGATCGAGGTGCAGTCCGGCTCGTACCTGGGGGAAGACGACATCGTGCGGTTCGACGACCTGTATGGGCGCTGATGACCGCGTTGACACCATTGGGCGGGAGCCACCTTGCATGAAGACCGAAAGAAAACCCCAGCATGTACTTGTGACCGGCGCGGCTGGTTTCATTGGCAGCCATGTGGTTGAGCGCTTGCTGGCGCGTGGCGACCGGGTTCTGGGCCTGGACAACCTCAATGATTACTATGATCCGGCGCTCAAGCAGGCCAGGCTCCGGCGACTCGAAGGGGCGCCAGGTTTTCGTTTTGTGCGGCGCGACCTGGCCGATCGCACTGGAATGGCCGAACTCTTTGCCGCCGAACGTTTCGACGGCGTCATCCACCTTGCCGCCCAGGCCGGCGTGCGCTACAGCATCACCCATCCCAATGCCTACCTGGACTCCAACCTCACAGGTTTTGGTCATGTCCTGGAGGGTTGCCGCGCCCAGGGTGTCGCGCACCTTGTGTATGCGTCCAGCTCCAGCGTCTATGGCGGCAACACCAAGATGCCGTTTGCCGAAACGGACGCCGTCGATCACCCCGTGAGCCTGTATGCCGCCACCAAGAAAGCCAATGAGCTCATGGCCCATACCTACAGCCATCTCTATGGTTTTCCGACCACCGGGCTGCGCTTTTTCACGGTCTATGGTCCCTGGGGGCGGCCCGACATGGCTTACCACCTCTTTGCCCGTGCCATCCTCGCTGGCGAACCCATTGCAGTTTTCAACCACGGGGACATGCGGCGCGACTTCACCTACATCGATGACATCACCGAGGGCGTGTTGCGCGTACTGGATAAACCCGCTACTCCAGAACGCATGGGTACAGCCCCTTACCGTGTGTTCAACATCGGTAACAGCGAACCTGTGCAACTGCTCGATTTCATCCGTTGCATAGAAAACGCGCTCGGCAAGGCGGCTGTCCGGCAGCTGCTTCCCATGCAGCCCGGGGATGTGCCGGCAACCTACGCCAGTACCCAGGCACTGCGGGACTGGGTGGGTTTTGCGCCGTCGACGCCGCTGGCGGAAGGCATAGGGAACTTCGTGCGTTGGTACCGGGCGTATTACCGCTGCGCTTGAGTCTGCCGCCAAGATGTAACGGCCCTGCGTGTATGGGCTTCCGCATTGGGGACAGGTTTTTTGCGGTCAAAAAGGCATTTACGCGTGACATTCGTTCGGGGTATGCTGCAGCGAGGCTAGGTTATTCGGCCTGTAGCTTGCAAACGATGTAAGGAGTTGTGTCATGCAGAAATACGTTTCGACGCTCCTGGATTCAATGGTTCGCGCCGTGGCAATGGCCGCATTGGCAATGGCGGTGGTTGGCTGCGCGAGTTGGTCGGGAGCGGGCCATCCGGCAGCACCGGCCAAGGCATCCGCTCCGGATTACAACTACATCGTGGGGCCTGGCGATACGCTCAATATCATCGTCTGGCGCAATCCCGAGCTGTCGCAAGTGGTGCCCGTGCGCCCTGATGGGCAGGTGTCCACGCCGCTGGTTGACGGGCTCGTCGCGCAGGGTAAGACATCGGTGCAGATCGCCCGGGACGTTGAAAAGGAGCTGGGTAAATACGTGCGTGATCCGGTCGTCACGGTCATCGTGACGGGGTTCGTCGGTCCGTACAGTGAACAGATCCGCGTGGTGGGAGAGGCCGCCAAGCCGCAGTTCCTGCCCTACAAGCAAAAAATGACGGTCCTCGATGTGATGATCGCCGTGGGCGGTCTGACCGATTTTGCGGACGGCAACCGCGCAACCCTCGTGCGCTCGGCCGAGGGCCACAAGCGCTACAACGTGCGCCTGAATGATTTGATCAAACATGGCGATATCGGCGCCAATGTGGAAGTGCTTCCCGGCGATATCCTCATCATCCCCCAAGGGTGGTTCTGACTTGCCTGAGTAAGGACTGGTGCCGGCAAGGCGCCCGGCGAACAGGACATGTGTGGAGGGGGATCGAATGGATGAGTTGCTAGGCCAGATCACCACGGTCGTTCGCGGCATGTGGATCTATCGCCGTTTAGCCATGCTGATCACCTGGCTGGTGGCTGCTGTGGGGGTGGGGGTGGTGCTCATGATGCCGGATCACTACCAGGCTTCGGCGCGCGTATTTGTCGATACGCAATCCATCCTGCGACCCCTCATGACGGGCATTGCCGTGCAGCCGAACATCGAGCAGCAGGTGGCCATGCTCAGCCGCACGCTCCTGAGTCGGCCGACCGTGGAGCGATTGGTCCGCACCGTTGACCTGGATCTGGGAGCGCATTCCAAGGCGGCCAAGGATGCGGTGGTCGACACCGTGACCAAATCCATCAGCATCCAGACCACCGGACGAGACAACCTCTACACGTTGTCCTATCGCGACCAGAACCCCGAGAAAGCGCAGCGCGCCGTGCAGGCATTGCTGACCATCTTCGTCGAATCCAGCCTGGGTGCATCGCGCCAGGATTCGGACAGTGCGCGGCGTTTCCTGGACGAGCAGATCAAGAGCTATGAAGCCAAATTGACGGACGCTGAAGGCCGCCTCAAGGCATTCAAGCTGCGCAATATCGAATTGCAGTCCCAGAGCGGCCTGGACTCTGCGGGGCGGGCTGCCGAAATCGGCAACCTCCTCAGTCAGGCCAGGCTGGAACTGCGCGAGGCCGAAAGCGCGCGCGCGGCGGCAAATCGCCAGTTGGAAATGCTGCGCGCGCAAACTGGCGAGTCTCTCCTCGGTTCTGCAGCCGGCATACAGACGCCTGAGCTGGACGCACGCCTTTATGAGCAGAAGCGCAATTTGGATACGCTGCTTCAGCGCTACACCGAGGAGCACCCTGATGTGGTCAACACGCGCAGATTGATCGGGGAGCTTGAAGCGCAAAAGCGTCGCGAAATGGAAGAGCTGCGGCGCAAAGCCCAGGCGGCGCCCGGATCGCCGGCAGTTCAAACCAGCCCGGCGGCGGTGGAGCTCAGCCGCATCCATTCTGCCGCCGAGGTTCAAGTAGCTTCGCTGCGCGCGCGGGTGGTCGAGTACGAGTCACGCGCCAACCGGGTTCAGCAGCAACTCAAGGTGGCTCCGCAGCTGGAGGCAGAGTTGGCCCAGCTCAACCGGGACTATCAGATCAATCAAAAAAACTATGCGGATCTGGTGTCGCGCCGTGAGTCGGCCATGATGTCGGGGCAGCTGGAAAACACGTCCAATGTGGCCGAATTTCGCGTCATCGATCCACCGCGCGTGGCTCCCAAACCGGTTGCGCCCAATCGGGTGCTGCTGATGCCAATCACCTTGCTGGTGGCCTTGGGTGCGGGGCTGGGCATGGCTTTTCTCATGAGCCAGATCAGGCCGGTGTTCTTCGATGGGGTTGCCTTGCGCCAGTTGACCCAGCTGCCGTTGCTGGGGGTGGTGGATCTGATCCCCGGTGATGATTTCCGCCAGCGCGAATCGAGAAGTTTCAACCGCTTCGTCGTGGCCTTGCTTGCGCTCGTTTTCCTCTACGCGGGTGGCATGCTTGCGCTGTCCTACCTGTCGGGCCTTCTGGGGTGACATGCCATCATGACAAGTTCCATTGAAAAAGCGGCCCAGCGGCTAGAGCAACTGCGCAAGGCGGGGGCGCCCATGCCAGGCAACGGCATGCCATCTGAAGGGCTTGCCGCGCCGGGCACCTTGCAGCAGTTCACACCAACGGACTCGCCCGCAGAAGATGGGGCCGTCGATGTGCAGCGCAGCGAGCCAGCTTCCAAGCCGGGGTCCAAGAGCGTGCATATCGATTTGACGGCTTTGGCTGCGGCAGGCTTTGTCACGCCTCACGCGCCGCGATCCGCCACGACGGACCAGTTTCGTGTCATTAAACGGCCACTCCTGGAAAATGCAACGGGCAAAGGTGCAGCGGTGGTGGCCAATGGCAACCTCATCATGGTCACCAGCTCGTTGCCCGGAGAAGGCAAGACCTTCACCGCCATCAACCTGGCCATGAGTCTGGCCATGGAGCTGAACCACACGGTGATGCTGGTGGATGCCGATGTCGCACGCCAGTCCGTCATGAAAACGCTGGGTTTGCAGCCAGCACCTGGGCTGCTGGACTTGTTGCTGGACGACCAGATCGGATTGCCCGATGTCCTGTTGCGCACCAACATCGACAATTTCACGCTGTTGCCGACGGGACTGCCGAACCCGCGTGCGACCGAATTGCTGGCCAGTGATGCCATGGTCGCCCTGCTCAACGACATGGGCAAACGCTACAGTGACCGCATCATCGTTTTCGATTCGCCTCCCTTGCTGCTGACCACGGAAGCGCGGGTGCTGGCCCGTCACATGGGCCAGGTCGTCATCGTGGTCCAGGCCGAGAAAACGCTCCAGTCCCAGGTCCAGCATGCCCTGTCCACCATCGAAGCCTGCCCCATCAGGCTCATGGTGCTGAACCAGGCGCGCAGCCGTGGCCTGGGTGCCTATGGTTATGGATACGGTCACGGCTTCGGTTACGAGCAGAACGCCGGCGAGCCCAGGCCAGCCAACGCCGTGGCATGACATAAAAGGAGAACGCGCGTGAACCTGTCGCAGCGGCGCACCGCAAGTATTTCCCTTCGCTGCGCCTCCTTGGTGCTGGCAATGGGGCCGATGTTGCTGCCTGGCATGGCCACGGCGCAACAGGAAGATGCGCAGGCAGCAGCACGTCAACCCCGCCTGGTATTTGAGCCGCGGGTTTCGGTGCAACACACCATCACCAACAATGCCCGGCTGAATGCCACCGGCATCAGCGACCAGGTGACGGAGGTGAGTCCGGGGTTTCAGCTGATCAGCAACACGGCCCGTGTCCAAGGTTTTGTTGATTACTCGCTGCACGATACCTATTACGCACGGGAGTCAGGCTTCAATCAGATCCGGCACAGCCTGAATGCCCGCGCTGTCGTTGAGGCGATCGAGCAATGGGCTTTTATCGATGTGTCCGGCGTCGTCGCTTCACAGCCCATATCGGCTTTTGGCGCGCCTGTGGATGGCTCTCCCGCCAATCCCAACACGTCTCAAACTTCGAGTTTCCGCTTGTCGCCGTACCTGCGAGGCCGTCTCGGCTCCGCGGTGGATTACGAGGCGCGTTACAGCGTGCAAGACACGCAGACCAAGACAGGCAGTCGTTCGGATGTCACGGCGCAAGACTGGCTCTTGCATCTGGGCAACAGGGGAAGCGGGAAAATCCTGGGTTGGTCCGCAGATGCCACCCATCAGGTCGTCGATTATTCGCTCGGTCGGAGTATTGAAACCACGGCGCTGCGTGCGCGGGTGAGTTGGGCGGTGACGCCGCAATGGGTTCTCACAGGGATTGGTGGAGCCGAATCCACCAATCAGCTCTCGCCGACGCAGGAGTCTCACCGCATCTCGGGTTTTGGCGTCAACTGGCAGCCATCGGAGCGCTCGCGGCTGTCTTTTGAACGTGAGAGCCGCTACTTCGGCGAATCCCACAACGCTGCACTGGAGCACCGCACCGGGCGCACCGTCTGGCGCTACACCGACGTCAAGGCCATTTCCAACGGGTTGGGCGCGCAGTCGGCGTCGCTGGGGTCTCTGTTCGATCTGCTCGAGGGCTTCTACACCCCCCTGGAGCCTGACCCCATTCGGCGTACACAGCTCGTACTGGCAGAAATTGAACGCTTGGGCTTGCCTGCCAACGTCCAGGTGTTTCAGGATTTCCTCCGGTCATCGACCACGTTGCAGCGGGTGCAGCAACTTTCCCTGGCGCTGCTGGGTCGGCGCAGCACCATCACGCTGGCCGTTTCGCGTTCGGATACGCGTTCAATTGGCGGTGTGCTCCAGCTGGGCGATGATTTCGACGCCAGTTCCCGCATTCGCCAGCATGGCTGGAACCTGTGGCTTGCGCATCGTCTCACGCCCGATTCTTCGGTCCATGCGAATCTGGGAGTGCAGCGCAGTGAAGGCAGTTTGCCGGGGCTGGAAACCCGGGTGCGCTCACTCGTTTTGGGCTGGAATACGCTGTTGGCCCGCCGCACCAGTGGGGGACTCCAGATACGCCGCGTTATGTCTGATGGCGTCACCAGTCCCTACAGCGAATCGGCCATCGTCGGAACGATCACACACCGGTTTTGATCCATGTATGAAGCGTTCTATGGTTTGAACAGCAAACCTTTCCAGCTCAATCCCGATCCCGGCTTCTATTTCAGTAGCAAGCAGCACCAGCGTGCACGCGCGTATTTGGAATATGGCGTGATGCGCTGCGAAGGGTTCATCGTGATCACGGGGGAGGTCGGGGCGGGCAAGACCACGATTGTCCGCGGTCTGATCGACAGCCTGGATCCTGAAACCGTTGTGGCGGCCCATCTGGTGAGTACGCAGCTGGGCGCCGAAGATACCCTGCGTTTGGTGGGTGCCGCTTTCGGGATCCATGTGCGGGGTGTCTCCAAAGCAGACCTGCTGCTGGCACTGGAGGCTTTTTTCGTCGCCCAGACGCTGCAAGGAAAACGATGCCTGCTGATCGTTGATGAAGCGCAGAACCTTCAGCCACAGGCGGTGGAAGAACTGCGCATGCTGTCGAATTTCCAGAACGGCCAGGACGCACTGCTGCAGACTTTTCTGGTGGGCCAGCCCGAGTTCCGCGAAATCCTGCAAAGCCCTGGCATGGTGCAATTGCGCCAGCGCGTGACTGCAACATGCCACCTGGGCCCCCTGGAGGCAGATGAAACCCGTGAGTACATCCAGCACCGCCTGAAATGTGCGGGCGCCAGCGACAAGCCCACCTTCGACCCTGCAATATTCGACGGCATCCACCGCTACACAGGCGGAATTCCGCGGCGCATCAATACCTTGTTTGACCGTATCCTGCTGCAGGGTTTCCTGACGGACCGGGCACACATTGATCTGGAACTGGTCGGCGAGATCATCCAAGAAGTCCAATCTGAAATGCTGGTTTCGTCCAAGGCCGCATATCCTTGGGAGATGCCATTGAGAACGGCGACCCGAAGCGCTGCACGCGAAGCACTGCTGGAGGGCGAACTGGAATCGGAGACCTGGGGGCTGGATCTGGAGAGTTCTCTCGCTGATCGCATGTCCCAGCAACTTGCGCACGTGACGGCCGAACAACTGAGTGCACATTTGTTGCGCATAGAGCGCAGCGTGTTGCGCCAGGAGCGCGTGATCCTGGAAATCTTGGTGAATCTGCAAAAGCTGGTGGTTGCAAGTCGGCATTCGCACTCAGACAGTGCCTCCAGCTAGAACCGGAAGTCCACCGCCATGCGCAGCACGCCCTCCATCACCAACGCGCTGACCATCGACGTTGAGGACTATTTTCAGGTGTCGGCTTTCGCGCCCTACATTGAACGCCGTGAATGGGACTTGCGTGAATGCCGGGTGGAGCGCAACGTGGATCGCATACTGGCCTTGCTGCAAGACAACAACGCACATGCCACTTTCTTCACACTGGGCTGGATTGCCGAGCGGTATCCGGCTCTGGTGCGCCGCATCGTGGACAGTGGACATGAGCTGGCCAGCCATGGCTACGGCCATGAGCGTGTGAGTGATTTGTCCGAGGAGGCGTTCTTCCACGACATCCACCACGCCAAAGACCTGCTGGAAGATATTGCCGGTGTGCGTGTGCAGGGGTACCGTGCCCCCAGCTTTTCCATCGGCTCCGGCAATTTGTGGGCGCTAGACACGCTGCAGCGCGCGGGCTACCGCTACAGCTCCAGCATCTACCCCATCCGGCACGACCATTATGGAATGCCGGATGCACCGCGGTTTGCCTATCAGGTACGCGACGGATTGATGGAGGTGCCGCCGACCACCCTGCGCATTTTCCACCGTAACTTGCCTTCGAGCGGCGGAGGTTACTTTCGCCTCCTCCCCTATGCGTTGTCGCGCTGGATGCTGCGTGAGGTGCATCGCCAGGACCATTCACCGGCCGTTTTTTATTTTCATCCTTGGGAAGTGGATGTCGAACAGCCGCGTGTCCAGGGCATCAGTTTCAAGACCCACTTCAGACACTATGTGAACATCGGTCGCATGGAGCGGCGGCTGGGCCACCTGCTGCGGGACTTTCACTGGGGTCGCATGGACCATATTTTTCTTTCCCCGCAAGCGAAAGAGGTGCCCCTTGTCTGACGTTGCCGCCAGGCTCTCCATTGGCCGTCTGGACGTGCACAGCGCCGCCGACGCCGCACGTTGGGACGCGTTTGTGCTGGATTGTCCGCAAGCCACCTTTTTCCACCGCGCTGGCTGGCAGACGCTGATCCGCGAGGTGTTTCGCCACGACACCTACTTTCTCTATGCACAGGTCGGAGCAAGCATCCGGGGGATATTGCCGCTGGGGCATGTCAGGAGCCGCCTGTTCGGCAATGCTCTCACCAGCCTGCCTTTTTCTGTGTATGGAGGCGTTGTTGCGCTGGACGAGGAAGCCGCGGCTGCGCTGGAGCGGGAGGCCGAGCAACTGGCCCAGCGCCTGGGTGTGGACCACCTGGAGTTGCGCCATGTGCAGCGCCGACACACGGACTGGCCGCTGCAAGACCTGTACGTGACGTTTCGCAAGCCCATTGCACCGAAAGAAGAGGACAACTTGCTTGCCATCCCGCGCAAGCAACGCGCCATGGTGCGCAAAGGCATCAAGAATGGGTTGACGTCCCATATCGACACCACCGTAGATCGTTTTTTTGCGCTCTATGCGGACAATGTGCACCGCCATGGAACACCCGCCTTTTCCAAGGCCTACTTCAGTGGATTGCGTCGCGTTTTTGGGTCTGATTGCGAGGTGCTCACCATTTGCGCGCCCGATGGCCGCCCTATCAGCAGCGTGCTGAGCTTCTATTTCCGCGACGAGGTGCTGCCCTACTACGCCGGTGACGACGAGGCGGCCAGGGAACTGGCAGCCAACGATTTCAAATACTGGGAGCTGATGCGCCTGGCCTGCGCCCGGGGGCTGAGGGTGTTCGACTATGGGCGCAGCAAGCAGGGCACGGGTTCGTACGCGTTCAAGAAGAACTGGGGCTTTGAACCCACTCCGCTGCACTACGAATACCGGCTGTACAAGAGCGACAGCGTGCCCCAGAACAACCCCGCGAACGCAAAGTACCGCTGGCTGATCGCTGCCTGGCGGCGCATGCCCATTGGACTGGCCAACTGGCTCGGGCCCAAAATCGCGCGCAACCTTGGCTGAGCACCCCCCACGCATCACCGCCATGGGCAACATTCTCTACCTGGTGCACAGATTGCCGTACCCGCCCAACAAGGGTGACAAGGTGCGCTCGTACCACCTGCTGCGCCACTTGCAGCAGAACCACCGCGTTTTTCTGGGCACCTTCATCGACGACCCGGACGATGCGCAGCACCTGCCCGCACTGCGGGCCATGTGTCCAGACCTGCACGTGGAGCACATTCATTCACGCAGCGCCAAGGTCAAAAGCCTCCGTGGTCTCCTGGCGGGCGAGGCGCTCACGCTGGCCTACTACCGCAACGCCGGTATGCGGCGCTGGGTGGAGCAGACAACAGCGGGGCACGCGCTGCAGGCCAGCGTGGTGTTTTCCTCGGCCATGGCGCAGTATGCGCAGCCGCTGTTGCCGCAGGTGCCCATGCTGGTGGACTTTGTCGACGTGGACTCTGCCAAATGGACCCAGTACGCCCCCGCACACCGCTGGCCCCTGTCCACGCTGTACCGCATGGAGGGACGGCGCCTGCTTGCCTACGAGCGTGCGATGGCCATGCTGGCGCGTCGCTCGTACTTCGTGACGTCCAATGAAACCGCTTTGTTTTTGTCCCAGGCGCCGGAATGCAAGGGACGTGTGCAGTCCATGGGCAACGGGGTGGATGCGGATTTCTTCACGCCGGACCCCCGGCGGCCCAACCCCTTTCAGGCCAATGAACAGGCGGTGGTGTTCACCGGCGCCATGGATTACTGGCCCAACATTGACGGCGTCAGCTGGTTCGTGACCGACGTGCTGCCGCGGCTGCGCACGCGCTGGCCGCAGGTGCGCTTCTACATTGTTGGCCGCAGTCCCTCACCGCAAGTGCAGGCGCTGGCTGGTGGGCATGTGGTGGTCACCGGAACCGTACCGGATGTGCGGCCCTATTTGCAATACGCCAGTGCGGTGGTGGCGCCGTTGCGGGTTGCGCGTGGCATTCAAAACAAAATTCTGGAAGCCATGGCCATGCAAAGGCCCGTGGTCACGGTCAGCAGCTGTGCGGATGCCATCGGCGCCACCGCGGGGCAGGGGCTGCTGCGCGCAGACTCGCCAGAAGAATTTGTGCAGGCCTTGCAGCCGCTGCTGGAGTCCCCCTACAACGCCGTCGCACTCGGGCACCAGGCCCGCCGCTACGTGGCGCAGGAATGCAGCTGGCAGGCACATCTGAGTGGCATCGACCATTGCCTGGCCGGTATGCGTGCCCGGCATTCCCGCGACGTCGTCGCATGAGAGGCCGAACGTGACGGGCCGTACCCAACTCCTCCCCGGCCATTGGCGTCGGCCCTTGGCTGCGCTGGTATTGCTGCACGCAGTCATTCTGATCACCTACTGGCATTCGGCCTGGGGCATGGCGATGATCTGGGCGCGTTCCGACACCTACGCGCATGGTTTTGTAGTGCCCATCATCTCGCTATGGCTGGTGTGGCGCCAACGCGCGGTGCTCGCACCCATGGTTCCCCGCCCTGGGCGGTTGGCCTGGGTGCTGATGGCGGGCGCTGCGGCGCTCTGGCTGGCTGGTGATCTGGTGGCCGTGAATGCCGCCACGCAACTTGCGCTGGTAACGCTGATCGTGCTGTCCGTACCTGCCGTGTTCGGTTGGCGCGTAGCCAGAGCACTGGCTTTTCCTTTGGGTTTTCTTTTCTTTGCCGTGCCCATCGGGGATTTCCTGTTGCCACGCCTGATGGAGTGGACCGCCGACTTCACCGTGATGGCCCTGCGTGCGAGCGGAATTCCGGTCTACCGGGAAGGCCTGCAATTCATCATTCCCTCCGGAGCATGGTCGGTCGTGGAGGCGTGCAGCGGAATTCGCTACCTGATCGCTTCCGTGACCGTGGGCTGTCTGTTCGCGTACCTCAGCTACCAAGGGACGCGCAAGCGCATGGTGTTCATGGTGGTGGCCATCGTGGTTCCGCTGGTGGCCAATTGGGTGCGCGCTTATCTGATCGTGATGCTGGGGCACCTCTCGGGCAACACCGTCGCTACAGGGGTGGACCACCTCGTGTACGGGTGGTTGTTTTTCGGGATCGTGATCGGAGTGATGTTTCTCATCGGTGCGCGCTGGGTGGACCCAGCGCCATCCGCTTCTCAGGCAATGGTTCCCGTTGGCCGGGTTGAAGGAAGCCTCCCGAAAGGAACGCCGTGGCTTGCGTTGGTGCTCGCTTTTTCTGTGGTGCTGGCGCCGCATGGCCTGCTGGTCGCAATGGACCTGGGCACACAGACCAAGCCTGTTCAACTGGTCGCGCCTGTTGTGGCCGCCCCTTGGCATGCCACGGCGATGCCACCCAGCCACTGGCTGCCGGCTTTTGAACATGCCTCCGACACGCTGGACATGGGCCTGACCGATGGTCAGAACCAGCCGCTGGGACTGCATGTCAGCTATTACCGCCAGCAAGACTACCAGCGCAAGCTGGTCAGTTCAGAGAGTGTGCTGGTGAAGAGCCAGGACCCGGTCTGGGCGCGTGTGGCCAGTGGTTCTGTCAATGCGTGGCTTCAAGGCCGGACCCTGCGTGTGGAAAGTGCCGTGCTGCGCCAGCATGCGCCTGGCACGGTCGCCGATGCGCAGCGGCTGTTGGCTTGGCGCTTTTACTGGGTCCGCGGCACCTTCACCGCCAGCGACTATGCCGGCAAGATCCAGGGTGCTCTGGGGCGCATCAGCGGATGGGGCGATGACGGGGCCCATATCGTGATCTACACCCCCTTGTCGGATGCCAAGGAGTCCGAGATCGATGCTTCTGCACGCCTGCAGTCCTATCTGGACCGCCAGGGCGACGCGCTGGTGGTGGCGCTGGAGCAAACGCGAGGGCGCAGCTGACCATGTGCGGCATATCCGGTCTTTTCGATACCCAGGGTGTGCGCGCCTTCTCGCGCGACCTGATCGCACGGATCAACGATGTCCAGGCCCATCGCGGGCCCGACGAAGACGACGTGCACCTGGAGCCCGGTTTGGCTCTGGGCCATCGGCGCCTGTCCGTCATCGACCTGGCCACAGGCAAGCAGCCCTTGTTCAATGAAAACGGCACCGTGGGCATCGTCTTCAACGGCGAGATCTACAACTACCGTGAACTGATGACCGAGCTCAAGGCCCTGGGCCACCACTTCAGGACACGCAGCGACACCGAAGTGATCGTGCACGCCTGGCAAGCCTGGGGCGAAGCCTGTCTGCACCGGCTGCGGGGCATGTTCGCCTTTGCCCTGTGGGATCGCAACCAGCAAACCCTGTTTCTTGCGCGCGACCGCATGGGCGTCAAGCCCATGCACTACGCCTGGTTGCCCGACGGCAGTTTCATCTTTGGCTCAGAACTCAAAGTGCTCACCGCCCACCCGGGCTTTGTGCGCGCTATCGACCCGCTGGCGGTGGAAGACTATTTCTCGTTCGGCTACGTGCCCGATCCACGCTGCATTTACCGCAACGCCCATAAGCTGCCAGCGGCCCACTCCCTTGCGCTGCGCCGAGGCGACTCTGCCCAGGCCCAGCCGTTGCCCTATTGGGATGTTCGTTTCAGCAATGACAACCCTATTGGCCTCGACGACGCACAAGCCGAGCTGCGCGAGCGGGTGAAGGAGTCGGTGCGGCTGCGCATGATCGCTGATGTGCCTCTGGGGGCCTTCCTCTCCGGCGGGGTGGACTCCAGCGCCGTGGTGGCCACCATGGCCGGTCTTTCAGACACGCCGGTTCACACCTGCGCCATCGGTTTCGACGACCCGCGCTTCAACGAATCCGCCTTTGCCCAGCAGGTGGCGGACCGTTGCCACACCGACCACAAGCTCGAAGTCGTCAGCAGCGAAGACTTCGATCTCATCGACACGCTGGCAGGGCTCTACGATGAGCCTTTTGCCGACAGCTCGGCCATACCCACTTACCGCGTCTGCCAGATGGCGCGCAAGCACGTCACCGTAGCGCTGTCTGGCGACGGCGGGGACGAGAGTCTGGGCGGCTACCGGCGCTACCGCATGCACCAGGGCGAGGAGGCCGTGCGCAACTGCCTGCCGCACGGCTTGCGCCGTCCGCTGTTTGGCGCGCTGGGTCAGATGTACCCCAAGGCCGACTGGGCGCCGCGCCCGCTGCGCGCCAAGACCACCTTGCAGGCCTTGGCCATGGACACGGTGCAGGCCTACCACCACAGCATGTCGCACCTGCGGGCCGATCAGCGCCAGGCGCTGTTTTCGCCCGCATTCCAGCGCAGCCTGGGCGGTTACAGCGCGCTCGACGTGTTCCGCCAATACGCCCTGCAGGCCCAGACCGATGACCCGCTGGCCCTGGTCCAGTACCTGGACTACAAAACCTGGCTGGTCGGTGACATCAACACCAAGGTGGACCGTGCCAGCATGGCGCACTCGCTCGAAGTGCGCGAGCCCTTGATGGATCATCCACTCGTCGAATGGCTCGCCACGTTGCCCAGCGACTTGAAGATCCGGAACGGCGAGGGCAAATATGTGTTCAAGAAAGCCTTCGAGCCTTTGCTGCCGCACGACGTCCTGTACCGGCCCAAGATGGGGTTTTCGGTGCCATTGGCCAGCTGGCTGCGCGGCCCGCTGGCCGGCCGCATGCGCGAGGCTGTGCTCGGCCCCAGGCTCATGGACAGCGGCTACTTCAACCCCGCCACCCTGCACACCCTGGTAAAGGAACACAGCAGCGGCCTGCGTGACCACGCTACGCCGCTGTGGATGCTGGTGATGTTCGATGCATTTCTGCGGTATTCCGAGAGTTGTTCAAATTAATCGTCAATATGGAGGTGATCCAGTGACAGACTTTGCACAGAGTTTGAAGAACCGCTTTTATCGCAATAGCGAGCATCCCTACGAGGTATTTGAGAGGGAAATCTCATCTCTAATTCGTCCTGGCGATGTTCTGCTGGATGCAGGATGTGGTCGTACGGCACCTACGCTCAGGAAATTCACCCAAGTATCTGGGCGCAGCATCGGGGTGGATTTGGTCGATCCCCGTGAGGTCCCTCCCGGGATCGAATACCACCAGGGAGATCTGGCCGTATTACCAGTCGAATCTAACAGCGTTGATCTGATCATTTCACGCAGCGTTTTTGAGCATCTGACAGATCCAGATGCCGTGTACCGCGAACTGTTTCGATTGCTAAAACCCGGGGGGCATCTGGTTTTCCTGACAGCCAATGCGTATGACTACGGCACCTTGCTTGCCCGAGTGATTCCTAATCGTTTCCATGCCCGCATCGTCAAGAAGGTTGAAGGGCGCCCGGAGGAAGACACCTTTCCGATTGCCTATAAAACCAATTCGTATCAAATGGTGAAGCGTCTTTCTGCGAATGCCGGGTTTCGTCTCAAGGATTTTAGTTATCTTAATCAATATCCCAATTACTTTATGTTCAACGGGGCCTTGTTCTTTGTTGGCATGTGCTATGAGCGCTTGACCTCGAAAATCAATGCATTGAGGTTTCTTCGTGGGTGGATCCTCGTTACGCTTGAAAAACCTCTTGAGCAGGTGAAGTGAGGCAATGCGTCGATATGGAATCCATTACCAGTAAGCGCCTGCGCGTGCTGCATGTGGTCTACCGTTTCGACGTTGGCGGGTTGGAAAACGTCATCGTCCAGCTCATCAATCGCCTGCCCCCCGAACGATATGAGCACGTAGTGCTCTCGCTCAGCAGCGTGAGCGACTTCGCGCAGCGTGTGCAGTGGCCCGACGCCCGCTTCATCGCACTGAACAAACCTCCCGGCCACGCCGTGTCCCTGTATCCGCGCATCTACCGCCTGCTGCGCGCACTGCGCCCCGACGTGCTGCACACCTGCAATCTGGCTGCACTGGAGGTGGTGCCCCTGGGATGGTTGGCGCGTGTGCCGCTGCGCGTGCATGCCGAACACGGCTGGGACGCCCACGACCCCGACGGCAGCAACCCGCGCTACCAGCGTCTGCGCCGCCTCTACAAACCCTTCGTCGGTCATTACGTGGCCGTCTCGCGCGATCTGGATGACTACCTGGGCCGCGCCATCGGCGTGCCCGCCACCCGCCGCAGTCTCATCGCCAATGGGGTGGATACCAACGTCTTTTTCCCAGCCCACGGCCCGCGCAGTGCGGTGCCGGGCTGCCCCTTCGAACCCGGCTGGCACTGGCTGGTGGGCACCGTGGGCCGCTTGCAGACCGTCAAAAACCAGCCTCTCCTCGCGCGCGCCTTCGTGCGTGCCCTGCAAGACAACCCCACTATGCGCGAAACCGCCCGTCTCGTCATCGTGGGCGCAGGCCCGCTGCGCGCCGAGGTCGAGCGCGTGCTGGCCGAGGCCGGCATGAGCGAGCTGGCCTGGCTGCCCGGCGCACGCCACGACGTGGCCGACCTGCTGCGATCCCTCAACCTCTTTGTCCTGCCCTCGCAGGCCGAAGGCACCTCCTGTACCCTGCAGGAAGCCATGGCCTGTGGACTGCCCGTGGTGGCCACTGCAGTGGGGGGCACGCCCGATCTGGTGGAAGAGGGCGTCACCGGGCACCTCGTACCCCCTGACGACGAAGCGGCCCTGGCCGCCGCTTTGGTGCGTGCCTTCGACCAGCCCGACCAGGCCTGCCTGCAAGGCCTGGTCGGCCGGGAGCACGCCGTGCAACGCTTCGCCATGCGCGGCATGCTGCGGCAGTACCAAGACCTTTTCGACCCGCTGGCGGGTCAACAGCACGACTGACATGCGCATCCTCTACCACCACCGCACCGCTTCCAAAGACGGTCAGGCCGTACACATCGAAGAAATGATCGATGCCATGCGCTTGCTCGGCCACGAGGTGCGCGTGGTCGCTCCGCTGGCCGATCAGGCCGAGGGCCGCATGGGCGGCGGCGTGGGCTGGGTGCACCGCCTCAAGGCCATGCTGCCCAAGGCCATCTACGAACTCATGGAACTGACCTACAGCCTGGTGGCCTACCGCAAGCTCATGGCCGCAGCACGCGAGTTCAGGCCCGACGTGATCTATGAGCGCTACAACCTCTTTCTGCTGGCCGGCCTCATGGCCAGACGCCGCCTGGGCGTGCCGCTGCTGCTGGAAGTGAACGCCCCGCTTGTGCTTGAGCGTTCGCAGCACAGCGGCGGCCTGGTGCTGCAAAAGCTCGCCCGCTGGGCCGAAGGCAAGGCCTGGCACGGGGCCGACGCAGTGCTGCCCGTCACGGCCGTGCTGGCCGGTCATGTGCGCGAATACGGCGTGCCGGCCGATCGCATTCACGTCATCCCCAACGGCATCAACCGCGCCCATTTCGCTCACGCCCCCAGCCCTGCCGAGGCCAAGACACGCCTGGGCCTGCAGGGCAGGGTGGTGCTAGGCTTCACCGGCTTCGTGCGCGACTGGCACGGCGTGGACCGCATCGTGGACTGGATGGCCACCCCCGGCCCACCGGCCAACACCTATCTGCTGGTGGTGGGAGACGGCCCGGTGCGTGCCGAGTTGGAAGCTCAGGCCCGCCGTTTGGGCCTGGCAGACCGGGTCAGCTTTACCGGCGTCATCCACCGCGATCAGGTGCCCGCCCACGTGGCCGCATTCGACGTGGCCCTGCAACCCGCGGTCACGCCCTACGCCTCGCCCCTGAAGCTCATGGAATACCTGGTGCTGGGCAAAGCCGTCATTGCCCCCGCTACGCCCAACTTGCAGGAAGTGCTCACCGATGGCGTGAATGCCCTGCTGTTCGATGGGGACCGGCCCGGCGCCCTGGAGCAGGCCCTGCAGCAACTCTGCAGCGACGAACCCCTGCGCCAGCGCCTGGCCCAGGGCGCGACCGACACCATTGACCGCCTGGAGCTGACTTGGCTGGGCAATGCGCGTAAGGTGGCTGCGCTGGTGGGGACTGCGGCATGAAGGTGCTGCTCTTCTCCAGCCTCTACCCCAGCGCGGTCCGGCCCATCCACGGCATCTTCGTGGAAACGCGCCTGCGCGAACTGCTCAAGACCGGGCAGGTGCAGGCCCAGGTGGTGGCGCCCGTGCCCTGGTTCCCCTTCAAGGCCGAACGCTTTGGCGAGTACGCCCAGTTCGCCACCACGCCGCACCTAGAGACGCGCAACGGCGTGGAGGTGCACCACCCGCGCTACCTGCTGCTGCCCAAGGTGGGCATGAACCTGGCTCCCTACACCATGGCCCTGGGCGCGCTGCGCACCGTGCGCCGCCTGCAGCGCGAAGGCTTTGACCCCGAGCTCATCGACGCCCACTATTACTACCCCGACGGCGTGGCCGCCGGCCTGCTGGCCAAGTGGCTGGGCAAGCCTTTTGTGGTGACGGCGCGCGGCACCGACCTCAACCTGATTCCCCAGTTCCCCTTCCCGCGCAAGCTCATCCTGGAAACGGCTGCCCGTGCCCGTGCCTCGATCGGCGTGTGCCAGGCCCTCATGGATACCCTGGGCGAACTGGGCGCCGACCGCGCCAAGCTGCACACCTTGCGCAACGGGGTGGACCTGGAGCGCTTCGTGCCCGAAGACCGCACCGAGGCCCGCCAGCGCCTGGGCCTGCCGGTGGATGGGCGCTACCTGCTCTCGGTCGGTCACTTGATCGAGCGAAAAGGCCACCATGTGGCCATCGAGGCCCTGTCTCACCTGCCCGGGGTCACGCTGCTGATTGCCGGTGCTGGCCCGCAAGAGGGGGAACTGAAGGCCCTGGCCCAGCACCTGGGCGTGGCCGAGCGTGTGCGCTGGGCCGGCGTGGTGCCGCAGACCGATCTGAAGTGGTGGTACAGCGCGGCCGATGTGCTGGCGCTGTGCAGCAGCCGCGAAGGTTGGGCCAATGTGCTGCTGGAGGCCATGGCGTGTGGCACGCCAGTAATTGCCACCAACATCTGGGGCACGCCCGAGGTTGTGAGCAAGCCGGCCGCCGGCGTACTGATGGGGCGTCGTGATGCTGCGGCACTGGCGGCTGCCTGGTGGCAGTTGCATGAGCAATTGCCCGTTCGGGAAGACACCCGGGCGCACGCCGAGACCTTTTCGTGGGACTCCACCACGAAGGGGCAATTGCATTT
>JANJSZ010000118.1 GCA_024711405.1 Acidovorax sp.
AAGCGATTCCCGCAGGCTGCTGACAACCTCGTCCTGCTGCGCTTCAGTCATGGTGGGGTACATGGGAATGCTAATGGCTTCAGCATAGTAGCGCTCTGCTTCTGGAAACTGGCCAACCGTGAAGCCCATTTTTTGATAATAGGGCTGGGTGTGTACGGGGATGTAGTGCAGATTGACGATGATGTCTTTTGCACGCAGGTCTTCAAATACTTGCAGGTGGGTCTTCTGTATTTTTTCCAGATGCAGGCGAATTACATATAGGTGCAAACCGGAATATCCGTCAGGATGCTGCCAGGGGGTGGTTACCGGCACGTCTTCTAACAACGCGTCATAGCGCCGAGCCAGTTCGTGGCGACGGGCGACGTACTGCTCCAACCGGTTCATCTGGCTAGCGCCCAGTGCACCTTGCAGATCTGTCATACGGTAGTTGTAGCCCAGCGCCACTTGCTGGTAATACCACGGGCCGTCCATGCCTTTGGTCATGAGCGCCGGGTCGCGGGTGATGCCGTGGCTGCGAAGCAGGCCTAAGCGCTCGGCCAGCTTGTCGTCGTTTGTCAGGGCCATGCCGCCTTCGGCGGTGGTGATGATTTTGACGGGGTGAAAGCTAAAAACGGTGATATCGCTAAAGCGACAATTGCCAACAGGCTCACCCAGGTATTTTCCACCGATGGCATGCGATGCATCTTCAATGATCTTGAAGCCGTAGCGTTGCGCGAGTGCGTGTATGGCCTGCATGTCGCAAGGCTGTCCGCACAGGTGAACCGGCACCACGATTTTGGGCAGACGACCGACTTTTTCTGCCGCAATGAGCTTTTGCTCCAGCGCATTTGGACACAGGTTGTAGGTGCGTGGATTAATGTCGACAAAATCGACTTGTGCACCGCAGTAGAGGGCACAGTTGGCTGATGCAACAAAGGTGTTGGGTGTGGTCCACAACCAGTCACCGGTGCCAAGACCCAGGGCTAGGCAAGCGATGTGCAGCGCAGACGTAGCGCTGTTAACGGCTAGCGCGTGTTTGACCTTGCAATGATTGAGCACGGCTTGCTCAAACCGAGGTACAGCAGGCCCTTGCGTGAGGTGAGTGGAGTGCAAAACTTCCACAACAGCGTCGATATCTGTCTGGGTAATGTCTTGGCGACCGTAGGGAATCATGATCTAGCAGCTTTCTGTAATAATTTTACAATTACCAAGCACGACTTTTAATCTGCGCACCCAGTGAATTAAATGTCGTCACGCCTGCGCAGAGCGGTACTGCAAAGGGGTGAATTGGAAAAAAGTCCATGACTTCCAGAGAAGAATAAGCGCAAAAGCCGCACACAAGCCAAGTGGGACTGCCAACAGCGGCCAACGCTGGGAGCATAACCAGGTAGCCATGCCAAAGACAAAAAGACTGGCAATGTGACTGTGAATGATAGGGCGATCAATGCCTTGTGCATAAAGGGCGAAATGCGGAACCAGACCCAGCGTGTAAAGAACCATTGCCGTGAGTACCCACGGGTACAAATTTTGGTGAGCCACATATAGCGGGTTACCCAGCCAAGTCAACAAAGGTGAGAGCAGAAGCAGGCTCACGATTGAAAACATTACACATAGCACTCCCGCTTGCAATAACATCATGCGCACACTTTTGTAGAATAACGTTGGCTGCTTTTTTTGAAAGGCACCAATCAGACCGGGGTAGCCGAACGCAAAAACGCCCGCATCAAGGAATGCCATCAATGCGCCACCGATACTCATAAACAAAACATAAGCGCCCAAAACATCCAGTCCACCAAGCGACTGGAGCCAATAACGATCAAGGGTAAAAACCCCACGAATTGCAAGAGTCGCCACCAGAAACGGGATGGAAATTTTCAGCCCGGCTACAATCCAGTTCCAATCGATTTTTTTCTGCCAACCGGCAATATTTAGCTGCGTGAGACGATAAGCTCCAGCTAGAACGGCAACCAGACCCGCGACCGCCCACGCACCGAGAACATAGTCCAGCGAGCGTGTCGTTGAATCGACAGCCATCAGCGCTGTAACAGCTATGGCAAATATACCTTGCCTTAGGAAAAGAACCACGCTGGCCAAGACTTGCTCTGAAATTGCGACGAGCAGGCGACCAAGTTCCTGATTGATATGCTCAAGAACCAGCAGAACAAAAAACCATCCGGCGAGGCGCCATGGCAGCAATCCCTCCAAAAATATCACGCCCAATAAAGGCATGAAAATGGCATAAAGCACCAACGAGAGCGCGCCTTGGTTTTTAAGCAACCCGCCCCATTCGTGGCGCTCCCGATTGAGAATTTCCCGCGTCGTGAAAGTGTAAAAATCAAAACCTAAAAAATACAAAGAATAGCCAATGGTGGCTGTTAGCAGACCGTACAAACCCAGCTCGGCAGGCTCAAGGAATCGAGCGAGGAAAAAAATCAAAAGAAACCGGCTCGCCAACGTTACAGCTTGTAAGGAAACATTCAGCATCCGAGTGCGATTGGAGACATCCATCCTGTTTGGATCAGGCGAATCTGCAATGGGTCGTCTCATCTTATGTCGCAGCCACTGCCCCATGTCATGACCCCTTAGCGCTCAAGCCAGAGAGATTGCAGAAAGGCAGGACAGGTGCGTTGCGGTCTTTGCTGGAAAGCAGCGGGAACATATTAGGCGGCCAGTCAATGCCAATAGTTGGGTCATTCCATGCAATACACCGCTCAAATTCTGGCGCGTAATAATCAGTGGTTTTGTATAAAAAATCCGCCGACGCGCTGGTAACAACAAACCCATGCGCAAACCCCGGCGGCACCCACAACTGCTTGTGGTTTTCCTCGGTAAGTTCAATGCCTACCCATTTTCCGAACGTGGGCGAGGATTTGCGAATATCCACTGCCACATCAAAAACCGCCCCAAGCACCACCCGTACCAGCTTGCCCTGGGGCTGCTGGATCTGGTAATGCAAGCCGCGCAGTACGCCCTTGGCGCTACGGCTGTGGTTGTCTTGCACGAACTGATAGCTCGTACCCGTGGCTTCGTTAAATAATTTCTGATTAAAGCTCTCGTAGAAGAAACCGCGCTCATCACCAAACACCTTGGGCTCAATAATCAGCACGTCAGGAATGGCAGTGGGCGTGACCTTCATGGCTGGCCGCCTTCTGTCAGCAGGCGCTGCAGGTACTGGCCATAGCCGTTCTTGGCCAGCGGCTGCGCCAGCTGTTCAAGCTGTTCGCTGGTGATAAAGCCGTTGCGCCAGGCAATTTCTTCGGGACAAGCAATCTTCAACCCCTGGCGGTGCTCCAGCGTGGCGATGAACTGGCCGGCTTCGAGCAGGCTCTCGTGCGTGCCGGTGTCCAGCCAGGCGTAGCCGCGCTGCATGATCTGCACATCGAGCTGGCCCAGGTCCAGATAGGCCTGGTTGACGGCGGTGATTTCGAGCTCGCCCCGGGCGCTGGGCTTGACCGCCTTGGCAATGTCCACCACCTCGTTGTCGTAAAAATACAGGCCGGTGACGGCGTAGTTGCTCTGGGGCTTGAGCGGCTTTTCCTCGATGCTGCTGGCCTTGCCGCTGGCATCGAAGGCCACTACACCATAGCGTTGGGGGTCTTGCACATGGTAGGCAAAGACGGTGGCACCGCTGGTTTGCGCGTCGGCGTCAGCCAGCAGGGGGGCAAAGTCGTGGCCGTGGAAGATGTTGTCGCCCAGCACCAAGGCGCTGGGGTGGTTGCCCACGAACTTGTCGCCGATGATGAAGGCCTGCGCCAAGCCATCGGGGCTGGGCTGCACCGCGTATTGAAGGTTTATTCCCCACTGGCTGCCATCGCCCAGTAACTGTTCAAAACGGGGGGTGTCTTGCGGGGTGCTGATGATGAGCACGTCGCGGATGCCGGCCAGCATCAGGGTGCTGAGCGGGTAATAGATCATGGGCTTGTCGTACACCGGCAGCAGCTGCTTGCTGATGGCCAGTGTGGCCGGGTGCAGGCGGGTTCCGGAGCCGCCAGCGAGGATGATGCCTTTGCGTTGGGTCATGACCTGGATCGTTCTCGGTATTTCAAAGGATTTCGGCCAGCATGCGGTCCACGCCCTGCTGCCAGGGCGGCAGGCGCAGGCCAAAGGTGGCTTGCAGCTTGGCTGTGTCCAGGCGTGAGTTGTGCGGACGCCTGGCGGGCGTGGGGAAGGCGCTCGTGGGCACGGTGGCCACTTCTTTTGCTATTAACTTAATAGCTGACTGCGCTTTCGCTGCCTGGGTCAGCACATGTTTTGCATACAAATGCCAGTTGGCTTGGCCGCTGGTGGCCAGATGGAAGATGCCCGCTGCGCCCTGCTGCCCAGCCGGGCGCTGCAGCACCTGCCGGATGGCGTGGGCCGTGACATCAGCAATCAGCTCGGCGCCAGTGGGTGCGCCCCATTGGTCGTCGATCACGGTCAGGCGCTCGCGTTCGCGCGCCAGGCGCAGCATGGTCTTGGCAAAGTTGCCACCGCGTGCGGCATAGACCCAGCTGGTTCTGAAGATCAGGTGCTTTTGGCAGTGCTGGGCGATCAATTGCTCGCCTTCAAGCTTCGTCCGGCCATACACGCTGAGCGGTGCGGGCGTGTCGGTCTCCAGCCATGGCTGGCTACCGCTGCCGTCAAACACATAGTCGGTGGAGTAATGCACCAGCCAGGCGCCCAGTTGGTGGGCTTCTTGCGCCAGCACGCCGGGGGCTGTGGCGTTGATGAGGTGGGCCAATTCGGGCTCGCTCTCGGCCTTGTCCACGGCGGTGTGGGCGGCGGCATTGACGATGACATCGGGACGCAGCATTTGCACCGCCTCGGCCAGGCCTGGCAGGTTGCTGAGGTCGCCGCAGAAATCGGTGCTGTGCCGATCCAGCGCGGTCACCTCGCCCAGCGGCGCCAGGCTGCGCTGCAGTTCCCAGCCCACCTGGCCGTTTTTGCCAAGCAGGAGGATTTTCATGCTTCGGCTGTGCTTGCATACTGGGTCTGCACCCAGTCGCGGTAGGCGCCGCTTTGCACATTGACCACCCACTCGGGGTTGGCCAGGTACCACTGCACGGTCTTGCGGATGCCGGTTTCAAAGGTCTCAAAGGGCTTCCAGCCGAGTTCGCGCTCGATCTTGCTGGCGTCGATGGCGTAGCGGCGGTCGTGGCCGGGGCGGTCTTTGACGTAGCTGATTTGCGTACGGTAGCTGCTGCCGTCGGCCTTGGGGCGCAACTCGTCGAGCAGGGCGCAGACGGTGTGGACGATCTCGATGTTGGGCTTTTCGTTCCAGCCGCCAATGTTGTACACCTCGCCCAGCTGGCCTGCTTCGAGCACGCGGCGGATGGCGCTGCAGTGGTCCTTGACGTACAGCCAGTCCCGGATCTGCATGCCGTCGCCATACACCGGCAGCGGCTTGCCGGCCAGGGCGTTGACGATCATCAGCGGGATGAGCTTTTCGGGGAAGTGGTAGGGCCCGTAGTTGTTGCTGCAATTGGTGGTGAGCACCGGCAGGCCGTAGGTGTGGTGGTAGGCGCGCACCAGGTGGTCGCTGGCGGCCTTGCTGGCTGAATAGGGGCTGTTGGGTTCGTAGCGGTGCTGCTCGGTGAAGGCCGCGTCGCCTGCGGCCAGCGAGCCATACACCTCGTCGGTGGAGACATGCAGCAGGCGAAAAGCCGCTTTGTCATCAGCCGGCAGATTGCCCCAATAGCCGCGCACTGCTTCGAGCAGGCGGAAGGTGCCGACGATGTTGGTTTGAATGAAGTCGTCGGGGCTGTGGATGGAGCGGTCCACATGGCTTTCGGCGGCAAAGTTGATGACGGCACGCGGCCGGTGCTGGGCCAGCAGGCGGGCCACCAGGGCGCTGTCGCCGATGTCGCCCTGCACAAAAATGTGCCGTGCATCGCCTTGCACCGAGGCCAGGGTTTCGAGGTTGCCCGCATAGGTCAGCTTGTCGAGATTGACGACCGTTTCTTGCGTTTGCGCCAGCCAGTCGAGGACGAAGTTGGCGCCAATGAAGCCGGCGGCGCCGGTGATGAGAATGGTCATAAATTCAAGGATCTGCAATGAACGGAGGCCAAGTTTGCGAACAGCCCCCTCACCTGAGGATTGCTTGCTTGCCCGACTACCGCAGCGCCAGTGCTCGCCGAATGCGGGCCATCTTGCTGGCTGCATCCGCATCTTTTGCAGCGCCCCGCACAGCCTGGCGCACAAAAACAAATAGCATCAGCGCCAGCCCGGCAGCCAGTGTTGCGCCAATAGCAATCAGGCCTTTCTTGGGCTTGCTGGCTTTTTGTGGCAGCGTGGGCGCCTGGATAAGCTGGGCGTCGGTCACGCCTTCCAGCTGAGTTTGAAGTGCAGCCACTTGGTTCTGTGCTGCGGCGGCCACATTGAGCAGTTCAGCGTAACCACGCGCCGATTCAGTGCTGGCGGTTGTGCCGTTCGTCTCCATGCGCTTGAGCAAGGTGCCTGCGGCGTCTTCTGCGCTCTTGGTGCGTACCTTTGCGTCCTGCAGCTGAGTTTCAAGCCGCGCCAGCTCGCTCCCCTTGGGTCGGCTTTGCACATAGGTTTGCTGGAGCACGGCGTTGGCAATGGCCTGCGCCTGCTGCGGTTCGGGGGCTGAAACCGTGAGCGTGAGCAGTTTGTCATTGCGCCCCACCGCCACTTTGATTTGCTCGCGCAGCTGCCGACGGGCTTCTTCAGCCGAGTCCTCTTTGGTCAACCCCAGGCTTTCAGCCACCGGGTCCAGCACGGCAGCGGTGGTCATCAGGCTGGCGGTGGCCTGCTCGGCTTTCAATACGGCAATGCTTTCAAAGGTTTTCGGCACGATGAAGGCGATGCCTAACGCGCACAAACCCACCAAGAGGGGGCCAACAATCAACAGTTTGATGTTTTCTGCCAGCGTTACCAGGATGTCGAGCAGGTCAATTTCATCTTGTTGTACAGGCTGAATGGCTTCACTGACGAGGAGAGGCTGTTCCATGGAGGCTTTTGGGATACTTGTAATAAGGCTGGCATTGTAAGTGGCGTGCGTTTTCGCCCCTGTTACGGAATGCCTTGACCAAGCCTGCGATAACGCCGGCTCATGTGCCGCCAGGGTGCTTATCTACACTTTTAGGAGCACAAGCCTAAATCTGCGGCCTCTAGCGACGTAAAGTGCCTTCGTATGCCAGCGGCAAGCGACCCTGGCAAACCACCCTTACTTTTACCGGAGGTTTCATGGTCAAGAAAGTGCAAAAAATCGGCGACGACAAGAAAAAGAGCGATGCCCAACTGTCCAGCACCGTCAAGGATTCGGCGCAGCAGATATGGCTGGCCGGTTTGGGCGCCTTCTCGAAGGCACAGGAAGAAGGGGGCAAGGTGTTTGAAGCACTGGTCAAGGAAGGCCTGACCATCCAGCGCAAGACGCAGGCCGCGGCCGAAGAGAAAATTTCCGAAGCCACCAGCCGCGTGACCACCATGGCCAATGACATCGGCTCGCGCGCCGTGGGCCAGTGGGACAAGCTCGAAAACATCTTTGAAGAGCGTGTGGCCAAGGCCCTGGGCAAGCTGGGCGTGCCTTCGACCCACGATATCCAGGCCCTGCACGCACGCATTGATGCGCTGACCCAGGGCATCGGCGAATCTGCCCCTGCGAAAACCCCTGCGAAGCCGGCGGCCAAGGCGGCCCCGCGCAAGGCCGCTGCGAAACCCGCAGCCAAGTCCGCCGGGAAAGCCGCCCCCGCCAAGAAGGCTGTAGCAAAGCCCCGCGCTGCCGCCACGTCCAAGGCAGGCGCTGCGCCGGGCGCATCTTCTGTCACCTGAGCTTTCCAGGCGCGCCGCGCAGGCGGCGGCGCCCCGCATCGGGATTGAAGCGACTGACATGCCCCCGCGTGCCGTCGCTTTTTTCTTGCCCCCACATAGCGCCCCATCGCTCTGCGAAACGTCGAATACCCCCGCAGGCCGCACCGGCGCTGCGCCTCGATGCTGCATTGCAGCAAAACCAGGTGGGTTAGAGTAGCTTCGAAAGCGCGAGAAACAACGACATAAAGGGGGCACGCATCCATGGTGAAGAAAGCGCCGCGCCGCACCGCCGAACGCATCCTGGAGGTCTCCCTGGACCTGTTCAACCGGTTTGGCGAGCCCAATGTTTCCACCACGCTCATCTCGGCTGAGTTGCGCATCAGCCCCGGCAACCTTTACTACCACTACCCGGCCAAGGACGAGCTCATCAATGCGCTGTTTGACCGGTATGAACACGCACTGAACGAATTGCTGGGCGCCAGCGACAACGTGCGCAACGTGGAAGACGCCTGGTTCTTCATGCACACGCTGTTTGAAACCATCTGGCAATACCGCTTTCTGTACCGGGACCTCAATGACTTGCTGTCCAAGAACCGTCGCCTGGAAACGCATTTCCAGACCATCCTGAAAAGCAAGACCCGCGCGGTGCGGGCCATGCTCGATGGCATGGGCCGCGCAGACGCCTTGCGCATCGATGCCAGCGATCAGCAGGCCACCGCCACCAGCATGGTGGTGGTGCTGACCTACTGGCTGAGCTTCGAATACGTGCAGGACCCGCGCCGCGCGCTGGAGCCCGAGAGCGCCCAGGCAACGCTGCTGCGGGGTGCGCACCATGTGCTGAACTTGCTCCTGCCCTATCTGGAGAGTGCTCAGCGGGCGCATCTGCAGCAGATCGTGGGCGCCTACGCACCGGCCACCGGCTGACCATCGCCCCCCCCAACCCGAGGAGACACACCATGGCCCCATGGACCCCTTTCCCCCATGCTGGTGGCTACCATCTGGATGCGGCCAGCGTCAAAGCGCAGTGGAGCCGCCTGCACTGCGACGATGCCGAGCCCTGCCCCCAGGATGCCGCCGTGCTGCAGGCCTGGGCGCTTTATCACAACGGCGAATTCGAGCAGGCCGCGGCGGCGGGCCTGCGTGCCGGCGGGGCCGGCATCACGGTTGCCAACAAAGCCACCGCGGTGTATGCCAACTACCTGGAGCCCGGGGAAAAAGCCCGCCTCGATCTGTTCATGCAGGTCGCCGGGCGCGCCGAGGCCCAGGCGGCACAGGAGCCCGAAAACGCCAATGCCTGGTACTGGCAGGCCTACGCCCTGGGCCGCTACAGCCAGGGCATCAGCGTGGCCAAGGCGCTGGCGCAAGGGCTGGGCGGCAGGGTCAAGCATGCGCTGGAGAAGGCGATTGCACTGGCACCCCGGCATGCCGATGCCCACATTGCGCTGGGCACATTCCATGCAGAGGTGATCGACAAGGTGGGCCCGCTGATTGGCGGCATGACCTATGGCGCCAGGAAGGACGTGGGCCTGCAGCTGTTTCAGCAAGCCCTGCGGATCCACCCCGGCTCCGCCATCGGCATGATCGAATATGCCAATGCGCTGGTGATGCTGGAAGGCGACCCCAGAATGCAGGAAGCCACGCAGCTCTATGAAAAGGCGGCAGCCACCGAGCCCCTGGATGCCAGAGAGCGCCTGGACGTGGAAATGGCGCGCATTGAGCTGCAGGAAAACTGACCTTGCAGCCTCACGGCTGCGCCCAAGGTCAGCCGAAACGCCGCGCGGCGATCTCCAGCAGGCCGTCAAAGATCAGGTTGTCCACCAGTTCGAACGGCCGCGTCATGCTGGGCGCCATCTTCCAGCCCGCACCGCCGGTCATCACACAGGCGGGTTCGGCGCCGCAGTGGGCCATGACATGCTGCACCATGCGCTCGACCGCCCCGGCAATGGCATAGGTGCCGCCGCTGGTCAGTGCATCGCTGGTGTTGGTAGGGAAAAGGCGCACGTCGCCCGTGGGCACATGCAGCCCGGCGGTGCCGGCCTCCAGGGCGCGCAGCATGATGCCGTGGCCCGGCAGGATCAGGCCGCCCAGAAAACGCCCTTCGGTGTCGATGCATTCCACGGTGACCGCCGTGCCCACCATCACCACCACGAGGGGGCGCGCCGGGCCTTGCGCGAGCACATGGTGGCGCGCCCCGATCATGGCCACCCAGCGGTCCGAGCCCAGGCGCGAGGGGTAGTCGTAGCCATTGGTGACGCCCGCCTCTTGCGCCGACGACACCACCCATTGCGCCGCCACATCCCACAGCTCCATCTGGTCCTGCACGCGGCGCTTGACGGCGTCGCCCGCCACCACGCAGCCCAGCATTTTGGCCGGTGCGGGCAGCTGCGCCCACGAGCCTTCTGCCAGGCGGTCGATATGGTCGAGGAATTCGGCGCCATGCGCCAGCAAGGCAGCACCCGGACGGTGGGCGTCGTACAGCGCCCATTTGAGACGCGTGTTGCCGACGTCGATGGCCAAGAATGTCATGCGGCGGATTATCCAGAGTTTTTTTCACCCGCCCCTTTGGGCGCCACGGCAGGTGCCGCACTGCGCAGGCACTGCGCGCGAGATCGGGCATTTGTCCGACATGCCGCACGGCAGTCGCGGGGATACAGTGGCCCCTCCCCCCACTCTGCAACCACAGGAGAATCGACATGGGTTTATTCAGTTTCATCAAGGAAGCCGGCGAGAAACTTTTTGGCGGCAAGGACGCGCAGGCGGCACCGGGCAGCCCGGCCACCACGGACGAACTCAACGCCAATGCCGCCAAGGCCATCGAAACCTACATCGCATCCCAGAACCTGGGCGCCAGCAACGTGCAGGTGGCCTTTGATGGAACGCAGGGCAAGGTCACCGTGAAAGGCACGGCACCCACGCAATCGGTCAAGGAAAAGATCACCCTGTGCTGCGGCAACGTGGCCAACGTGACCAGCGTGGACAACCAGATGGACGTCACCAACCCCGAGCCCGAAGGCCAGTACCACGACGTGGTGCGCGGCGATACGCTTTCGGCCATCGCCAAGAAGTTTTACGGCGATGCCGGCAAGTACCCCCAGATCTTCGAGGCCAACAAGCCCATGCTGACGCACCCCGACAAGATCTACCCCGGGCAGAAGCTGCGCATTCCGGCAGTCAAGTAGCCCCCTGAGTCGCCTGCGGCGCCTTCCCCCGAGGGGGACGCACCCGGTGGCCCGGCAAAGCCGGTTCCACGGGTGCACTGGTGTGGGCAGTGGTGGTTCAAGCGCTGCCGATGGATGCGGCGCGGGAGCAAGCCGAATTTGAGAAATCAGCTGGCAGCGCTTCACATGCCAGCGCTGATGGCTATTTTTTTGGGAGCATCAACCCTGCTTCCACGGCAGACCCTGAAAGCGCCAGCCGCCCTTCTTGCCGCGCTGCGCATGGCCATCGGGGTCGCCCTCGAAGCCTTCGAGGATGTTGTAGGCGGTGATGCCCAGTTCCGTAGCGCGGCGGGCGGCAGCGATGGAGCGCACCCCACTGCGGCACAGCAGCACGGCGCGGCCGCCCTCGGGTACGGCGGCGCGCAGCTGGGCGTCGAAATCGGCATTCATCGCCATGCCGGGCCATTGCTTCCAGGCCACGGCAATGGCGCCGGGCACCCGCCCCACCCATTCGCGCTCGGCATCGCTGCGCACATCAATCAGCACGGCCTGCCCGCTCTGCACCCATTGCCAGGCCAGCTGGGCCGATACATCGCCCGCATAGCCCTCGGCCGTGCGCGGTGCCTGCAGGGTGGCGCCATCGGCGTCGTGCCGCAGGCCCGAATGCAGGTTGGCGGGCACGGCTTCGTCGATGCGGCGCGGGCGCGGCAGGTGCAGCGACTCCATCAGCGCCACAAACTCGGCCTGGCTGCGACCGGCCACGCGGGCATTGCCGGCCTTTTCGGCGCCGATGGTGGAGTGGCTGCGCCCGTGGTAATCGTGGCCGGGCCAGACAGTGGTTTCCGGCGGCAGGGCAAACAGCACGCCGGTGATGCTGCGATACAGGTCGGCCGCGCTGCCCGACTGGAAATCCGTGCGGCCGCAGCCATTGATGAGCAAGGTGTCGCCAGTAAAGACATGGTTGCGCCACCGGTACGACATGCCGCCCGCCGTGTGGCCGGGCGTGTGCAGCGCGTGCAGGGTTTCGCCACCGAAGGCCAGCGTCTCGCCATCGAGCAGCTGCACCGCTGCCGTGCCGATGCCACAGCCCACGGGCACCGCCGTGTGCGCCCCGGTGTGCTCGGCCAGGCGGCCGGCACTGGTGATGTGGTCGGCGTGCGCATGGGTTTCCACGGCCCAGCGCAGCGTGAGGTGGTGCGCCTGCAGCACTGCCAGGTCGCGGTCGAGTTGCTCGTCCACCGGGTCGATGATGAGGGCATCGCGCGTGGCGGGGTCGTGCAGGATGTAGGTGTAGGTACTGGAAGCGGGGTCGAACAGCTGCAGGGGAATCATGGTGGGCATCCAGGCAGAATGGACTGCCATTGTGCCGCGCAAGGCCATTGCCTTCCAGCCCGGGCCTTGCGTATCTGCGCGATTGGGCGACGCTGAATAAGTCCCAGCGATGGCGCGCGCCCTGATTTGGGATGGGCTGCAAGGCGCATAGCACAGCAATAGCCGTCGCTATTGCGAGCATTTGCAACGCCGCAGACCGCCCAAAACAGGGATGCGCGGCGCGCGAGGGACTTGTTCAGCGTTGCCCTTATTCCCACAGCGGGGCCGGCTGTTCGCGCAGGGCGTGGCGCAGCACCGGGTAGTCGGGCACCACCGTGGCCACGGTGCCCCAGAAGCGCGGGCTGTGGTCCATCACGCGCAGGTGGGCCAGCTCGTGCGCCACCACATAGTCGATGATGGCCGGGCGGTAGTGCAGCAGGCGCCAGTTCAGGCGGATGGAGCCATCGGCCTTGGCGCTGCCCCAGCGGGTCTGGGCGCTCGACAGGCGCAGGCTGGTCCAGCGCACACCGAGCAGCGGCGCAAAGTGGTCGAGCCGGGTGGTGAAATGGCGGCGCGCATCGCGCATCAGCCAGGCCTGCACGGCATCGCGGATCTGTGCCGGGCTGGCGCTGTGGGACAGGCCGATGCGCAGGCTCGCCCCCCCGCCGCCTTCACTGCCGGCATGCAGGGCACCGCCCTTGCCGGTGAAGCCGTGGGTGGGGTCCAGCACCACCGTCAGCGGCTCGCCCAGGTAGGGCAGCTGTGCTCCATGGGCCCAGACGATGCGCCCCCCCTCGCTGCGCTGCTGGCGCGCGCGCGCTTCATCGAGCTTGCGCAGGATCCAGCCCGATTTTTCGCGCAGCGCCGCATCCACGGCCGGCAAGGTGACCCAGGTGGGTGCCCGCACGGCCAGGCCATCGGCCCCCACCGTGAAGCCGATGCTGCGCCGGCGTACGCGCTGCAGCGCATAGGCCACCACGGCATCGCCCAGCAGCACCTCGCGGTTGGCCCGTGGATGGCGGAACTCGGCGGGGGACAGCAGCGACGGCAGGGCCGCGGCGACAGGAGGTACCGGACGCGGGTCAATCGCTACGCTACCAGGCGCAGTTGGCGCTGTGCCCACCGGCGCTACGGGCCGTCTTGGCTTGATTTCTTGCGCGGAAGGCTCTGGCACCACAGGCGCCTCACCCGCGTGGCGATCCGCACCGGGCGGGTCGAACAGATCGAGCGCCAGCTGCACCAACCGCTGCATCATGGCCCCCTCACGGGTTGGTGGAAGCGGCCTCGGGGTAAGCCTCCGGGTCGAGGCGCCGCATTTCGGCTTCGATCCAGGCCTCGACCTCCTGCATCAGCTCGTCGGGCTTGCGGCCCACGCTGGAGATGGGCTGGCCGATCGACACATCCACCACCCCGGGGCGCTTGATGAAGGCCTTGCGCGGCCAGACCCGGGCCGAGGTGACGGCCACGGGCACCACGGGCACCCCGGTATCAATGGCCAGCCGCGTGCCGCCGCTCTTGTACTGCCCCGCCTGCCCCCGCTCTATCCGGGTGCCCTCGGGAAACATGATGACCCAGGTGCCCTGGGCCAGCAGCGCCCGGCCCTGCTGCACCACCTTGACGAAGGCACGCGCACTCTGGCCGCGGTCGATGTGGATCATGTCCAGGCTGCCGATGGACCAGCCGAAGAAGGGCACGCGCAGCAGCTCCTTCTTGAACACGTAGGCCAGCGGGCGCGGCATGATGGCCGGCATGAGGAAGGTCTCATAGGTGGACTGGTGCTTGACCAGCAGCACCACGCCCTGGTTTTCCGCGGTGGGCAGGTGCTCCATGCCGGTGATGCGGGTGCGGATGCCCATGATCACGCGCGCAGAATCCACACTGAGCTTGAGCCAGGCCCGCGCGATGCGGTAACGCGTGCGGCTGCTGGCGCCCAGCATGCGCACCAGCAGGATGGCCAGCGTGTAGGGCACCACGGTGATGCCCATCCAGAGCATGTGGAGGATGGAACGGATCAGGGCCATATGTTTTTCAAGTGTTTTCGGAAGATGGCGCTTGCCAGACAAACGCTGCAAGCTATCAAATGAGCAGCATCAAACCACCAGGGGCGGCGCAGGTGTTGGGGACGGCGCAGGCGCCGTGGGCAGCATTTGCTCGGCAAACGCCCCCAGGCTGGCATGCACCTGCGTCGTGGCGGGAAATTCGATGGGCAAGGCCTGTCCGGGCTGCCAATGGGCCGACCGGCCCGTGCACACCAGATGCACCTGCGCACCCAGCGCGGCCCCCGCCTGCAGATGCTCCACGCAACTGCCCACCACCTGCACATCGAACGGTTCCACGCCATAGCGGTCGCAGATCTGTTCGAGCAAACCGGGCGCTGGCGCGCGGCAATGGCAGGCCTCATCGGGCGCGTGCGGGCAGTAAAACACCGCGTCGATGCGCCCGCCCACCGCAGCCACCTGCCGCAGCATCTTGGCGTGGATGGCGTTGAGCGACACCACGTCGAACAAACCCCGGCCCAGCCCGGGCTGGTTGGTGGCCACCACCACCCGCCAGCCGCCATGGTTGAGCCGGGCCACGGCCTCCAGCGCGCCCGGCTGGGCGCTCCACTCTTCGGGCGAGGTGATGAAATCATCGCCCTGCGGGTTGAGCGTGCCGTCGCGGTCCAGGATGACGAGTTTCATGGGGTGGGTTTCCCTTGTGAGAGCCGCCAGCCTATCAGCACCAGGCTCACACGGCCAGGCGCGACAGGTCGGCCACGCGGTTCATGGCTTCGTGCAGCGTCTTGAGCAGGCCCTGGCGATTGAGGCGCAGGTCGAGCTGCTCGGCATTGACCATCACATCGTCAAAAAATGCATCCACCGGCGCACGCAGCACGGCCAGGGTCTGCAGGCTGGCGGTGTAGTCGCCGGCTGCGAACTGCGCATTGGCTTCGGGCACAAAGCGCTGCAGAGCGGCGAACAAATCCTGCTCGGCCTGCTCTTGCAGCAGGGCGGAGTTGACGTGGGCGTCCACCGGGCCTTCGAGCTCGGCCTTCTTGAGGATGTTGCCCACGCGTTTGTTGGCCGCGGCCAGGGCCGGGCTTTCGGGCAGCGCGGCAAAGGCGCGCACGGCCGCCAGGAACTGGGGCACCTGTGCCAGGCGCTGCGGCCGCAGGGCCAGCACGGCATCCACCTCCTGCGCGCTGTAGCCCTGCTCGCGCAGGCTGCCGGCGAGGCGGTCGTAGATGAAGTCGGCCAGCGCGGCCGAGGCATCGGTGATCTTGTCGCCAAAGGCAGGCACGGCGCCGCTCAGCAGGGCATGCAGATCGAGCGGCAGGTCTTTTTCAACCAGCATGCGGATCACGCCCAGCGCATGGCGGCGCAGCGCGAACGGGTCACGGTCGCCCGTGGGCAGGTTGCCGATGCCGAACATGCCGACCAGGGTTTCGAGCTTGTCGGCCAGGGCCACCACCACGCCCGCGGTGTTGCGCGGCAGCGCATCGCCGGCAAAGCGGGGCTTGTAGTGGTCTTCGATGGCGTCGGCAATGGTTTCGCCCAGGCCGTCGTTGAGGGCGTAATAGCGGCCCATGGTGCCCTGCAGCTCGGGGAACTCGCCGACCATGTCGGTCACGAGGTCGGTCTTGGCCAGCAGCGCGGCCTGGTCGGCATCCGCCACCAGAGCGGCGTCGCCCAGCTGCGTTGCGATGGCCTTGGCGATGGAGCGCACCCGCTCCACGCGCTCGCCCTGCGTGCCGAGCTTGTTGTGGTACACGACCTTGCCCAGGCTCTCCACGCGCGAAGCCAGGGTTTTCTTGCGGTCCTGGTCGAAGAAGAACTTGGCATCGGCCAGGCGCGGGCGCACCACGCGCTCGTTGCCGCCGATGACCAGGCTGGCATCGGCGGGCGTGATGTTGCTGACCACCAGAAACTGGTGGGTGAGCTTGCCAGCGGCGTCGAGCAGCGGAAAGTACTTCTGGTTGGCCTTCATCGTGAGGATGAGGCATTCCTGCGGCACGTCGAGAAACTCTTTCTCAAACGAGCAGGTGAGCACGTTGGGCCGCTCGACCAGCGCAGTGACTTCGTCGAGCAGCGCGTCGTCGTCAATCGGGCGGGCGCCGTTGCCGACCTTCGCGGCGGCGGCGGCAAGCTGGCGGGCGATCTCGGCCCTGCGCTCGGCAAACGATGCGATCACGGCGCCCTGGCTGGCCAGTTGCTGGGCATAGCTGTCGGCGCAGGTGATGACCACCGGGTCCACCGCAGCCTCGAAGCGATGGCCGTGCGTGGTGTTGCCCGCGGCCAGGCCCAGCGCCTGCACCGACAGCAGCACCTCGGTGCCGTGCAGCGCCACCAGGCCATGCGCGGGGCGCACGAAGTGCACGCTGCTCCAGCCGTCCTGCAGCTGGTAGCGCATCACCTTGGGGATGGGCAGCCTGGCAATGGCCTCGTCCAGCGCCTTTTGCAGGCCTTCGGCCAGCGTCGCGCCCTTGGCGGTGCTGTTGTAGAACAGCACGTCGGCCTTGCCGTCGTGCACGCGCTCCAGGCTTGCCACGGCCGACGCATCGGCGCCCAGCACCGCCAGTTTCTTGAGCAGCGCCGGCGTGGCCTGGCCATCGGCGCCCAGCCCCACGGCCACGGGCATGAGCTTTTGCGACACGGCCTTGTCGGCCGCGCTGGTGGCCACTTCGGTGATGTGCGCGGCCAGGCGGCGCGGCGAGGCATAGGCGGTCAGGCGCGAGCCGGCAGCCGCCAGGCCCTGGGCCTGGAGCTGCTCCAGCAGCACGCCGGCAAAGGCGTCGCCCAGTTTCTGCAGGGCCTTGGGAGGCAGTTCTTCGACAAACAGTTCGACGAGAAGATTCGGGTGGGTCATGGTGGTTTCAGTGCTCCGCGCTGCGCCTTCAGGCGGCCTTCTTGTGCTGTTGTTGCTGCTCGGCCCGGGCCAGGTCGGCCAGCACCTCGGCGGCCCACTCCTTGGGCGCCATGGGAAAGCCCAGGCGCGCACGGCTGTCCAGGTAGCTCTTGGCCACGGCGCGCGCCAGGTTGCGGATGCGGCCGATGTAGGCGGCGCGCTCGGTCACGCTGATGGCGCCACGCGCATCGAGCAGGTTGAAGCTGTGCGCGCCCTTGAGCACCTGCTCGTAGGCGGGCAGCGCCAGCTGCTGCGCCATCAGGTGCTGGGCCTGCTTTTCATGCGCATTGAAGGCGGTGAACAGGAAGTCGGCGTCGCTGTGCTCGAAGTTGTAGGTGGACTGCTCGATCTCGTTTTGCTTGTACACGTCGCCGTAGCTCAGCTTGCTGCCGTCGGCACCTTCGGTCCAGGTCAGGTTGTAGACGTTGTCCACGCCCTGCAGGTACATGGCCAGGCGCTCCAGGCCGTAGGTGATCTCGCCGGTGGCGGGTTTGCAGTCAATGCCGCCGACCTGCTGGAAGTAGGTGAACTGGGTCACCTCCATGCCGTTGAGCCAGACCTCCCAGCCCAGGCCCCAGGCGCCGAGCGTGGGGTTTTCCCAGTCGTCTTCGACGAAGCGGATGTCGTTCTTTTTCAGGTCGAACCCGAGCGCTTCGAGGCTGCCCAGGTACAGCTCCAGGATGTTGGCCGGCGCGGGCTTCAGGACCACCTGGAACTGGTAGTAGTGCTGCAGGCGGTTGGGGTTCTCGCCGTAGCGGCCGTCCTTGGGGCGGCGGCTGGGCTGCACGTAGGCGGCCTTCCAGGGCTCGGGGCCGATGGCGCGCAAAAACGTAGCGGTGTGCGATGTACCGGCGCCCACTTCCATGTCATAAGGTTGCAACAGCGCGCAGCCCTGGGCGTCCCAGTAGGTCTGCAGCTTCAGGATGATTTGTTGGAAGGTCAGCATGGATCGATTCTGGCTTGCCGCAGGCCGGGCCTGCGGCTGTGAAAAAGAGTGGCAGTCCGCGCTGCGCAAACGGTGATTTTAAGGTGCAGCACAGCGATATGCCGCCACCGTCGCCGCCGGCCCTGCAACCCCTGTAAATTCTGGAATGGCACCACCATGGCGCATGCGGCACACGTCTCCAGCGCCCTCCTGGGCATTGCGGCGCCGGCGTGCGCGCTGGACTGTTTGATGGGGAGGGTTGCACTGGCTCTGCCGCTTCAAGGCCGCGCCGCTTGGCGATGCCAAATGCCATGAGCCTTATCTTTGGTTTGACAGAAAGATCCCCCATGCCCCCACTTCCCGCCCTCACCGCTGAATGCCTGCGCAACCCTGCCGCCGACCGCCAGGCCCCGTATGGCGAGCGCCGCAGCGCCATCCTGGGCGCACCGGCACTGGTGCAGGCCGAGCGTGAACTGACCGGCTGGCAGGGGTATGCGGTCACGCCGCTGCACCGCCTGCCGGCGCTGGCGCAGGCGCTGGGCGTGGCCGCCGTGCACTACAAGGACGAGGGCAGCCGCTTTGGCCTGGGCAGCTTCAAGGCCCTGGGCGGCGCCTACGCCGTGGCGCGCCTGCTGTGCCGTGAGCTGGGCGTCCGCCTGGGCCGCCCGCTTTCCACGCAGGACCTGCGGACGCCCGAACTGCGCGCGCTGTGTGCCGGCATTACCGTCACCTGCGCCACCGACGGCAACCACGGCCGGTCCGTGGCCTGGGGTGCGCAATTGTTTGGCTGCCGCTGCGTGATCTACATCCACGCCACGGTAAGCGAAGGCCGCAAGGCCGCCATCGCCCGCTATGGCGCCGACGTGGTGCGCACACCGGGCAACTACGACGACGCCGTGCGCCAGGCCGATGCCGACGCCAAGCTCCACGGCCGCTTCGTCATCTCCGACACCTCGTACCCCGGCTACATGGACGTGCCGCGCGACGTGATGCAGGGCTACCAGCTGATGGTGCAGGAAGCGGCGCAGCAACTCGCGCAGCGCCCCACCCACCTCTTTGTGCAGGCCGGCGTGGGCGGCCTGGCCGCAGCGGTGTGCGGCTATTTCTGGGAGCGGGACGGCAGCGAGCGCCCGGTCTTCGTGGTGGTGGAACCCGACCGCGCCGACTGCCTGGCGCAAAGCGCCAAGGCGGGCCGGCTGACCGCCGTCACCGGCGACCTCGACACGCTGATGGCGGGCCTGGCCTGCGGCGAGGTGTCGCACCTGGCCTGGGAGATTCTGGAGCACGGCACCGACGGTTTTTGCGTGATCGACGACCAGGCCGCCATTGAGGCCATGCGCCTGCTGGCCCGCCCGCTCGGCAACGACCCGGTGATCGTGGCGGGCGAATCCGCCGTGGCCGGCGTGGCGGCGGCCGTGGCGGCCTGCCAGAGCGATGCGGCGCGCCAGGCGCTGGGCCTCACGGCCCGCAGCCGCCTCCTGTTCTTTGGCAGCGAAGCCGCAACCGACCCCCAGCGCTATGCGCAGCTGGTGGGCGAGCGCGCCGAGGCCGTGGCGGCCCGTGCCGCAGCCCAAGCACAGGCTGTGCCCTGAAGGCCTCAGAGAAACGGTGGAGGCAACGGGCATGAAAAAGAGAGCCCGAGGCTCTCTTTTTCATGGGCCTGGCGCCCGCATTCCTGCCCCCGCAGGGCGTCTTACTGGCCGTCCCAGCGGCGCAGCACCAGGCTGGCGTTGGTGCCACCGAAACCGAAGCTGTTGGACAGCGCGGTGCGAATCGGCGCATCCACCGTCTCGCGCACCAGGGGCATGCCCTCGGCGGCGGGCTCCAGTGTCTCGATGTTGGCCGAGCCGGCGATGAAGCCCTGCTGCAGCATCAACAGGCAGTAGATCGCCTCCTGCACACCCGTGGCGCCCAGCGAGTGGCCGGTGAGCGACTTGGTGGACGAAAAGCGTGGAATGGCGTCGCCAAACACCTCGCGGATGGCGCGCAGCTCGGGCACATCGCCCACGGGCGTGGAGGTGCCGTGGGTGTTGATGTAGTCGATGGGCTCGCTCACGCCGGCAATGGCCTGGCGCATGCAGGCGATGGCACCGTCGCCCGAGGGGGCCACCATGTCGGCGCCATCGGACGTGGCGCCAAAACCAATGACTTCGCCCAGGATGGTGGCGCCGCGCGCCAGGGCATGGTCCAGGCTTTCCAGCACCACGGCACCGCCACCGCCCGACAGCACGAAGCCGTCGCGGTTGGCGTCGTAGGCGCGCGAGGCTTTTTCGGGTGTGTCGTTGTAGGCGCTGGACATGGCGCCCATGGCGTCGAACAGCAGGCCCATGCCCCAGGTGACTTCTTCGCCGCCGCCGGCGAACATCACGTCCTGCATGCCCCAGGCGATCTGCTGGGCCGCCGCGCCGATGCAGTGTGCCGAAGTGCTGCAGGCCGAGGTGATGGAATAGTTGATGCCCTTGATGCCGAAGTTGGTGGACAGGCAGGCCGACACGGTGGAGCTCATGCAGCGCGTGACCTGGTAGGGACCCACGCGGCGTATGCCCTTGCTGCGCAGGATGTCGGCCGCCTCGATCTGGTTGGCGGGCGAGCCGCCGCCCGAGCCCATGATGAGCCCGGTGCGCGGGTGCGACACCTGTTCGGGCGTGAGGCCCGATTCGGCAATGGCGTTGGCCAGCGCAATGTGGGCATAGGCCGCCGCATCGCCCATGAAGCGCAACTGCTTGCGGTCGATCAGCGCTTCCAGATCGATCTGGGGCACGCCGGCCACGCGGCTGCGCATGCCCAGCTCGGCGAACTGCGGCATGGCGCGGATGCCCGAGCGGCTTTCACGCAGGGACTGCGTGACCGTTTCCATGTCGTTGCCGATGCACGAGACGATGCCCGTGCCCGTGATGACCACCCGTTTTGTCATGCTGCGGCTCCTTGTGCTGCGCCGTCTACCTCGCGTTTGAACAGGCCCACACGCAGGTCGTTGGCCACGTAGATTTCCTTGCCATCGGCCAGCAGGCGGGCATCGCCAATGGCCATGACCAGCTTGCGCTTGATGACGCGCTTGATGTCGATTTCGTAGGTGACGAGCTTCACACCAGGGCCCACCTCGCCGGTGAACTTGACCTCGCCCGCACCCAGCGCACGCCCGCGGCCAGGCAGTTGCAGCCAGGTCAGGTAAAAACCGATGAGCTGCCACATGGCGTCGAGCCCCAGGCAGCCGGGCATGACGGGGTCGCCCTGGAAATGGCAGGCAAAGAACCACAGATCGGGCTTGACGTCGAGTTCGGCGCGGATTTTCCCCAGCCCGTGCGCTCCGCCATCGCTGTCGATGTGGGTGATGCGGTCAAACATCAGCATGGGTGGCAGCGGCAGACGCCCGCTGTCAGCGCCGAACAGTCGGCCCTCGCCCGAGGCAATCAATTGTTCGTAGGAAAAGGAATCTGCCATTTTCAGTCGTGCTCCAGAACAGCGGCCGTGCCGCTTCAATAATTCACCGTTCGCAACCCCTGCTCACAGTTGCAGGGCTCCATTATCAAGGCACAACACGGTCCATGGCCCGCATACCCGCCGATTGAACCGCTGGCCAACCGCGACAGCCCCCTTTGTTGCCTGATCTGAATCAAGGTGCGGCAGGCCCGCAACCCACGCCAGCCTGCCGTCTCAGCGCCGCAAGCGCCTGCGCCGCGCAAGCGCAGCCCCTGCGACCACGCAAAAGCCTACCGCCCACAGGGGTGCCAGGCCCCAGCGTGCCACCCACCAGGCATAGGGCGTGATGCCCCAGCCGTCTTGCGCGCTGAGCCCGCGCCCCTGCACCTGGCCGGTCAGCACCCCCCGGGTGTGGCGTTCCAGCGCATGGGTGACCACGCCCCGGTGGTCGATGATGGCGGTGGCACCGGTGTTGGTGGCGCGCACCATGGGGCGCTCGAACTCCAGCGCGCGCATGCGGCTGATCTGCAGGTGCTGGTCGATGGCAACCGTGTTGCCGAACCAGCCGATGTTGCTGAAATTGACAAACAGCGTGGGGGCGCTGGCCGGATCGGCAAAACGCGCGCCCAGCTCTTCGCCAAACAAGTCCTCATAGCAGATGTTGGGCGCAATGCGCTGGCCCGCCCAGGCAAAGGACGGCTGCCCGATGGCGCCCCGGTTGAAATCGCCCAGGGGAATGTTCATCATGGCCGTGAACCAGCGGAAAAACGGCGGAATGAACTCGCCAAACGGCACCAGGTGGTGCTTGTCGTACTGGTAGGGGGCCGGCTGCGCGGGTTTCAGGCCGAGCACCGAATTGGTGTAGCCCTGCACTTCATCGCCCATCGGAATGCCCACCAGCGCCGCCTGCGGGCCCTGGCCGAAACGCGCCGCCAGCCCCTCCAGGTAACCCGGCGTGAGTTGCTGCGGCAGCAGCGGAATGGCGGTTTCCGGCGCCACGACAAGGCTTGCCTTGGCAGACCGCAGTGCATCGGCATACCACCGCAGGGCCAGCGGCACGCCGCTGCCGGGCTGGAATTTTTCGTCCTGCGGGATGTTGCCCTGGAGCAGCGCCAGGCTGATCGGTGGCGGCGGCGGCAGCGCCGGTGTGTGGCACAACTCAATGGCGCATTGGCGCTGCAGGCCCGCACCCACCAGCACCAGCGCACCCAACGCTACCAGCACCCAGGCACGCAGGCGCAGGAAATCGCCGGGGCGCGCCTGCGCCAGCAGCATGGCCAGCACCGCTGCCACGCAACCGACGCCGTACACGCCCACGGTGCGCGCCAGCGCACTCAGGGGCCCCTGCACATGGGCATAGCCGCCGGCGCCCCATGGAAAACCCGTCCACAGCGTGCCGCGTGCCAACTCCGCCAGCATCCAGATCGCTCCGAAAACAATAGCTGCCAGCGCGCGATGAGTGGGTGCCAGACGCGAAAAAAGCGCCAAAACCGCTGCATAGTAGCCCCCCAGAAAGCCCGCCAGCCCCAGCACGGCCACCACCGCCAATGGCGCCGCCAGGCCGCCGTAGTGGTGCATGGAAATGAACAGCCACCAGAAGGTGGCCGCCATCCAGGCCGTGGCAAACACCCAGCCCAGGCCCGCCGCCCGGCGCCAGGGCGTTGGTACGCGCACCAGCCAGGCCAGCACCGCCAGCGACAGGATCTGCAGCCACCATTGCGGCTCGCCGCTCCACGGCAGGGCCAGGGACAGGGCCTGCGCCACGCCCGCCGCAGCGGCCAGACAGGCCTGCCCCGCAAGCGCAGCAACCGGCAGGCGTTGCAGCCGGGCCATCAGCCGGAGGTGCTGTCTTCGCCGATGCGCGACACCTTGAACCAGCGCACGGCGCCGCCCTTGGTGTGCAGCACCACAAAGTGCAGGCCGCACAGCTGCAGGTGTTCGCCCCGCTTGGGCACATGCCCCATTTCGTGGGCGATCAGGCCGCCCACGGTGTCAAAGCTTTCCTCGGGATCACTGCCTTGCAGGGTGATGCCAAAGGCCTCGGCCACGCGTTCGATGGGGGTGTCGCCGCTCACGCGGTAGGTATGGTCGGCCAGGCCGAAGATGTCGCCCTCGTCCTCGGGAATATCGAACTCGTCTTCGATCTCGCCCACGATCTGTTCCAGCACGTCCTCGATGGTGATCAGGCCCGCCACCCGGCCGAACTCGTCGATCACGATGGCCAGATGGTTGCGGTTGCCGCGGAACTCGCGCAGCAGGTCGTTCAGGCCCTTGCTTTCCGGCACGAAGGCGGCCGGGCGCAGCAGGGCGCGGATGTTCAGCTCGGGCGCCCGCTGCAGCTTGAGCAGGTCCTTGGCCATGAGGATGCCGATGATGTTTTCCCGCTCGCCCTGGTACACCGGAAAACGCGAGTGCGCGGTGTTGATGACCAGGCGCAGCAACTCGTCAAAGGGCGCCTCGATGTTGACGAGGTCCATGCGTGGTGCGGCCACCATCACGTCGCCGGCCGTCATGTCGGCCATGCGGATGACGCGCTCCAGCATCACGCGGGAGTCGGCGCCAATGACTTCGTTGTCCTCGGCCTCGGCCAACGTCTCGATGAGTTCTTCGGTGGAGTCCGGTCCGGGATGAATGAACTCGGCCACCTTTTGCAGGAAAGTGCGCTTGTCTTCCTTTTCGGGCAGGCGCTGGGGGTGCGGGTCAGACACTGTCTTGGAGTGCAGGACGTGCGGTAGTTGAACAGACCCCTAGGATAGCGGATTGTCATGACACCGCCCGCGCCTCAGGCGGGCAACGGCCCTATTCGGCCGACTGGTGGCGTCCGTGCTGCACGCCCTTGCGCACTTCCTGCACCCCGGCCAGGAAGTTCCAGAACTGCTTGGCCTGGCGCTTGAGCCGGTAGTCCATCTCGGCGAATTGCTGCTCGACGATTTCGGTCATGCGCGTGTCCAGGCTGGCGGGCGGAATCTGCAGGTAGGCCTCGGACTCGGAGCCGTCGCGCTGCACCGTGGCGCCCGCATTGCGAGCGATCTTGAGCATGGCGGTGTTTTCCGTCAGCGCATGGATGAACACCATGCTCACCCCTGCGTTGCGGGCATGCATGATGGCGCGGTCAAACAGGCGTGCACCAAACCCCCGGCCCCGTGCCTGCTTGAGCACCGACACGCCAAACTCGGCGCATTGCTTGTGCTCGGGGTGCTCGGCAAACGCCAGATGGGCCATGGCGATGAGTTCCAGGTGGCGGTTGTAGATGCCAAAGATTTCGTCACGGTCGAAATCGAGCCGCTCGGTGTAGCGGCGGATCTGCTCGTCCGTGGCGGCATAGCCAAAGCGCAGGTAGCGGTCGGGCGGCTCCAGCCGCAGCAGATGCTGCGTGATGCGCTCGCGGTAGGAAGGGCCCAGCGAACGGATGGGCACCATCAGCGGAGTGGATGCGGGGGCATCATCCAGCGAAGGGCCGGCAAAGGGCGCCAGCATTTCTTTGCTGGCGTCCCACGAAGCCCTGAGCCAATCTTTGGTTGCGATCATGGTATGGAATTTAAGGGTTTTCCCTCATTTATTCCAGCACTTTTGCTGCGCTGCAACAAAATAGAGACGAACATCCAATCAGGACAAAAACCGTGATATCCAACACAGACAATGCGCCATAAGCTATTGAATTGATAGCCACTGTTACAAAAAAACCCGCCCCGAGCGCCCCGGGACTCACACCGGCACGGCGGTGGTGGCCTTGACCCGGTCGAGCACAAAGCTGGTCTTGCAGTCCTGCACGCTGGGGTGTTTGAGCAGCGTGTCCATGATGAAACGGCTGTAGTGCGCCATATCGGCCACCACCACCCGCAGCAGGTAATCCATCTCGCCGGTGAGCGCCGCGCACTCCACCACTTCGGGCCAGGTCTGCACGCTGGCGCGGAACAGGTCCATGGGGTTGCGCTTGTGGCTTTCGGTGTGTTTTTCGAGGCGCACATTGAGGTAGGCCGTGAGCCCCAGCCCCACGGCCTCGGGCCGGACCAGGGCCACATAACGGGCGATCACGCCGCTGTCTTCCAGGCGCTTCACGCGCCGCAGCACGGCACTCGGCGACAAGCCCACCTGCTCGCCAATCACATCGTAGGTTTCGCGCCCGTTGTCCTGCAGGCGGCGCAGGATGGCCCTGTCCAGCTTGTCGAGTGCGTTGGCATCGTTCATTGCGCAGGATTCTACGAACGAACACCCGCAATGCCCATTGCGGCGAAGAGGCGGCGCACGCCCCGGCCCTGCGCGGACTGCAACCCACCGCTGCGGCACGCCGCCAAAGCCGGCGAATAGCTCCAAAAAACGGCGCGGAATTATCAACATCCTTCATTCGTCAAATATTGATTTTGCGCATGATTCCTGCAAACAGTACGCCACTGCGTCTTCAATTCGCCAGAAACATGAGGGCTTGCGCGCCTACAGTGCACAGCATTCCACATTTCTGGCCGGAGACAACATGAACGCAGCATTGCCGCAACAAGCCACGCAGGACACCGCCGCCTGGGAGAACCCCATGGGCACGGACGGGTTCGAATTCATCGAATTCGCGGCGCCCGATCCGCAAGCCATGGGCAAGGTGTTCGAGGGCATGGGCTTCAAGCCGGTGGCGCGCCACCGCCACAAGAACGTGCTGCTGTACCGCCAGGGTGAGATCAACTTCATCATCAACGCCGAGCCCGACAGCTTTGCCCAGCGCTTTGCCCGCCTGCACGGCCCCAGCGTCTGCGCCATTGCCTTTCGCGTGCACGACACCAAGGCCGCCTACGAGCGCGCGCTGGGCCTGGGCGCCTGGGGCTACGCGGGCGTGGCCGGCCCGGGCGAGCTGAACATCCCCGCCATCAAGGGCGTGGGCGACAGCCTGATCTACCTGGTGGACCGCTGGCGCGGCAAGAACGGCGCCCAGCCCGGCGACATCGGCAACATCGGTTTCTTTGACGTGGACTTCGAGCCCCTGCCCGGCGTGTCGGCCAACGAGGCCCTGAACCCCGTTGGCCACGGCCTCACCTACATCGACCACCTCACGCACAACGTGCACCGTGGCCGCATGAACGAATGGGCCGACTTCTACGAGCGCGTGTTCAACTTCCGAGAAATCAAATACTTCGACATCGAGGGCCAGGTCACGGGCGTCAAGAGCCGGGCCATGACCAGTCCCTGCGGCAAGATCCGCATCCCGATCAACGAAGAGGGCAAGGAAAAGGCCGGCCAGATCCAGGAATACCTGGACATGTACAAAGGCGAGGGCATCCAGCACATCGCCATGGGCTCGGACAACCTCTACGACACGGTCGATGCGTTGCGCGCCAGCGGCGTGCGCCTGCTCGATACGCCCGACACCTACTACGAGCTGGTCGAAAAACGCATCCCCGGCCACGGCGAGCCGGTGGAAGCGCTGCACCAGCGCAAGATCCTCATCGATGGCGTGGCCGGCAAGCTGCTGCTGCAGATCTTCAGCGAGAACCAGCTGGGCCCGATCTTCTTCGAGTTCATCCAGCGCAAGGGCGACGATGGCTTTGGCAACGGCAACTTCAAGGCGCTGTTCGAAAGCATCGAGCTCGACCAGATCCGGCGCGGCGTGCTCGAAGGCAGGAAAGACTGAACGGGAGCCGGCCATGGCCACCGAACCCGTCGTCTATGGCGCCAGCGCGCGCCCTCCGCGCGGCGACTACACGCGCGCCGCTGCCGACTACACCTGCCCGCAGAACTTCGCGGCCTATACCGCCGCCGACCACGACACCTACCGGCGCCTGTACGAGCGCCAGTCGGCCCTGCTGCCCGGCCTGGCCAGCGAGGCCTTCGTGGCGGCCCTGCCCTCGCTGGGCATCAAGGACCATATCCCGCGCTTCGAGGAAATCAACGAGCGCCTGTACCGCGCCACGCGCTGGGAGATCGTGGCCGTGCCAGGGCTGATTCCCGAAGTGCCGTTCTTCACCCTGCTGGCGAACCGCCAATTCCCGGTGACGGACTGGATCCGCACGCCCGCCGAGTTCGACTACATCGTCGAGCCCGACATCTTTCACGACCTGTTCGGCCATGTGCCGCTCCTGTTCAACCCGGTGTTTGCCGACTACGTGCAGCGCTACGGCCAGGGTGGCCTGAAAGCGCAGCAACTGGGCGCCTGCGAAATGCTCAGCCGCCTGTACTGGTACACGATAGAGTTCGGCCTGATCCGCGAGGCAGGTGGGCTGCGGGCGTATGGGGCAGGCATTCTCAGTTCATCGGGCGAACTGGCGTATGCGGTACAAAGCCCCGAGCCCCAGCGCCTGCCCCTGCAACTGGAGCGCACGATGCGCACGCGCTACAAGATTGACACGTACCAGCAGACGTACTTTGTGATCGACAGCTTCGAGCAGTTGTTTGACATGACAGCGGGGGACTTTGCGCCGATTTATGAGCAACTGCGGGGGTTGCGGGAGTTTGCGGCGGATGAGAGGGAAGGGGTGGTGGTTTGATTTTTTGAGTCTCATTGGGCTCTGGCGCTTATTCAGCAAATGGCGGTAGCTATTACTTTTGATAGCAAGCCTTTCCGTGACCGTTCAGGCTGAGCTTGCCTGTCCTGAGCTTGTCGAAAGGTCGAAGCCTGGGCTTGAGCATCGGTTTGTTTGCGTGCTTTTGCTAGGGACGGAGGCCGGGTCTCGCCCCGGCGGGCGAGGTACTTTTCTTTGCTTCGCCAAAGAAACGTACCCAAAAGAAAGGCGACCCTACAGGCTGCGTCCCTGCGCTTCGCTGCGGGCAACCTGCGGTGCTCGCGTCCAGCGGGGTCTCGCTCAAACTCGCTTCGCTCAAACAATCGCGAGCCCTGATCCGCTGGCCGCTGCGCTCCTCGG
>JANJSZ010000109.1 GCA_024711405.1 Acidovorax sp.
CGATCCGGTCACGCCCAGCAATGTCTGAAAGGTCTCACCATCGTTGAGCCCTTCCACCAGCTTGTTGATGGCCTCCGGCTGGTCGCCCGCAGGCGGGTAGGGTTGGAACAGTTCGAAGGGCGAATCGGGGTAGCGGACGAACTCGCCGTCTTGCTTTTCAGTGATGACTTCTGTGATATCCGGCATGGGGGCAGTCAACGGGTAATGGAAGCGGGCCGTTAAAATCGGCCGAACCCGGCACAGTACACCACGACCGGATTCTTTGCCACTGACAACCTTTCAAGGATTTCCATGTCTCTGTTCACCGCCGTCGAAATGGCCCCCCGCGACCCCATCCTGGGCCTCAACGAGCAATTCAACGCCGACACCAACCCCAACAAGGTCAACCTGGGTGTTGGCGTTTATTTCGACGACAACGGCAAGCTGCCCTTGCTGCAGTGCGTGCAGGCCGCAGAAAAGGCCATGATGGCCACCCCCACCGCGCGTGGCTACCTGCCCATTGACGGCATCGCGGCCTACGACAACGCCGTCAAGAGCCTGGTGTTCGGCGCGGACAGCGAACCCGTCCAATCCGGCCGCGTGGCCACGGTGCAGGCCATCGGCGGCACCGGCGGCCTGAAGATCGGCGCCGACTTCCTGAAGAAGGTCAGCCCCAACGCCAAGGTGCTGATCTCCGACCCCAGCTGGGAAAACCACCGCGCGCTGTTCACCAACGCGGGCTTCACGGTCGAGACCTACGCCTACTACGACGCGGCCAAGCGCGGCGTGAACTTCGAAGGCATGCTGGCCAGCCTGAACGCCGCCGCCCCTGGCACGATCATCGTGCTGCACGCCTGCTGCCACAACCCCACCGGCTACGACATCACCCCCGAGCAGTGGGACCAGGTCATTGCCGTCGTCAAGGCAAAGGGCCTGACCGCCTTCCTGGACATGGCCTACCAGGGCTTCGGCCACGGCATCGCCGAAGACGGCGCCGTGATCGGCAAGTTCGTGGCCGCCGGCCTGAACTTCTTCGTCTCCACCTCCTTCTCCAAGAGCTTCAGCCTGTACGGCGAGCGCGTCGGCGGCCTGTCGGTGCTGTGCGCCGACAAGGAAGAAGCATCGCGCGTACTGAGTCAGCTCAAGATTGTGATCCGCACCAACTACTCCAACCCGCCCATCCACGGTGGTGCCGTGGTGGCCGCCGTGCTCAGCAACCCCGAGCTGCGCGCGCTGTGGGAGAAGGAACTGGGCGAGATGCGCGTGCGCATCAAGGCCATGCGCCAGAAGCTGGTCGACGGCCTGAAGGCCGCCGGCGTGAAGCAGGACATGTCCTTCATCACCACCCAGATCGGCATGTTCAGCTACTCGGGCCTGACCAAGGACCAGATGGTGCGCCTGCGCAGCGAGTTTGGCGTGTACGGCACCGACACCGGCCGCATGTGCGTGGCTGCGCTCAACAGCAAGAACATCGACTACGTCTGCCAGGCAATTGCCAAGGTGATCTGAGCCTCCCAGCAGCCACACAAAAACCGCCCTCGGGCGGTTTTTTCATGGGAGAAAAGATCGAGCGGCGCAGGCAGCGGCCCTGCGGGAATCAGAGTCCCGCAATCCGTGCAATCACCGCCCCCAGCGCCTGGCTGGTGCCGGCCTCTGCGGTCAGCGTGATGCGGCCACTGCCGTGCGCGGTGACCTGCATTTCCATCTTCATGGCTTCCATCACGGCGATCACATCACCGTCTTGCACCAGGTCGCCCTCGGCCACCTTCCAGGCATGCAGGTTGCCCGCAATGGGCGAGGTGACCGCGCCGGCATCCACCGCCACTTCGGGTGCCTTCGCCTGGGCAGTCCCGCCAGACACATTCGCCAGACCCTGCAGCAGCACGGCGGGCAGGCCCAGATTGACGCGGCGGCCGTCGATCTCGATGGCGGTGCGCAGCAAGCTGGCGTCGGGCTGAGGTTCGGCGCGCGCCTGGGCCTGGATCGAGGCGGCCAGCGGCGCGGCAAAGTCGGATTCGATCCAGCGCGTATGCACCTTGAAGCCGTTGGCGCCCACGAAGTCGGGATGGTCGATGACCGCGCGGTGGAACGGCAGCACCGACGCCACGCCTTCGATCTGAAACTCGCGCAACGCACGGCGCGCACGCACAAGTGCCTGCTCGCGGGTGGCTCCGGTCACGATCAGCTTGGCCATGAGCGAGTCGAACGTGCCCGGCACCACCGAGCCCGACTGCACGCCCGTGTCCAGGCGCACGCCGGGGCCCGACGGCGCATCAAAGCGCTGCACCGGGCCGGGGGTGGGCAGAAAGCCCCGGCCCACGTCTTCGGCGTTGATACGAAACTCGATTGAATGGCCCAGCGGCGCGGGCGTCTGCGTCACAGACAGCGGCAGGCCGTCGGCCACACGCAGCTGCTCCACCACCAGGTCCACGCCGGTGGTCTGCTCCGTCACGGGGTGCTCGACCTGCAAGCGGGTGTTGACCTCCAGAAATGAGATGGCGCCGCTCTGGCTGAGCAAAAACTCCACCGTGCCGGCGCTGGTGTAGCCCGCTGCCGCGCAGATGTCGCGCGCCGAGCTGTGGATGCGCTCGCGCTGCGCATCGGTCAAAAATGGCGCGGGGGCTTCTTCCACCAGCTTTTGGTTGCGCCGCTGCAGCGAGCAATCGCGCGTGCCCAGCACTACGACGTTGCCATGGGTGTCTGCCAGCACCTGGGCCTCGATGTGGCGGGGCTTGTCCAGAAACTGCTCGACAAAGCACTCGCCACGGCCAAAGGCCGTCACGGCCTCGCGCACGGCGGAGTCGAACAGCTCGGCCACCTCGTCCATGCGCCAAGCGATCTTCATGCCACGCCCGCCGCCGCCAAAGGCCGCCTTGATGATGATGGGCAGGCCGTGCTGTTCGGCAAACGCCAGCACCTCGCTGGCATCCTTGACTGGGTCGGGCGTTCCCACCACCAAGGGGGCACCCACCTGCAGCGCGATCTTGCGTGCCTGCACCTTGTCGCCCAGCTGGGCGATGGTGGCCGGTGGTGGGCCGATCCAGGCCAGGCCGGCATCGATCACGGCCTGGGCAAAGGCCTGGTTCTCGGACAGAAAGCCGTAGCCGGGATGCACGGCGTCGGCGCCGCTCTTTCGGGCGATCTCCAGCAGCTTGGCAATGTTCAGGTAGGTGTCGGCCGGCCGGTCGCCATCGAGGCCATAGGCTTCATCCGCCATGCGCGCATGCAGCGCGTCGATGTCGGCATTGGCATACACCGCCACCGACTGCACGCCGTAGTCGGCGCAGGCGCGGGCGATGCGGACGGCGATCTCGCCGCGATTGGCAATCAAAACTTTTTTCATGGCATCAAACCTTTCGCCTCGAAAACGTGAAGGGTGGCGAGTTCGCCGTCACCTGCTACGCAGGCACAGCGATGTAGAGAAACGCCCGCGGCGCGGCCGTTTTCGCCGCGATTGGCAAACAAGACTTTTTTCATGGCTGGCTCTTTCAAACGCTGGGCGAAAGCTCTGCAAAGGGGCGAATGGGGTTGAAACGCAACCAGGCCCCGACGGGGATCTGCCCCGCGCGGTCCAGATGGTGGGGCGCCACGGCGCCAATGACGGGATAGCCGCCGGTGAGCGGGTGGTCGGCCAGAAACAGCACGGGCTGGCCGCTGGGCGGCACCTGCAGTGCCCCCAGGGCGGTGCCCTCGCTGGGCAGCTCGCCGGAGATGGCGCGGTCCAGCGGCACCTCGCCCGCCAGGCGCAGGCCCACCCGGTTGGACTGGGGCGTGACCTGCCAGCGCTGGGCGGACAGCCGTGCAATGGCCTCGGCGGTGAACCAGTCGGTGCGCGGGCCCATGACCACGTCCAGCATCACCTCCTGCTCCAGCGTGGGCAGGTCGTCGGCTGCCAGATCGGCGGTGCCCACCACCGCGCCGGCGCTGGCGGGCCGCACGCCCAGCATGTCGCCCACAGACAATGGTGCAGGCCCGACATGGGCCAGGGTGTCGGTGGCGCAGCTGCCCATGACAGCTGCCACATCAAAGCCGCCACGCACGGCCACGTAGCAACGCGCGCCCGCCCGGGGTTGGCCCACGGCCAGGGTGTCGCCATGGGCCAGCGCCACGGGGGCGTGGCGCGGCAGGCTCCAGCGGCGGCCGTCGGCGGTGGTCAGACCCAGGGGCGCGTCGGCACCGGTGACGGCCACCACGATTTCGCCCAGGCTTTGCAGTTGCAGGCCACCACCCACCGTCTCCAGCGCGGCGGCGTTGCTGGCGTTGCCCACCAGCCGGTTGGCGGCCTTGAGAGCGGCCTGGTCCATGGCGCCCGACTCCGACACGCCCTGTCCCGCCTGGCCCTGGCGCCCCAGGTCCTGAAACACGGTGAGCAGGCCGGTGGCGCGCACCCGCAGCGCGGCCTGGTCCGGCGCAAGTGCCTGCGCCGAGCGGTATGTGGCATTTTTTGGGGCTTTTTGGCCTGTAGCCGTTGACTTTATTTCACCTGCAGCTATTGGTTGTGTAGCAATATCCACAAACCGCACGCGGTAACCGGGCTGCAGCAGAGCGGGCTGGGCACGGTCAAGGTCCCACATGGCCAAGGGTGTCACGCCAATGATCTGCCAGCCACCGGGGCTGGCCTGAGGGTAAACGCCGCTGAAGCTGCCCGCCAGGCCCACGGCGCCGGCTGGTATGCGGGTGCGCGGCGTGCTGCGGCGCGGCACGTTCAGGCTGGGGTGGCCACCGCTCAGGTAGGCAAAGCCGGGGGCAAAGCCGGTGAAGGCCACGGTGTATTCGCTGCCGGTGTGGCGGCGCACCACTTCTTCGGGCGTGATGCCCAGGATCTGCGCCACTTCGGCCAGGTCTTCGCCGTCGTAGTGCACGGGGATTTCGACCAGGGTACTGCCGCGCTCGGCGCGCTGCGAGAGATCACGCCCGGCAATACCTTGCACCAGCGCCTCAGCGCTGGTGGCGGAGGGACGATAGCGTATGAGGAGCGTCCGCGCTGCGGGCACCAGCTCTTGCACACCCTGCAGGGGCTCGCGCTGCAGCGAGGCCAGCAGCGCCAAGGTCTGGTCCAGATCGGCCAGCTCGACCAGCAGCGCATTGAGGTTGACGGGAAGAAAACGCAACTTATTTTCCGAAAATAAAGCCGATACCTTCATACGTGGTATGCACTGTCCGGTACGTCAGTGATAAACATGTGTCCGGGCGCATGGGTGACGGCAAAAGGTACGCCCGATGCCATCACAGCCGCTTGGGGTGTCACACCACAGGCCCAAAAAACGGGAATCTCGCCTGACTCGATGCGCACGGCATCACCAAAGTCAGGCTTGCATATGTCGGAAATACCTAAAGCAGCGGGGTCGCCCACATGCACCGGCGCACCGTGCACCGAGGGAAAACGTCCCGAAATCGCGACTGTATCCGCCACCCGATGTGCTGGTATGGGCCGCATGGATACCACCATTTCGCCATGCAGGCGCCCGGCTGGGCGGCACTGGCGATTGGTGCGGTACATGGGCACATTGGAACCATCGGCAATGTGCCGTACTTCAATGCCAGCCTCTTGCAGCGGTGTCTCGAACGTGAAACTGCAACCAATGAGGAACGTCACCAAATCAGTCTGCTCAGCCCACAGCGGTGTAGCATCAGTCAGCTCTTGCGCCAAGCGTCCATTGCGCCACACGCGATACAAAGGAATGTCTGTGCGGATATCCGCATCCTCGGCCAGCAAGGTCTGGTGCGATCCAGCCTCAATCACATCCAGCACGGGGCAAGCTTTGGGATTGCGCTGGGCATAGAGCAAAAAGTCCCAAGCCCAGTCGCGCGGCAGCGCAATCATGTTGGCCTGCGTCATGCCTGGGGCAATACCCGCAGTGGGTTGGACAACCCCTGACCGATAGGTAGCGCGGGCCTGACGGGCCACCGCCACGGCGGTTTCCCGTACCTTTTGCAACGCAAAAATACTCACGCGATGTCTCCCGAAAATCAGGCAAAAGAACGCACGGTCACACCTTCGCGCTCCAGCGCCATGCGCACGGCGCGGGCCATATCCACTGCTGCGGCGTTATCACCGTGTACACAGATGGATTGCGCCTCCACACGGGCAAGACTGCCATCAATGGCTTCCACGACCCCTTCATGCACGAGGCGCAACATGCGCTGCGCAACCATCTCGACATCGTGCAGCACGGCACCTTTTTCGCGGCGGGACACCAGAGTGCCCTGCGGGGTGTAGGCCCGGTCGGCAAAAGCCTCTGCCACCACACGCAGACCCGCATCCTGCGCCCATTTCACCAGGGGCGAGCCCGCCAGCACTACCAGGGCCAGCTCTGGGTTTACGGCACGCACGGCAGCAATCACATCGCGGGCCTGGCGCTCGTCATAGGCTATGGTGTTGTAGAGCGCACCATGCGGCTTCACATATGCCACACGCACCCCAACGGCTGCAGCCAGCCCTTGCAACGCCCCGATCTGGTAGATGATGTCAGCCACCAGATCGGGACTGGCCACATCCATGTTGCGACGACCAAAGCCAACCAGATCCGGATAAGCCACATGGGCCCCCACCGCAACACCCTGCTCTCTGGCCGCACGCAGCGTGGCCAGGATGCCTGCGGGATCGCCAGCATGGAAGCCGCATGCCACGTTGGCGCTGGTCACGATGCGCAGGATGGCCTCGTCGTCACCCATGGTCCAGATGCCAAAGCTCTCGCCCAGGTCACTGTTCAAATCAATCGTTGCCATAGAACCCTTCTCGTCTTACAGCGACAAAAATGCAAAGATGGGGCCAATCGATTTGTAACCCATCCACCAGGTAAGGACACAGGTAATGGTGCCCAACACCAGCATCCAGCGAGGGTAACGGTACCCCCCCATCAGATCGCTGCGAAACCAGCCCACATACATGAAAAGGCTGAGCCCCAAAGGCAGGATAAGACCATTGAACCCGCCAGCAAACACTAGCAACGCAGCCGGCGCAGTGCCCATGGCCATGTATGCCGCCAACGAAATCAGGATAAATACCACCGTCACACGATTGCGACCAGTCTCAGTCACACTGGGGACAAAGGTGCTGACGAACGATATGGAGGTGTATGCTGCACCGATCACGCTGGTGATGGCTGCAGCCCACAAAATAAGACCGAAGACACGCAGACCGAGAGGCCCCGCTGCCGACTGGAAAGCCTGCGCAGCAGGGTTGGCGCCCTTGCCGGACACATCAATTGCCACACCGCTGGCCACCACACCCAGCACGGCCAGGAACAGCACATAACGCATCAGTCCGGTGACAGCAATGCCATTGAGAGCGCCCCTGGAGACTGCCCCCAGGTTTTCTACCCCCACCATGCCTTTGTCGAGCAGGCGGTGTGCGCCAGCATAGGTGATGTAGCCCCCGACCGTACCCCCCACAATGGTGGTGATAGTGGCGAAGTTGATGGTATCGGGCCACACCGTCTGGCGCAGCGCCTCGCCCAGCGGCGGATTGGAGACAAACGCTACAAATGCGGTGAGAGCCACCATCACGATGCCCAGCACAATGATCATGCGGTCAACAGCCACGCCTGCGCGCTTGGATGAGAAGATGCCTATGGCGACCAAGGCGCTCAGCAAACCACCCCACTTGGGATCCAGCCCCAACATTGCATTCAACCCCAGGCCCGCACCAGCGATGTTGCCCACGTTGAACACAAGGCCGCCAAAGATGACCAGCACTGCCAGCAGATGGCCGCTGCCCGGAATCGCAGCATTGGCAAGGTCCGAGGCACGCATCCGTGTCACGGTGATCATGCGCCAGATGTTTATCTGAACCACGAAATCGATCAGGATGGACGCCAGGATTCCGAAGGCGAACGCGGCACCCATGGTCGAGGTGAAGGTGGCCGTCTGGGTGATGAAACCCGGACCAATGGCCGACGTGGCCATTAGAAAAATGGCCGCTAGCAGCGAGGAGCGCCGCTTTTTTGCAAAGTCTTGCGCAGGTGCGGCAAGTTGACTGGTCTCACTCATGGGGGGCCTTCCGGTAAAAATATGGTGACAATTTAACTCAGCAATATACGTGCCTATGTTTAGCAACAAAAAATGAATTGTTCTTCTAGATTTGTCTAATTGTTCAACAACAATTCTGTCGTCATGATAAGTATTTACCCCATAGTGCCGCACAGCAGTTCAGACTGGCACCAATGCGGTGCCATCTACGATCCTGGGCACGGACTACACTTGCCTGGCCGCAAGCACCCCCAACACAAACGCTTTCACCGAATGTCTCCCCCCAACGATCCCCAGCCCAACCTGACAGACCGCATGGCCGAGCTGATCCGCCAGAAGATCGTGCACGGCGAGTTTTCACCCGGCCAGCGCCTGTCAGAAGCGGCCCTGAGTGAAAGCCTGGATATTTCGCGCAACACCCTGCGCGAGGTGTTCCGGCTGCTGACCAAGGAGGGGTTGCTCACGCACGCACCCAACCGGGGCGTGTTTGTGGCCATTCCCAGCATTGCGTCCATCATCGACATCTACCGCGTGCGTCGGCTGATCGAATGCCAGGCGCTGGCGCAGGCCTACCCGCGCCACCCGGCCAAAAAACACCTGCGCCAGGCCGTCGAGATGGCCCAGCGCTGTCGCGATGCCGGCGACTGGCAAGGTGTTGGCACGGCCAACATGGAGTTCCATATGGCGGTTGTCGAGCTGGCCGACAGCGAGCGCCTGAATGTGATGTTTTCACATGTGCTGGCAGAACTGCGGCTTGCCTTTGGCCTGCTCAACGACCCCGAATTTCTGCACATGCCCTATGTGGAGATGAACCTGGACATACTGGAATTGTTCGATGCCGGCAAGCTGCAACAAGCGGCCACGGCGCTCAACGAGTACCTGGTGCACTCAGAACGCATCGTGCTGGCGGTGTATGCGCGGCGCATTACCGACAGCGGCCTGTCCGGGTAAGCGCCGCTGCGCCATGCCGCCGACCGAGCACAGAACCACAGCGCAGCCGGGCATGGCGGCTGGCGCACCCGCACGAAAACCCGGCCCCAACCGGCTTGGCCAGGCCTTGACCAGCGTCGGGCCTGAACGCCCCGTCAGAAACCAGGCGGCCTGATCAGGGCCGTGGCTTGCGCGCGCCGGGCTTGGCAGCGCCGGTCACACGCGGCGGCAGGCCGATGTGCTGGGTCAGCAGCCGCCCTTTTTGCGGCATGCCTGGCGTAGCGCCGCCCCTGGCGGGGCCGGATGTGGCCGCGGCCGCCCTGGCGGCGCCCGGCGTGGAATTGGTGCGCCGTGCGCTCTGGTAGCCCCCATCGGTGAGCGGCTGGAAGGTAGGAATCAGGTGGTGCTTGCCGTTGCCGATCAAATCGGCCCGGCCCATGGCCTTGAGCGCCTCGCGCAGCAGCGGCCAGTTGT
>JANJSZ010000142.1 GCA_024711405.1 Acidovorax sp.
CGACACCAAGTTATGCCTGATGACCATAGCAAGTTGGTACCACTCCTTCCCATCCCGAACAGGACAGTGAAACGACTTTGCGCCGATGATAGTGCGGGTTCCCGTGTGAAAGTAGGTCATCGTCAGGCTCTTACAGCCCAGAACGCCCCACTCAGCCATTGAGTGGGGCGTTTCTGCTTGTGGGCAGCAAACATATTCGTGTTTCATGGAGGCGGGGGAACTGTACGTTCTTCGTAAGCGCGCGGCGATCCCATGTTGACCACCACTGGCGGTCATGGCTGAGGATCAGCGGTCGGCCGGCTGCCAGCGGTGAGGCAAGAGCTCTTCGATGCGGCTGGCCTTGTGCGTGGGCAGTCGGGTGAGCACGTCCTTGAGATAGACGTACGGATCGTGCCCGTTCATGCGCGCGGACTGGATCAGGCTCATGACAGCCGCCGCCCGCTGGCCCGCGCGCAGGCTGCCGGCGAACAACCAGTTTGAGCGCCCTATGGCAATGGGCCTGATCTGGTTCTCGATCCAGTTGTTGTCCACGGGCAGTTGCCCGTCATCGACGAATCGGGTCAGCGCCTCCCAGCGGCGCAGGCTGTAGTCCAGCGCTTTGGCTGTCGCTGAGCCCTCGGGTACCTTCTGGCGCTGCAGCAGCATCCACTGGTGCAAGGCATCGAGCACCGGTTTTGTTTGCTGCTTTCGAATGGCCTGGCGCGGCTCTGTCTTCAAATCCTTGGCCTCGCGCTCGATGTCATAGATGCGAGCGAACTGTTGCAGCGCGAACTCGGCGATCTGACTCTTGTTGGCCGTGTGCAGGTCGAAGAACTTACGTCGGGCATGGGCCAGACAGCCAACTTCCGTCAGCCCTTGCGCCAGTCCCTTCTTGTACCCCGAGTAGTCGTCGCAGATCAGGCTGCCTCTCCATTCCCCCAGGAAGCGCCGGGCGTGTTCACCCGAGCGGCTTTCGCAGAAGTCGTAGACCACGGCTTTGATGTTCTCGAACGCCCCCGGCGCATAGGCCCAGAGGTAAGCGCGGTGCGTCTTGCCCTCGCCGGGCTTGAGCATCGCCACCGGTGTTTCGTCGGCGTGCAGAACCTGACGGCTGAGGATCTCGGTCTTGAGCGCATCGACCAGCGGTTGTAGCCGTACCCCGCAGGTGCCCACCCATTGCGCCAGGGTCGAGCGGGGGATGGCCAGGCCGGCGCGAGTAAAGATCGCTTCCTGCCGGTACAAAGGCAGGTGATAGGCGTACTTGCCCACCCACACCTGCGCCCGCAGCCCGGCGGTGGGGAGGCCCTTGTCAATGACGTGGGCCTCGACAGGTGCCTGTTGAATGGTCTCGCACTGGGCGCAGGCCCATTTGCCTCGGATGTGGCGCTCGACGCTGAAGACGCCCGGCACGTAGTCCAGCTTCTCGGCCACGTCTTCTCCGACGCGTTTCATCTGGCAACCGCACGAGCAGGTGGTGGACGCTGGATCGTGGCGGATCTCGCGGCGCGGCAGGTGCGCTGGCAGCGGCAGCCGTTTGGCTTGTTTCTTCTCGGGAGTGGGCGGTGTTTGCGTCTGCGCCAGTGCGTCGATCTCGCTGGCCACAGCCGCCAGGTCCGCTTCAATCTCGTCTTCGAGCAGGCTCTTCTGTTCGGGGCTGAAGCGCTCGGACTGGGCTGCGAACTTCATGCGCTTCAAGAGCGCGTTCTCGTGGGTGAGCTTGTCGATGAGGGTCTGCTTGAAGGCCAGCTCCTGATCCTTGGCGGCCGCCGTCTGCAGCATGGAGAGCAGCGCAACGCGCAGTTGTTCTGCGCTCAGACTCTCCAAGGATTGAGGTTCCACCACCATGGGCATGACTGTGCCAGTGTCAGAATAGCCGCGCCATTGGCGCATGCACCAATTGGCAACAACGATCCAACAGATAAAGTCAGATCACGGTGATCACGCCACCATCACCCAGGCGCTGCCAGGGCAGACCCAGCACCAGGGCATCGAGCTGCTGGCGCTGCAGCTCCAGGTTGGCAGTGCCGGTTGCGGGCCAGGCGAATTTTCCTTGGTGCAGTCGGCGCGCAGCCAGCCAGATGCCGATGCCGTCGTGCACCAGGATCTTGATGCGGTTGGCCCGCCGGTTGGCAAACAGGTAGGCGTGGTGGGGATGGGCGGCACCGAAGACGGCGACCACCCGTGCCAGCGCGGTATCGGTGCCCGCTCGCATGTCCAGAGGGGCTGTGGCCAGCCAGGCCGCATCGATGCGGATCACTTGAGCAGCTCGCGCAGCCACGCAGCGCAGGACTCGGCACCTTGGAGCGGCCAGTTCACGGTGACCGAGCCCGCACCTCGGCGAACCTCAATGCGGATGTCGCCATCGGCCTTTGCCGGAACGGGGGCCGGCTTGGCCGCGTCGAGCGCAGGCATCGGCAGGGGCAGTGCCACAAACCCCTGCTGCGGCACGGGCAACGTGCCGCGGGCGTGTTCGCGAAGCCAGCGGTGAACAACGTTGGCGTTGATGCCGTGAGTCAGCGCAATGCCGGCAACCGACGCGCCTGGACTGCGGCATGCCGCCACAACCTGGGACTTGAGTTCGGGGCTGTAGGCGCGCCGCTTGGGGTGTTTGGCGATCGCCTCGCTCGCCATGGTGTGCATGATCTCCATCGTGCACACCATGCCCGACTACTGGAGCGATCTCAAGATGGGTTTGCCGCGCGCTTACCGTTCTTCAACCTTGCAATCCATCCCGCTTGCCTTCTCAGAGTTTTTGCAAACGTGTAATTGCTTCACGCAGGGTTGCATCGTTTTTAGCAAAACAAAAGCGGATCACACCTTGGTTGAAACTATCGCCATAGAAAGCAGAGAGAGGGATGGCAGCCACACCCACTTCGCGTGTGAGCCATTGACAAAAATCGGACTCAGGAAGATGGCTTATTTCGGAAATGTCGACACATTGGAAATAGCTGCCCGTACTGGGTAGCAGTTTCAGGCGGGAGCCTTCCAATCCCTGGCGGAACAGATCGCGTTTGGCCTGATAGAAAGCTGGCAGTTGAAGATAAGGCGCTGGATCTCTCAGATGCTCCGCCAGTCCATGTTGCATCGGAGTGTTTACGGTGAACACATTGAATTGGTGCACTTTGCGGAATTCGGCAGTGAGCGCTGCGGGTGCTGCTACAGCCCCTACCTTCCATCCTGTGACATGGAAAGTTTTCCCAAAACTCGATACGACAAATGCGCGAGAGGCAAGCCCCGGAAAACGGGCAGCGCTCTGGTGTTCGGCGCCATCGAAAACCATATGTTCGTAGACTTCGTCGCTGATGAGCAGAATGTTGGTGGGAGCCAGCAGATCCTGTAGTTTTTGCATATCCGCGGCACTCCAGATGGTGGCGCTCGGGTTGTGCGGGCTGTTGACGATGAGTGCGCGGGTACGTGGTGTGATTGCTGCGCCGATGCGATCAAAGTCAGGGCGAAAAGTCCCTGGGGTAAGAGGTACGCGAACAACGGTGCCACCCGCCAACTCAATATTGGGCGCGTAACTGTCATAGCAGGGGTCGAGCACGATGACTTCATCGCCCGCATGCACGATGGCAAGAATGGCTGTGAAGATCGCCTGAGTGGCTCCTGCCGTGATGGTTATTTCCGTGGTTGGGTCATATTTTCGGCCGTGCAGTGCTTCAATTTTTAGAGCAACTGCTTCGCGCAACGCAGAAACGCCAGGCATCGGCGGGTACTGGTTGTGACCATTCTTCATGGCTTGGGTCACAGCGTTTACCAAGGCAGGATCACATTCAAAATCAGGAAACCCCTGGCCCAAGTTAACAGCCCCATGCTCAGCAGCCAATGCCGACATGACGGTAAAAATGGTGGTTCCAACGTGGGGCAGCTTGCTTGGAAACGTGGGGGTGAGTGATTTCTGGAACGTGTTTGTCATAGCGAGAGGGCGGACGAGAAGGAAGTTTGGAAAACTCTGCCGACTGATCAGAGCTCGTAATCGTTGACATGCCCAGTCATGGCACGGGCAATCAATTCGCGACTCAGACGGTCACTGAGCAGTTCGGCGAATTTATAGACAAAGTTGCGCAAATAGGCGCCACGTTTAAAAGCCACGCGTGCGACGCTTTGACCGAAAAGGTGTCCCACGGGGCGTACCACCAGATCACCCACCGGGTCGTCACGCATGGCCATTTCTGCCACGATGCCTATGCCCAGGCCTAGCCGGACATAAGTCTTGATCACGTCGGAGTCTATGGCTTCCAGTGCAATGCGAGGCTGCAGGCGCCTGGTTGCAAAAGCCAGATCAATCTTGCCCCGACCTGTGAATGTTGGGTGGTATGTAATGAGTGGTTCATGGGCTATGTCATCCAGGCCAATGCGTTCTTTATGGATCAACGAATGGTTGGGGGGGAGCACCAATACATGTTGCCATTCATAGCAGGGCAGGGTCACCAATTCGGGATAGTCGGCCAGCGACTCGGTGGCCATGCCGATTTCTGCCACTTCATCAATGACCATGCGGGCGACTTGGTCGGGCGTGGTTTGGTGCAGGCTGATGTTGACTTTGGGGTACGCCTCTCGCAGCCGCGCTACTGGTACGGGCAGTACATAGCGGGCCTGGGTGTGGGTTGTTGCGATAGACAGCGTTCCACTGTCCTGCGCACTGAACTGCTCGCCAATGCGCTTCAGGTTTCCCACCTCACGCATGATGATTTCGATGCTTTTAAGGACATGCTGGCCTGGCTCTGTAATGCGCTTGAGCCGCTTGCCATGGCGCGCAAAGATGTCGATCCCCAGTTCCTCTTCCAGCTCAATGATCGCCTTGGACACCCCTGGTTGGGAGGTGTGCAGGGCCTTGGCGGCTTCGGTCAGATTGAGGTTGCGGCGCGCGGCCTCTTGAACAAATCGGAATTGGTGCAGATTCATATCAGATGCGGCCTAAAAAGTCGCATCATTATGCTGCATTTGTCTAAGGAGGTGGTGTGGTTGCCGAAGTGTCGCAAGCAATCTCGGCCATCAGTGCTGTCATTCGTTTGTCTTCACCGATTGCCCCCTGCACCGTGAAGTGCACCGAAGTGTGGCGCAAGCGCAGTTGCTCCACCAGTACAGGAAGGTCTTCTCGTGCATGCTTGCCGGTGCCCAGAAACATGGGGACCACCGTGATGTGGGTTGCCCCTTGATGCGCAAGGAGATCGGCAGCCTGTGCCAATGTAGGTTCACAAAGCTCAAGATAGGCGCATTGCACCAGCATTTCAGGATGCTGCAAGCCAATGCGCGCGGCAACAGCCTCGATGGGAGCGCGCCATAGTGGATCGCGTGAACCATGCGAAAAGAGGATGATGGCAGGTGAGTTTCGGGACATACAACGAGCGGCGCAAAGGTCAGCGTCGCAATACCAGCCACCCAAAGGCTGCAAGCGACAATAAGGAATAAATCATTCCCGGAGCGGCCGCAGTGAGCCACGGGGACCAGTTTTGCAGATTGCCTGCGTAGCCAAACACATTGTTGAGCAGGAAGAAACTGATACCCGCCATCACTCCGCCAAACACATAACCTGCGATGCCACCCGCACGAAAGTGCAAGTAGGCAAAAGGCAATGCCAGCACCACCATCACCAGGCAACTCAATGGATAAAAAACCTTGCGCCAGAACTCGA
>JANJSZ010000154.1 GCA_024711405.1 Acidovorax sp.
ATGTAGGTGACCACGTTGTCGGTCTTGGTGGAGCCGAACGACACCCGCGTGACCTTGGCCGGATAACGGCGCGACGGGTAGGCGCTGACCGTGAAGCTGGCCTTCTGGTCGAGCTTCACCGAGCCCACGTCGGCCTCGTCCACGCTGACATCGAGCCGCAGCCGCGTGAGGTCTTCGGCCAGCGTGAACAGCGTGACGGCCTGCAGCGAGGCGGCGACGGCGTTGCCGGGCTCGACCGAACGGGTCAGCACCACGCCGTCGATGGGCGAGCGGATCGAGGCCTTGGACAGGTTGGTGGTGTCGGTGGACAGCGCCGCCCGGGCGTCGTCCACCGAGGCACGGGCGCTGGCCTCGTCGGCGCGGGCCCGGTCGAGCGTGGCCCGGCCGCTGTCCAGCTCGGCGGCCGAGGGCACCTTGCCGCCCGACAGGCGCGCTACCTCCTGCAGCCGCGCAAAGCCGGCCTGCGCCTCTTTGGTGGTGGCCTGCGCCTGCGCCAGCCGCGCCTGCGCCGCCGCCAAAGAGGCGCGCGAACGCAGCACCTGCGCATCGAGCTTGGCGGTGTCGAGTTCGACCAGCACCTGGCCCTTCTTGACCTTGTCGTTCACATCCACCCGCACGTTTCTGACGGTGCCCGACAGCTCGCTGCCAATGGTCACCGCCCGCGTCGGCTGCAACGTGCCGTTGGCCGACACGTTGAGCGTGAGATTGCCCCGGACCACCTCTTCGGTCACATACATCGGGGCTGCGCTGGCGCGCTGGTGGCTCCGCCAGTAATAAAGGCCGCCCCCCGCGGCCACCAGCACCGCCACCCCCAGCCACAGGGAGGAGCGTTGCCACCAGCGGCGCGGCTTGCCTCCGCCGAGCAGCGCCTGCAGATCGGCGGCAGTGGAGGGGCTGGCGGGGGATGCGTTGTTTTCAGGAGAGGTCATGGCCATCGAATTCGGTGTTTTTTGGAGGTATCTGGTGGTGGTGCAACAGGGGTTTGCAGGCGCGAGGGGGCTACTGCCAGCCACCGCCCAGCGCCTTGTACAACCGCACATGGTCGGCCGCCACGCTGACCACGGTGGCGGCCACGCTGTCCTGGGTGGACAGCAGCGTGCGCTGGGTCTCCAGCACCGACTGGAAGTCGATCAGGCCGCTGCTGTAGCGCTGGCGGGCCAGCAAGTCCGCATTGCCCGCGGCGTCGGCGGCCGCCTGCAGGCGCACCAGGCGCTCGCGGTCCCCTTGCAGGGCTGCCAGGGCGTCTTCCACATCCTTGAGCGCCGTGAGCACCGAGGCCTCATAGGCCACGCGGGCCTGCGCCAGCGCCGCCTCCTGCACACGCACCTGCGCCCGCGCCGCGCCGCCGTCGAACACGGGCACCGACACACTGGCCAGCAAGGCGCTGACCACGGAGCTGCCATGGCTGAGGGCGCCCAAGGCGAGGGCGCGCAGGCCCAGATTGCCAGAGATGCTGAAGTCGGGGTAGCGCGCGGCATCGGCTTGCGACACCCGGGCCAGCGCGGCGGCAATGCGCTGCTCGGCGGCGCGCACGTCGGGCCGCTGGCGCAGGGTTTCGGCAGGAATGGCCAGCGCCAGGTCTTGCGCGGGCTGGGGCACGGCGGCGGGCCCTGCCAGCAGCGCATCGAGCGCCAGCGGAGCCTGTCCGGTCAGCACGGCCAGGCTGTGGCGCGACTGCGCCAGGCTCGATGCGAGCGCGGGAATCTGCGCGGCCGTCTGCTCGGCCGCCGCACGGGCCTGCTCGGCCACCAGCGAGGTGGTCAGCCCGGCCTGCAGGCGCCACTGGGTGATCTGCAGCGTCTCCTGCTGGCTCGCCAGGTTGCTGCGCGCTATGGCCAGCCGCTGCTGCAGACCCCGCAGCTCGACGTAGTTCACGGCGGTTTCGGCGGCCAGCGACACCTGCACGTCGGCCAGGCTGGCCTCGGCGGCCCGGGCATCGGCCTGGCTGGCGTTCACGCCGCTGCGCAGGCGGCCAAACACATCGGGCTCCCAGCTGGCGTCAAACCCTGCCTGGAAACTGTTGCCCGTGCTGTTCGACGCCCGGCTGCGCTGCGCCGAGGCCGAAGCCCCCACGCTGGGCAGCAGACCGGCGGCCTGCACATCCACCTGGGCGCGCGCCTGCTGCAAGGCGGCTTGCGCGCTGCGCACGCTGGTGTTGGCCTGCAAGGCCTGCGTGACCAGCTGCGTGAGCTGCGGGTCGTTGAACCGCTGCCACCATTGCGCCAGGGAGGTGGCGGGCATGTCCGCGGCAGTGGGCGCAGACCAAGCGGGGGGTACCGGGGTCTGCGGCAGCCGGCTGGCGGGTGGCGCCAGGCTGGCACAGCCGGCCAGCAGGGCCACCGCCGAGGTCAACCACCAGGGTGAAACAGCGCCCATCCGGCGAAAAAGGGTGGGCTGCGCGGGGCGCGCCGCGGTGGCAACAGAAGGTTCATTCATGGCGAAGGGGCAGCGTGCATGGCATGCCCCATTGTGTGGTGCAGTCATGTCCTGCCCGCTGCAGCAAAGTGAAGCCCCGGTAAAGCTGCCGCACACTGCACCGGGAAAAACCTTGCGCAGCGGCGCTGTTCAACGCCCCGGCAATTCAGCCCCCCAGGGCGTCCAGCGGCCAGCGGGGCTTGACGTCGAACGCATAGGCGCGGTTGGCCATCTGCTGGCCCGCCTGCAGCCGCATGGCAGCCGCCATGGCGATCATGGCGCCGTTGTCGGTGCACAGATGCAGCTCGGGGTAGTGCACGCGCACCTTGCCCTGCGCGCAGGCCGCATTGAGCTGGGCGCGCAAATGCCGGTTGGCGCCCACGCCACCCGCCACCACCACACGCTTCAAGCCCGTCTGCTTCAAGGCCGTGAGCGTTTTTTTCACCAGCACTTCCACAATCGCCGCCTCGGTGCTGGCCGCCAGGTCGGGCTTGCGCGCCTCCAGCGCATCGCCCAGCTTCTTGGCCTGGGTGAGCACGGCGGTCTTGAGCCCGGCAAAAGAAAAATCAAGGTTGCCGCTGTGCAGCAAGGGGCGCGGCAGCTTGAAGGCCGCCGGGTCGCCCTGCTCGGCCAGGCGCGACAGCGCGGGCCCGCCGGGGTAGCCCAGGCCCATGAGCTTGGCCGATTTGTCGAAAGCCTCGCCCGCCGCATCGTCGATGGTCTCGCCCAGCAGCTCGTAGCGGCCCACGCCT
>JANJSZ010000200.1 GCA_024711405.1 Acidovorax sp.
ACCTTGCCTGGCTACACCACGGTGGACGCCATGGCCTACTACCGCATGGGTTCCTGGGACATGCAGCTCAAGCTCAACAATCTGTTCGATCGCCGCTATATCGTGGCGGGCCATGGCAGTTCACCCAACCTGAACCTGCCGGGTGCTCCGCGCTCGGCACAGGTTGTTGCACGCTACCGGTTCTGAGGCCATGCAGCAAGCCACCGACATCGCTTCACGCCAGGAACTGAGGGCCACGGCGAGGCCGCATCCCGCCAAACCCCGCGGGGGCGGTCACCTGTTCATGCCGGCGCGCTGGCATCGGCCCGCCGTGCTCAAGTGGCTGCGGCGCACGCATGCCTGGCTGGGAATGTGGGGCGGCGTCCTGGGCTTGCTGTTCGGTACCACAGGCCTGCTGCTTAACCACCGGGCCACGATGAAAATTCCTGGCCCGGCCTATGCCCATACGCAATGGCAGCTCAGTCTTGACCGGAAGCCCGAAAACATTGATGCACTGGTTCTTCACCTGCAGCATGAGCTTGGTATTGCCAAGCCACCGCATCAGAAAAAAGCGGAGCCGGCCGGGCCTACCCCCTGGCCTGGGGCGGCACAGCCTGAACATTGGGTGATTGCCTTCGCTACACCACAGGCTACGGTGAACGCCGAGTACTGGGTGGGTAACAACTCGGTGTCGGTCAAGCGCATGGATCCGAATCTGTTGGCACGGTTGAATCGCTTGCATATGGCCACGGGCGCTTCGGTGCCCTGGATCCTGCTGACCGATACGCTGGCCGGTGCCTTGATCGTACTGTCGCTGACGGGTGTGCTGTTGTGGACCAAGCTGCACGGCAGCCGGTTGCTTGCACTGGGCCTTGCGGGCACTAGCTTTGGCCTGTTGCTGCTGTTAGGGGTTTCGGCCTGAAGCATGCCTGGCATGCCTGAATCGCGCACAGCCATCCACCCCCATACGATTTCCTGACGCAGGCGGCGTTAGGGCAATGGAACATGCCGGACCGTCTTATGGTCTATGGACTTTGGCAATGCTCAACGTGGCGGTCTGAATCGCCTACATGGTCCGCCCAAGGAGAACAAGCTTCTGCGTCGTGATGGACTGAAGGGTTTGCTGCCTTACATTCGGGCTGTTGGTGCAGTGATTGCTGCTGCCCATGATGGCTATTCGCGGCTGGTGTTCCTATCCGACCATGCCCGGATTACGAGTGAGTCCGGGGTGAAGGTCTTCTTCGCAGCTCCCGCAGTCCATGGCAGCGCGGCACTAACGAGAACACCAACGGCCTTCTGCGGCAATACTTCCCGAAAGGCACCGATCTGTCACGATGGACCGCTCAAGAGATCCAAGCCGTAGCTCACGCGCAGAACACCAGGCCCCGGAAAACGCTTGGTTGGAAGATACCAACTGAAGTCTTGAACGAATATCTAAAATCTGGTCAACAACCCAGTGTTGCGACGACCGGTTGAAAGGTCAGTGGCGTGTGGTTCTCCGAGACTCAATAGGACTTGGGCAGGCCCAACACTTTTTCGGCGATGAAGCACAAGATGAGTTGAGGGCTCACGGGTGCCAAACGGGGAATCCAGGACTCACGCAGATAGCGCTCCACGTGGTATTCCTTGGCATAGCCCATACCGCCATGGGTGAAGATGGCGTTCTCGCAAGCGTGGTAGCAAGCTTCTGCGGCAAGGTACTTGGCGCTGTTGGCTTCTGCAGCGCACGGCAAATGCTGGTCATAAAGCCACGCTGCTTTCTGGACCATCAATTCGGCTGCTTCCAGCTCCATCCAGGATTTTGCCAGTGGGTGCTGGATGCCCTGGTTTTGACCAATCGGGCGACCAAACACTTCGCGCTCATTGGCATAACCTGCGGCGCGTTTGAGTGCTGCGCGACCAAGGCCCACAGCCTCACTGGCGATCAAGATTCGCTCCGGATTCAGGCCATGCAGGATGTAGCTAAAGCCTTTGCCTTCTTCCCCAACACGGTCTTCCACAGGAATGCGCAGACCATCAATGAACACCTGATTGGAGTCAACGCACTTGCGACCCAGTTTTTCAATTTCACGGACTTCTACCTTGCTGCGATCCATGTCGGTGTAGAACAGGCTCAAACCTTCCGTGCCCTTGCATTCTTCGATCGGGGTAGTGCGCGCCAGCAACAGTATCTTGTTGGCCACCTGGGCCGTGCTGATCCAGACTTTCTGGCCGTGCACGACATAGTGATCGCCATCACGTACCGCACGCGTCTTGAGCTTCAGGGTGTTGAGACCGGTATTGGGTTCGGTCACCCCGAAGCAGGCCCGATCCGTGCCTGCAATCAGCGGGGGCAACCAGCGCTGCTTTTGCTCGTCAGTGCCGAATACCACCACAGGGTGCAGGCCAAAAATATTCATGTGAACCGCAGAGGCACCGGACAAACCGGCACCTGTTGCAGAAATCGTATGCATCATGAGCGCCGCTTCACTAATGCCCAGGCCGGCACCGCCATAGGCCTCGGGCATGGCGATACCCAGCCAGCCAGACTCGGCCAGCGCATGGTGAAAATCATCAGGAAATCCGCCTTCCTGGTCTTTACGCAACCAGTAGTCCGCATCGAAGGGCGCGCAGACACGCTCAATGGCGTCGCGGATTTGTTCCTGTTCAGGGGTACGGGCGAAATTCATTGGGTGGATCCGTTCGAAATAGTGTTGCCGGGGCGAATCACCTTGTCAGGCGATTCGCAGTAGGGTGGGCTGTAAATCACCAGGAGCTTCACCGGGGTGTCACTGGTGACGGTGAAGACATGCATCTGATCGGCCGGGAAAAAACAGGTATCGCCTGGTGCCATGTCGAAAGACTGATCGGCCACCTCAACATGGGCGGTACCTTCCAGCAGGTAGCATGCTTGTTCAATACCAGGATGGGCATGGGGCAAGGCTCCACCCCCCTTGTGCAGCGTTCCCATCAATACTTCCATTTGTTTGGCGCCGACGGTCTCGGGACCAATCAGCCGTTGATTGTGGGTGTGATGGTGATTGGCGGGCTGATAGGCAGGCACATCGGCAGCGCGGACCAGGTAACTTGGTTGCATGTTGCTATTCCTTTCAGGTGTCAATTCGGCAAGCGCCCTGCTCGAGCAGGGTGTTGATGCGCTCCGGGGTGTAGCCGGCTTCCTCCAGGAGTTGCCGGGTGTGTTCACCTAACCGTGGCGCAGGTGAAAAGCTTCGCGCGGGTGGCGTGGCCGACCACTTCGTTGGATGAGCAAGCGTGTGCATGGGCCCCTCTGTCGGATGAACCATGTCGCGGACAAACCCCGTGGCACGAAGTTGTGGATTGACCAGCAGGTCTTCCGGACTGTTCATTGGCATGTTGGGTACGTCGGCGGCGTCCAGCAGTCCGCGCCATTGCGCAGTGGTGCGGGTGCGCATGAGGCGAGCGACTTCGGCATACACCTGATCGATGTTGGCCGCCCGCGCGCTGTGCGTAGAAAATCGTGGATCACGCGCGAGTCCCTCGGTCTCGCCGATGGCTTCAAAAAAACTTTTCCAGTGTTTATCGTTGTAGATCAGGACGCACAACATGCCATCGCTGGTGAGGTACGGCTTGCGGTGTGGCGTCAGCAGTCGTGCGTAGCCGGGTTTTCCAATCGGTGGTTCGAAGGTCAGACCAGCCATGTGATCCCCCAAAATGAACTGCGCCATGGCTTCAAACATTGGCACCACAACGGCCTGCCCCACGCCCGATTGGCTGCGGGTATATAACGCAGCCGTGACGGCGTAAACAGTGTGCAAGCCTGTCACGCGGTCTGCCAGTGTGGTAGGGATATAGGCGGGCTCGGGTGATCCGTATTGCCCCATCAGCCACGGAACGCCGGTGGCGCCCTGGATCAGGTCGTCGTAAGCGGGCCGGGCGGCATCGGGCCCATCCTGATCAAATCCGCAGCAACTCACGTGGATGATGCGCGGGTTGCGCTGACGCACGGCTTCGTAATCCATCCCCAGGCGGGTCAACGCCTGGGGTCGAACATTGCTGATGAACACATCGCAACCTTCCGCCATCTTCAGGGCCGCCTCGCGGCCTTCCGGATGTTTGAGGTCCAGGACAATGCTTCTCTTACCTGCGTTGGCATGCAAGAAAATGGGGCCCATGCCGGCATGATTCATAGGCCCCACGTGGCGCATGTTGTCGCCTTCCGGGGACTCCACCTTGATGACGTCTGCGCCCAATTGGGCCAGAATCTGGGTCGCAAAAGGCCCCATGACGACAGATGTCAGATCGAGAATCTTCACACCTGCCAGCGGACCGGAGGTGGAAGCTGAATACTGAGCCGTCATGTTTATTCCGGACGGATACCGGCCTGCTTGATGAGGGTGCCCCAGTGAGCCAGCTGGTCAGTCACGTATTTGGCAAACTCCTCCGGCGTCTTGGTCGGCCAGGTTTCAAAGCCCAGCTGGCTCAGCGCCTTTTGCACTTCCTTGTCTGCCAGGACCTCTTGCAGTTCCACATTGAGCTTATCCACGACAGGCCTGGGCATGCCAGCGGGTCCGAAGATTCCGTTCCAGGATGTCAAGTCAAATCCCGGGACCTCCTTGGCGATGGGCACCGCATCGGGCATCGACTTCAGCGGCTCTTTCGTGGTAACGCCCAGAACCCGGACGCTGCCCGCATTGATCATGCCCATGCCAGAACCCAGATCCACGACATACATTTGCACGGACCCGCCGATCAAATCAGTGAGGGCCTGCGGACTCGATTTGTAGGGGATCGCCACAACATCCAGGCCGGCAATCCGCTTGATGGTTTCAGAGGCCACCAGCGATGTGCTGTTCGGCGTGGCGTAAGCAAATTTTCCCGGGTTGGCCTTGACCTGATCGATCCACCCTTTTAGCGACTTGGCGGGATCGTTTTTATTCACAACCAACGCGAACGGAAGTTCGCCCACACGGGCGATCGGAGTGAAATCCTTGATCGGGTCATACTTGAGATTGAGGACCAGACTGGGATTGGCTGAGTGCGACGTATTGGTCGTCATGAACAAGGTGTAACCGTCAGGCTTGGCTTTAGCCACAAACTGGGCACCAATCTGCGCATTGGCACCTGCGCGGTTATCGATCAGTACAGGTTGCTTCAGGCGCTCACCGAGTTTCTTGGCAACAATGCGCGCCACGGAATCCGTGCCGCTTCCGGCAGCAAACGGCACGACCATCGTTACCGGCGCGTTAGGGAAGGTCTGGCTTATCGCCGCTGAAGCAGCCAACAAGCTGGCCGCCAGGGTCAAGGCACGAGGCAAATTTTTCATGATGCGTCTCCGGTTGTAGTTGGAATGGGCACCGTCTCGTCAATCGATGCGCCCCCATCTTCCCTTTCACAATCATTCGCGTCCAATCCTGTTTTCGGTTAGAGCGATTCTTTTTGAGAATCGTTGATAAATAATCTGCACTCGTCACATTTAGGCTGCGGCATCCATGAAGCTTCACTTTCTTCGCTACTTTGTCGTCCTGGCTGAAGAGTTGCATTTCGGGCGGGCAGCCAGCAAGCTTGCGATGACCCAACCGCCCTTGAGTAGCGCCATCAAGTCTCTGGAAGAGGAGCTAGAGGTTCAGCTCTTGATTCGCGATAGCAAGCATGTCGAGCTGACCCAGGCCGGCGAGGCCTTCCTTGAAGAAGCGCGCCAGATTTTGGAACAGGTGGCACGGGCTTCGAATGTGGCAAAAATCGTCGCCAGAGGGATGCGGGGACGACTTGAGATTGGTGTAACTGGTTCGCTGATCTACCGGGAGGTTCCGGACATTGTTAGGCAATTCAATGCGGAAATGCCTGACGTGGATGTGGTGCTCAGAGAGATGTCCAGTGCAGACCAAGTTAATGAGCTACTGCGCGGCCAGATTCATGCCGGGTTTGTGAATGCCTCTACGGTTCCGCCACAGTTGGCATCTCTGCCCATGGGTGAAGATGATTTTGTAATCTGCCTACCGGACGATCATCCCAAAGCTCAGTGCGATTCAGTTGAACTGAAACAACTGGCCCATGAACGTTTTGTGATGTTTTCCCGGGATATAGCTCCTGCAAACTATGACAACGTGATCGCCATCTTCTCTCGTGCCGGAATACATCCAAAAATTGCCCATGCGACCCGCCAATGGTTGACTATTGTGGCCATGGTCGCAAATGGCCTTGGCGTTTCTGTTGTACCCAGCACATTGGCTCGCTCGCGTGTTTACGGTGTGAAATTCATAAGAATTAGAGGCGAACAAGTGCTGTCACCGGCATTGCTGATATGGAATCCAGCTTACTACCTGCCGACTCTACGTAGTTTTATTGAGTGCGCTAAAAGGACTCTCAATCGGAAGTAGTGAATAGCCCCGGCTGAACTAGACACCTTCGAGCCTCAAACCTGAGGCCCAATAGGAGGTGCCATGACGAAGCAACCATATCCCGAAGAATTCAAGGCAATGCTGATTAAGGTGCCCCCCAGCGGGTTGCTGCGTTACATATCGATGAAGCAGCAAACCCTCGCCATGGCCGCAGACCAGAACTTTGAGCACTACCGCAAGCCCACCAGGCGCGACGAGTTCTTGAAGACCATGGAGGCCATCGTGCCTTGGGCTGCACTGTGCGCCGTCATCGAGCCGCACTATCCCAAGGCGGGCAATGGCCGCCCGCCCATAGGCCTGGAGCGCATGCTGCGCATGCTGCGCATCCACTTCATCCAGCACTGGTTCAACCTGGCGGACCTGGCCTGCGAAGAAGCCCTGTACGACAGTGCCAGCCTGCGCCGCTTCGTGGGCATTGATCTGGGGCGCGAACCCGTGCCCGACGCCACCACCATTTTGAAGTTTCGCAAGCTCCTGAATACCCACAGACTGGGCGAGGCGCTGTTTGCCAAAGTGGGGCAGGAACTGCAGGAGCGCGGCTTCAAGGTCAACACCGGCACCATCGTGGATGCGACCATCATTGGCGCGCCCAGCTCCACCAAGAACAAAGACAAGGCCCGCGATCCCGAGATGCACCAAACCCGTAAGGACCAGCAATGGTATTTCGGCATGAAGCTGCACATCGGCGTGGACAGCCAAAGTGGCTTGGCACACAGCGCCGTCGTCACCGCAGCCATCTTCCGCGTTCGCTTGCCAGTGCACCCATGCCTTTTGCGTTGTCGCGTCGTACACAAGTTTGAAGAGGTGTGTCGGCACGCGCACCTGGTTGGCACCGATAGACGGACTCCCTGAGTCAAAGACGGGTCCGGTGATGACGAACACATCGCCCTGGGCGCGCATTGTTGATTTCCACGCAGAAGTGACCCACTAACCCCCAGGATTTCCATCTAAATCTGATCCACGTGCTAACCCTAACCTGCTGCTTTGTTAAGCAGCAGGAGACCAGGAGTGATAGACGTGGCAACACTAAGTGTCATCAGGCGCTGGGCCCTGCGAGAGCAGCTGTCCATCCGAGAGATCGCCCGCCGCACGGGCCTCTCGCGCAACACCATCCGCAAGTACCTGCGCGCAGGCGAGGCCGAGCCGCACTACGCCAAGCGGATCAGTCCTTCCAAGCTTGACCCCTTTGCCTTGAAGCTCGCCGGCTGGCTCAAGACCGAGTTGAGTCTTCTTCCCTTTGGTGCGAATCGAGGCATTGTTGTTCAGTTCGGATGCTACAGCCGCCAGTTTCCCAACGAAAGCGATAGCCGCCGCGGACAGGCTGCGGTCGCGCCGGTGCACAACGCCGATCATGCGACGTGCCGACGTGTCCTGCAGCTTGCAAGCAACCAGCTCGCCGAGCTCCAGTTCGGGCAACGCAAGTGCCGGCAGCACCGTCATGCCAAGGCCCTGGCGCACGAGGCGGATGGCCGTGCTCATGTGTGTGACGTCATAACGCGAGGCGGTCGTAGTTGTTTCGGCCTGCTCGCCCGTCGACTCGTCGAACAGGTCACGTGCGCTGGAGCCGCGGGACAGCAAGATAAGGTCATGCGGCACGAGGTCGCGCCAGTGCAACCGGGAGCGCGCGGCAAGTTCGTGGTCCGGGGGCATCACCGCCACGAACTGGTCCTCCAGCAACGGCTGGAAGGCGAGATCGGCCGCAGGCTCCCATTGTGCGGCAATTGCGAACTCGATTTGGTTGGTACGCACCATGCTGATCAGGTCATCGTTGTGCGCCTCCACCACCCGTACCCGCAGCATCGGGTGGGCATTACGCAGCAGCCCCAGTGCAGACGGGACGAGCGTCAGTGAGGTCGAAGGCAGGGCCCCCAGCACGACCGAGCCGCGCCGTACTGCGGCGAGATCCACGATGCTTCGATACGCCTCCTCAAGATCAATCACAGGACGCTCGATACGCGCCAGGAAATCCTTGCCGGCCGCGGTCAGCGCAATCCCTCTCGTATTGCGGTCGAACAGGCGCACGCCCAGCACGTCCTCCAGATCCCGAATCAGCACCGTGAACGACGGCTGCGTCACGCCCAGACGATCAGCCGCGTGCGTAAACGAGTTGGTCTGTGCGGCCAGCAGAAAGGCCTTCATCGGCCGGTATTTGATATTAATAGCCATTAACTAATAATAATGGATAAATTTTCATTTGTTCTATAAACAGGGGCGGACCATCATTGCGCTTTCCACTCTCATGCTCCAGCTTCCATGACCGCAACCATCAGACCCTTCCGCATCGGCGCCGAGTGGCGCGTCGGCGGCGGCAAAAGCATCACGTCCATCTACGCCGGTGATGGCTCCGTTACTGGCACGGTGGCATGTGCCACCGCCCGCGACGTCGACGATGCCGTGGCCGTGGCCGAGAAAGCGTTTCGCACCGCACCTTGGCGCAAGCTGCGCCCCGACGTGCGCGCTACCACGATGTACGAGATTGGCCGTCGCATTACTGCAGAACGCGTACCACTCGCGCACCTTCAGATGCTCGACAGTGGCAAGCCCCTGAAGGAATGCCAGCACATGGTGGACAACGCCGCGTATTTCTTCCGCTACTACGCGGCCCTGTGCGAGACGTGGCAGAACGAAGTGACCAGTCCGCGCGGCGAGTACTTTTCGATGTCCTTGGCCGAACCCTATGGCGTGGTCGCGGCCATCACCCCCTGGAACTCGCCGATCATGGCGGAGGCGCAGAAAGTAGCACCGGCACTGGCCGCAGGCAATGCCGTGATTCTGAAGCCCTCTGAAGAAACACCGATGCTCGCCCTGGAACTGGCGCGTATCTGCACGGAAGCGGGCCTGCCCGAGGGCCTGCTGACGGTGCTGCCCGGCTACGGCGACGACGTTGGTGCGGCTTTGGTGAAACACCCCGGCGTGCGTATGGTTTCGTTCACCGGCGGGACCGAGACCGGCCGCTGCATCGCCACGGTTGCAGGCGAGCGGCTGATCCCGGTGGGCCTGGAGCTGGGCGGCAAGTCGCCGCACATCGTCTTCGAGGATGCCGACTTGGACAAGGCCGCCGCCGGCGTGCTGTCCGGCATCTATGGTTCTGCTGGCCAGAGCTGCGTGGCTGGTACACGCCTGTTTGTTCAGAAGTCCATCTACCGTCGTTTTGTCGACGAACTGGTGGAGCGAACGAAGACGGTTCGCGTCGGCCTGCCCGATGACCCACAAACGCAGATGGGGCCGTTGGTGTCAAAAGCACACCGCGAGCGTGTGGCCGGCTACGTTGACCTGGCCCGCCAGGAGGGTGGCCGCGTTCTGATGGGTGGTGACCGTCCATCCGATCCGAAACTGGCTAACGGCTGGTTCTACCTGCCCACCATCATCGAGGGCCTGCCAAACTCGGCCCGCGCCGTCCAGGAGGAGATCTTCGGGCCTGTGCTCGTGTGCCTCCCGTTCGAGGACGAAGCTGATGTGATCGCGCAGGGCAACGACACCGTCTACGGCTTGGCTGCCGGCATGTGGACCGGAGATTACGCCAAGGCCTGGCGTGTGGCTCGCGAGCTGGAGGCGGGATCTGTCTGGATCAACACCTACAAACAATCACACATCGCCACGGCTTTCGGTGGCTTCAAAGAAAGCGGCCTCGGCCGCGAAAAAGGTTTCCACGGCTTGCGGCTGTATTCGCAGGTGAAGAGCATCTTTTTTGGCACGCACGACAAACCCATGGGCCTTTGAGCCCCATTCAGGAGACACCATGAAATTCACAACAAAACTGGTCGCCGCAGCGTCTTTCGCGCTGGCCGGTCTGGCCTCCACCGCACCCGCTTGGGCAGCCTGGCCCGAACGTCCCATCGAACTCGTGGTCGGCTTTGCTCCGGGCGGTGGTACCGACATCACTGCCCGCACGCTGGCGCAGCACCTCGGCCAAGTCTTAGGTACATCGGTGGTCGTGAACAACAAGCCGGGCGCATCCGGTGCATTGGGCCTAGCCTACGTAGCCCGCGCCAAGGCTGACGGCTACACGCTGGGCATGACCAACTACCCGGGACTGCTGACGTTGCCCATTGAGCGTCAGGCTCAGGCAGGCTTTGCGACTGCCGACTTCGCCTATCTGGGCAACCTGGTGCGCGATCCGAGCGCCATCAGCGTTGCGATGGAAAGCCCCTACAAGACCATCTCCGACGTCATCGCTGCGGCGAAAAAGGCTCCTGGCACAGTCAGCTACGGATCCACCGGTGC
>JANJSZ010000207.1 GCA_024711405.1 Acidovorax sp.
CAACCAGCGTGCGCGCCAGCAGTTCCGGCAGCTCTCGCAGGGGCCGGGGCTGGCGGCCGGGGCCGAGCTGATCGGTATCGGCCGGTCGATTTATGCCGTGTTCGACCAGCAGTTGCTGGCCCATGTGCTTGAACGCATCCACCAGGGCATGGCGCGCGGCGTGGCCAGCCCGTCGGCGCAGTTCGTCACCACCACGCAGGGCGGGCAGTTGCTGCGCGTGCAGGTGGCGCCGGTGCGCGCGGCGCTGGCCGAAGAGGGCGGTGAAGAAACGCTGGAGTCCGTGGTGAGCGGCTTTGTGCTGATGCTCGACAACGTGACGGCCAGCGTGGAGGAAGAAGCCGCGCGCGACCAGCTCCTGCACGGCCTGACCGAAGGCAGCCGCGCCTCGCTGGCCAACATCCAGGCGGCGGTGGACATGCTGGGCTATTCCGACCTGGAGCCCGCCATGCGCGAGCGCTTTCTGGGTGTGGTGCGCGAAGAGGTGGGCGCGATGGGGCGGCGCATCACCGACCTGGCGCAGCGCGCCACGCAGCGCCTCAAGACGCGCTGGCCCATGGAGGACATGCTGGGCGCCGACCTGGCCACCGCCGCCCAGCGCCGCATTGCCGCGCAGTGCGACCGGCCGGTGACGCTCGACGCGATCGACGGCAGCCTGTGGCTCAAGGTGGACAGCTACACCCTGCTGCAGGCACTGACCTATCTGGCGCACCGGCTGGTGGATGAATTCGATGTGCGCTTTCTGCAGCTGCGGCTGCAGGGCACGGGCACGCATGCGCAGCTCGACCTGGTCTGGAGCGGCCAGGCCATGAGCAATGAAACGGTGATGAACTGGGAGATGGACGCCATGCGATTTGGCGCGGAACGCAGTCCCCTGACCGTGCGCGAAGTGGTCGAGCGCCACGGCGGTGAAATGTGGTTTGAGCGCGAGCGGGTGCGTCACCAGGCGTTCTTCCGCTTCATGCTGCCCCTGGCCAGCGTGCAGGGCGTGGTGGATGCCGCTTTGGGCGAGAGCGAATACAGCCGCCCCGAGTATTACGACTTTGATCTTTTCAAGCAGGCCGACCAGAGCAGCGCGCTGGACGACCGCCCGCTGTCCGAGCTGGCCTACACCGTGTTCGACACCGAAACCACGGGCCTGAACCCGGCCGGCGGCGACGCCATCATCCAGCTCGGTGCGGCCCGCATCGTCAATGGCAAGCTGCTGCGGCAGGAGTGCTTTGAGCAGCTGGTGGACCCGGGGCGCGCCATCCCGGCGGCTTCCATCCCCATCCACGGCATCACCGACGACATGGTGGCCGGCAAGCCGCGCATCGGCGAGGTGCTGCCCGTGTTCCATGCGTTCACGCAAGATACGGTGCTGGTGGCGCACAACGCGGCGTTCGACATGCGCTTTCTGCAGCTGCAGGAGAAGGCCACGGGCGTGGTCTTTCACCAGCCCGTGCTCGACACGCTGCTGCTGTCGGCCGTGGTGCACCCGAACCAGGAGTCGCACCGGCTTGAAGCCATTGCCGAGCGTTTCAACGTCACCGTGCTGGGGCGCCACACGGCGCTGGGCGATGCGCTGGTAACGGCGGAGATCTGGCTGCGGCTGATTCCGCTGCTGCAGGAGCAGGGCATCCACACGCTGCGGCAGGCGCGGGAGGCGGCGCAGAAGACGTATTATGCGCGGTTGAAATATTGAGTGTTTTTGGGGTTTTTAGCTTGTGGGGTAAGCGCTTGTAGCTATTGATTTGATAGTTTCTGCTGTGCTTTTTTTGAGGGCGGAGGCCGGGTCTCGCCCCGGCGGGCGAGGTACTTGTTCTTTGCTTCGCCAAAGAACAAGTACCCAAAAGAAAGGCGACCCTCAGTCTGCGACCCCTGCGCTGCGCTCCGGGGCAAACCTGCGTCGGGGCGTTTGCGGGGTGCGCCGCGTAACTCACTGCGCGCTGACGCGCTCCGTTCGAACAAACGCAGCGATGGCCCGTGTGGATGTCCGGTTGCGGGTTCCCTTCTGTGCGTGCCGAGAAGCGCAGGGCAGGGGGTGCGTGCGTGTGCCGCGAAGGACACACGCACTTCGTGCACTGACTCGCCGCAGTTGTTTGAACGGAGCGCTGCAAGCGCGCAGTGAGTTCTGCGGCGCACCCCCTGACCGAGCATCGCAGGTTGCCCGTAGCGCAGCGAAGGGACACGCACAGTAGGGTCGCCTTTTCTTTGGTGACTTTCTTTTGGCGAAGCAAAAGAAAGTTACTGCGCCGCCGGGCGCACCCCCCGGCACCCGCCCTCAAAAAAAGCACAGCAGAAACTATCAAATCAATAGCTGCTAGCGCTTACCTCATAAGCGCCAGACCACAAAAACACTCAATATCGCCCCGTCTGATACCGCTGCCCCAACACCCCCTGCAGCGTCTGCACCACCGAGAACGCCTCCTTGAGGTGGCTGCGCTCAAAGTTGGACAGCTCCTCCAGCGCCAGAAAATTGTCGGGCGCCTGCCCCTGCGCGATCTGCCGCGCCTGGTGGTCGATGCGCAGCCGGGACAAAAACTCCAGTGCATCGCGCAGATCGCGTGCGCTTTGTGCACTCACCTCACCCGCCAGTGACGCCACCTCCAGCCGGTCGTGCGTGTTGACCGCCGCAATGCCGCCCGCCAGCGCATACACCCGCGCCAGGTCCACGATGGGCACGATGCCGCTGTGCTTGAGGTCGATGGTGCCCGCGTTTTCGCCGCCACGGATGCGTGCGATGGTGCCAAACATGCCCAGCGGCGGGCGGTGCTTGAGCGAGTTGCTCACCATGTGTGCCAGAAAAAGGCTGTTGCCCCGCGTGCGCTGCAGCACCTCATTGCGCAGCGACTCCAGCAGCGCGGCCTTGCCGTGGATGGCGCGCAGGTCGAAGAACACGCAGGTGAGCATCAACGCCATGGGTTCGGGCTTGTCCACCCACTGGTGAAAGTACTGCGCCCAGCGCTGGCGCGGCTGGCGCCACTTGTCGGTCATGGCCATTATCTCGCCAGGGCAGTGGATGTAGCCGCAAGCCGCCAGGCCATCGCACACGAATCGCGAGAACGCACGAAAGTACTCGCCATGCAGTGCTTCGTCATACCGGTCGTCCAGCACCATGCAGTTGTCCTGGTCGGACCTGGCGGTCTGTTCGCTGCGGGCCTGGGAGCCGGCGGCCACCCACACATAGTCCACCGGCGGCGGGCCCAGCTTCACCTCGGCCAGGTGGGTGAGGCGGGTGGTCAGCGCGTCGGTGATGGTGGTGATGATGTGGCCCGTGCTGTAGGCGCTGGCGTCGGCGGCGGCCAGGTGTTGCTGCAGCGCCTTGATTTTGGTGCTGGCCTGTGCCAGGCCCTCCACCGTGGTCTGTTTGTAAACATCGCCTGCCAGGTAAACCGCCGATGTGCTGTGTTGTTCCGCCAGATCGGTGGCGGTGATCATGCCGACGATGCGGGTGTCTTCCATCACCGGCACATGGTGGATGTTGTGCCGCGCCATCAGCAGCAGGGCCTCGAATGCAGGGCTTTGTGCCTGCAGTGTCATGGGTGCCAGGGTGGCGATGTCGGACACGGGCCGGTCAATATCCAGCCCCAGTGCGACCACGCGGTTGCGCAGATCGCGGTCTGTGACCAGGCCAAACAGGTGGCCTTTTTCGACCAGCAGCACCGACGACACGCGCAGATCGCGCATTTGCAGTGCAGCGGCGCGGATGCTGGTGTCGGGCGGCAGCGTGATCGGCTCGCGCTTGATGAGCGCGCGCACGGGCGTGCCCAGCAGGTTCAGGTGCACGCCCGCGCCGGGTGCCTGCGCCGTAGCTGGAGGCTGCCCCATGCTGGGCAGTGATGGAAAGAAATACGCGAGGGCGCCATGGTCGCGGCACAGTGCGGTCACGGTGTCGGGGGCCAGCCAGGCGATGTGGCTGTCGGCCGCGGCAGTGGCCTGCCAGGTGGTGAGGTGTTGTGCCGGGGTGGCGCCAAAGCCGAACATGTCGCCGGGCTGCAAGTGCACGGCCATGTCCAGGTCGGGGTCGTGCAGGTCCACCGCGCCGCTCACGATGAGCCCGGTGCGGCTGTGCAGGCGGCCCTGGGGCAGCAGCGTGGTGCCCACATCCGATGCCTCCAGCCGCCACTGCGGCGCCAGTGTGTCCAGCGTGGCCGTGTCCAGTTGACTCCAGACACGGTGGCTGGCCAGCGCCGCCTGAAGGGTGGCGAGGGTGTGAGGGGCAAGGTTCATGGCGGGCGGGACCAGGCAACAGGGAGTGCCATTGTTGCAGCGGTGGTGCGGCGCGGGGGGCAGGGTTGTTACTGGCTTTGACGTGGGTCAACCGGTCGGGCGACCCTGGCCAGTGCGGGGGTGGGGGTGTTTGCCGTAGCATGCGCTCAGCAGCGGGACACCAGGCAAGTGCCACGGGGCCTACCGGCTCGCCATGTCGCGCTGTGCCATCTGGACGCTGTCGCGTTGCCAAGGCATGCCGGCGTTCGCGCATCGGCGCGGCCTTCGCACAACGACAGAACCCTATTTTTTGCGACTTTTGCAGACCATGCCAACGCCTCCACCCTCTGCACCCACGGTTGTATGGTTGCACCCCGAGGCGCCCGCCAAGCCCGTTGAGGGTGCGCCGTGCAACGGCTGTGGCCTGTGTTGCCTGGTGGAGCCTTGCCCGTTGGGTGTGCTGATGTCGCGGCGGCGCACGGGGGCCTGCCTGGCCTTGCGCTGGAGCGATGCCGACCGGCGCTACCTGTGCGGAATGGTGGTCGATCCGGGCGGTGTTACCGGGTGGATGCATCCCCGGGCTGTGCGCTGGCTGGGGCGGCTGGCCCGGCGCTGGATTGCTGCGGGGGCAGGGTGTGATGCCGATGTGCTAGCACACCAGCCCCCAAAATGAGGCTGCGTGCCGGGTGAGTTGCGGCGCTCAGCGCGCCAGGGTCGCCCACGCCTGTGTCAGGCGCTGCACCAGATCCTGGGGGCGCCGCACCAGCGCATAGCCCTGGCTGCCAAACAGCATCGGCAGGTATTCGTGGGCTTCCTGGTCGATGGTGACGCAAAACGGGATCAGGCCCGCATCGCGCGCTTCCTGCACCGCATGGCGGGTATCTTCCAGGCCATAGCGGCCTTCGTAGATGTCGAGGTCGTTGGGCTTGCCGTCGGTCAGCACCAGCAGCAGCCGCTGGCGCTCGGGGCGCGCACCCAGGCGGCGGGTGGCATCGCGCACCGCAGCGCCCATGCGGGTATAGAAACCGGGTTTGAGTGCCCCCACGCGGGAGCGCACGGTGTCGTTCCAGCGCTCGCCAAAGCCCTTGATGTGCTGGATGCGCACATGCTGGCGCCGTACCGAGCTGAAACCCAGCATTTCAAAGGCATCGCCCGTGCCGGAGAGCGCTTCGCCAAACACGTACAGTGCGTCGCGAATCACGTCGATCACGCGGGCGTGGTCGGTGGCGTAGGCGTCGGTGGAGAGCGACAGGTCGGCCAGCAGCAGCGTGGCCAGGCTGCGTTCCGCGCGCTGGCGCCGGATGTACACCGGGGGCGAGTCACTGTGCTGAACACCACCTTGCGATTCGGTCTGAAAGCGCACCCAGGCATCGATGTCGAATTCGTCGCCCGTGGTCTGGCCGCCCTGCCAGCGGGGTGCGGCGCGCAGCACTTCCAGGCGCCGGCGCACGCGCCGCGCCGTGGCGCGCAGGGCCTGCGGTGGCACATAAGGCGTGCCGGGCCGCGCGACCGAGCACTGCACCGAGCAGTGCTCGGGCTGCAACACGCTGCGGCGCCAGTCCCATTCGGGGGTCTTGCGGCCGGGACCCAGGGGCAGGTCGTCGGCCGAGGCGCTGGGCAGGTCCAGGTCGAACTTGATGCGCGAGGCCGTGGTCTGCTCGCCGCGCGCCAGCGACAAGGTGTCCATGTCGTTGGCGGCCGCGGTGGCGTTGGGATCGACCTCATCGTCGGTGCCACGGTCCAGGCGGATCAGCTCGCTCCAGGTGGTGATGGACTCGGTCTTGGCGGCCACCAGCAGCGGGTTGCGCGCCTCTTTCTGTTCTACGCGGCGCGAGCGGCGGCGCGACTTGCTTTCGGCATCGGGCGCGCCGTCGGGACGCTCGCCCGTGCCGTCGCCGGTGTGGCCGGATGTGCCCGCCGCAGCGTTGCCCAGGCCAGCCGTCAGCCACAGCCAGACCGGGGCGACCTGCTGCGGCTCCACGAAGAGCGGGCCGTGGTCATCGCCGCGCAGGGCTGCCTGCACGGCCGCTTCGAAGGGTGCTGCGTCGGCGCGCAGGCGGGCCAGGGGGGGGCGCTGGGCGAGGTGCGCTTGCGCCAGGCGCGCGTGGGAGCTGCGCAGGCCGGCAAAGCGCTGCAGCGCCCGTGCCGTAGCGGCGCGGTTGTCGGCAATCCAGTCGCCCGTGGGTTCAAACACGGCGGCCAGCGCGGCCAGCCACAGGTAGAGCTCGCGGTTGAGTTCGCGCAGGTCAAACACCGCCAGCTGGGCGGGCAAGGCCAGGGTTTCCCAGTCGAGCACCGGCAGGGGCACGCGGATGCCGCTGCCGGCCAGGCGTTGCAGCCAGCCGCGCGGCCCGCCATGGCGGCTGTCGGCCACCGGGGTCACGCGCACAGCGGCGTCGCCGCCACCGGCGCGGTAGAGCAACGCGATGCTGCGGCGCATTTCTTCCAGGGTGACCTGCGCATGGGTGCGGTCGGGTTCCGCGGCGCGGGTGACGGCGCGGTGCCACCACTGGCCAATCCATTCTTCCATCAGCGCTGCTCCTCGCGCCGCTGGCGCAGGGTTTCGCGCACGGCGTCCAGGCCCACCTTCCATTCGAGGGTAGGGGTGCGGCCCTGGTCGGTCTGCGTGGTATCGCATGCGGACAGGCACTGGCCGCACTGCACACAGGCAAACATCATGCGCTTGATGTTGCGCGGGTTCAGGCGCATGGGGCAGGCGTTGTCGCAGGCGCTGCCGCGTGGCGCGTCGCAGGTCTTGCATTCGCGTGCACGGCTGCGCGTGAACGACACCACCATCGCCTTGGGGTTGGCCATCCAGGCGACGCTCTGGAACAGGCCCACGGCACAGCCGTAGCGGCAAAAAAGGTGCCGCGCGAGGGTGAATTCGAGGGTGAAGACCAGCGTGCCAACGGCCAGAAAGCGCGCCTGGTTGGGGGTGAGGATGCCGTGCCCCAGGTTGCCCCAGACCATGGCGGGCGGCAGCAGGTAGGTGA
>JANJSZ010000308.1 GCA_024711405.1 Acidovorax sp.
GCTCATCATTGGCGCAGGCGGGCTCGGTTCGCCCGCTGCCTTGTACCTGGGATCAGCCGGCGTAGGGCACCTCACGCTGGTAGACCATGACGTGGTGGACCTGACCAACCTGCAGCGCCAGATTGCCCACACCACCGCCCGCGTGGGACAGCCCAAGGTGGCGTCGGCGGCACAGGCCGTCACGGCCATCAACCCGGAGGTTCGGGCCACGGCGCTGCAGGCACGCGCGGATGCCGCCCTGCTCGACACGCTGGTGTCGCAGGCCACCGTGGTGCTGGACTGCAGCGACAACTACGCCACGCGCCACGCGGTCAACGCCGCCTGCGTGCGGCATGGCAAGCCCCTGGTGGCCGGTGCGGTGATTCGCTTTGATGGCCAGATCACCGTGGTGGACCCGCGCGATGCGCACTCGCCATGCTATGCCTGCGTGTTCCCGCCCGAAGCCGCTTTCGAAGAGGTGCAATGCTCGACCATGGGGGTGTTTGCACCGCTGGTTGGCGTGGTGGGGGCCATGCAGGCCGCCGAGGCGCTGAAACTGCTGTCCGGCGCGGGACCCTCGCTGGCGGGGCGCCTGCTCATGCTCGATGGTCGCGCCATGGAGTGGAGCACCATGCACCTGAACCGGCACCCCCACTGCCCGGTGTGTGCAGCGTTGAAGTAAGAAACGTCCTACGCCCTCAGCCTGTGGCCGCTGGCAGAATTGCCGCACCGCCCCCGTTAAATTAAGGCACGACGCCGGCACATCCGCACCGGTCGCACCCCATGGATCAGGCTGTGAAACTGCGTACCTACATTGTTGAAGACAACGCCACGATTCGGGAGAATCTGATCGGAACGCTGGAGGAACTCGCCTGCGTGGAGGCGGTCGGCGCCAGCGCCACCGAAGACGAAGGCAAGGAGTGGCTGACCGCCCACAGCGCTCAGTGGGATCTGGCGATCGTGGATCTATTCCTGCGCCAGGGCAGTGGCCTCGGCGTGCTGGCGGCATGCCGGGCCCGCCAGCCGGGCCAGAAAATGGTGGTCCTGAGCAACTACGCCACCCCCGATGTGCGCATGCGCTGCGCGCAGCTTGGCGTGGATGCGGTGTTCGACAAGTCCAACGAAATCGACGCCCTGGTGGACTACTGCATCGAGCACAGCAGCAAGGCACAAAGCGCAGCGGACCAGCCGCCCCGGCCGGACATGCCGTGAAACCCCTTGCCCTGCGCAAACCGTGCCGGGGCGACGTTGACAAGGCACAGCCACCGCAGGACCAGTGCTGCCCACGCAGCCAACGGGGCCGGGGGACCCGCCCTTCAGTCGATCAGCCGGTTTTTCAGCGCGTAATAGGTCAGGTCGCTGTTGGACGACAGCACCATCTTTTCCATGAGCCGCGTGCGGTAGGTGCTCACGGTCTTCACGCTCAGCGACAAGTCCTTGGCGATGTCTCCGGCGGTCTCGCCCTTGGCCAGTTTCAGGAACACCTGGAATTCCCGCTCCGACAACTGCTCATGCGGCGGCACATCGTCCTTGCGGTTCAGTTGCTGCGCCAGCAACTCGGCAACGGCGGGCGTGAGATAGCGCCGCCCCAGCGCAATGGTGCGAATGGCCTCGACGATCTCGGAAGGCTCGCACTCCTTGTTGAGGTAACCACTGGCACCCTGGCGGATCAGGTTGATGGCGTAATGCTCTTCGGGATAGCCACTCAGGATGAGAATGCCCATGTCGGGCGCCTTCGCCCGCAGCATGGCCAGCGCATCCAGTCCGCTCTGACCCGGCATGGACAGGTCCATCAGCAACACGTCTATTTCATGGTTGCGCACGAGATCGATGGCCTCGCGGCCGTTGCCCGCCTCGCCCTCCACGCGAAAGTCGACATGCTCCGACAAAAACTGCCGCAGCCCGGTCCGAACAATCGCATGGTCATCCACAATGCCGATCTTGATCATGAGCTTCTTTCAGGAAGTGGCCATGCCATCTCCAGGTCGTTGTTGTTGCACAGGCTTGCGCCGCCATCTGCACCGCAGGCGACAGCGTAGCAGTTCCCCGCGATTATCCGAGCACCCCGCATGACGTTCAAAGAAAACTCCCGGCACTGGCTCAGAAAAAGCCGCACGATGGCCATCAGCCTGCCTTTTGCCTTGCTGGCTGCGCTGGTGCTGATCGGCATCAACGAAGCCGGGCACATGCGCTCGCAGGAAGCCGTGGAAGCCATGAACGAAGGGCAGCAGACCCGCAATGCGGTCAACCGCCTGCTGCAAAGCATGCTGGACGCCGAAACCGGCCAGCGCGGCTACCTGCTGACCGGCAACGAAACCTACCTCGAACCCTATGACAAGGCAGTTGTCACGGTGCAGACCAATCTGGACGAGTTGCGCAACCGGTATCTGAAGTCACCCAATGAACTGCAGCAGTTTGCCCACCTGTCGCGCGAGGTTTCGCGCAAGCTGGCCGAGATGGAGCTGAGCGTGCGCCTGCGCCGGCAGGGCAACGAGGATGCCTGGAAATTCATCCTGTTCACCGACGTGGGCAAGGAGCACATGGAGTCGATCCGCAAACAGGCCCATGCGTTGATCGATCGCAGTGCCCAGAGGGTGCAAGAGAGCCGCCGCCAGATTGTGCAATCGCTGATGCTGTCGCGCATCGGCATTGCGACCGTGACATCCATCGGCCTGCTGGCGTTCTACATGTACCTGCGCCAGGCCCGCACCCTGCAACAGGTGAACCAGCGCGAACAGGAAGTGCTGGAGCGTGAGCGGGAGCGGCTCGAAGGCCTGGTCCGCGCGCGCACCGCCTCGCTGTCCGAGCTGGCCAGCCACCTGCAGCAGGTGCGCGAAGACGAACGTGGCTACCTGGCGCGCGAGCTGCACGACGAACTGGGCGCCTTGCTGACCGCCGCCAAGCTCGACGTCGCCCGGCTCAAGTCGAAGATCGACCACCAGGCCCCCGAAGTTGCCGAGCGCCTCCGGCACCTGACCGAAACGCTCAACAGCGGCATTGCCCTCAAGCGCCGCATCATCGAGGACCTGCGCCCCTCCTCGCTGTCCAACCTGGGGCTGGCGACGGCCCTTGAAATCCTGACCCGCGAACATGCCGAGACCGCCGGGATCGAGATCGAGACCAACCTGGAGTCCGTGCAGCTGACCGAGGCCACCCAGCTGACGGTCTACCGGCTGGTGCAGGAAGCCCTCACCAACATCAGCAAGTACGCCAAGGCCACCAAGGTGCTGGTGACCGTGCACAACCACCCCACCCATGTGACGGTGCAGGTGCGCGACGATGGCGCAGGCTTCGACCCCGCCAGCGTGGGCATTGCGTCGCATGGACTGACCGGCATGCGCCATCGGGTGGAGGCCGCAGGCGGGCGGCTGACCCTCACCTCCCGCCCGGGCAACGGCACCCTGGTGTCGGCCGTTCTGCCCAAGTCCCGCTGACTCCACCCGCACCCCGGCATGCTGCGGCCTGCGCGGGGCGTTCAGGCAGGGTGGCACCGTCGGCTGTGTCCTACAAGGCGGCCCTCCTGGCGCCGACAAGGGGGAGCGCCAGCCACCGGCATGCGCGGCGGCCCGCTCTGCCTACAGTACATCCCAGGCGCTCAATTCCTGGCGCCACCTCACCTACGGCAACACCGACCTTCAAGGAGATGGAAATGCTGCACTACGCCGTTGTCTTTCTGGTTATCGCGCTCATCGCCGCTGTGTTCGGCTTTGGCGGCATTGCGGCAGGCGCCGTAGGCATCGCCAAGATCCTGTTCTTTGTGTTCGTGATCATGGCCATCGTGACGTTCGTGCTGGGCCTGCTGAAAAAGGGCTGATCCCCGCGCCCCACCGCCCTGCGACAGCCATTGTGTTCCCCAACCCTTTACATCTTCGGAGAGAACCCATGAATACCGAATCCACCACGACCAAAGTTGCAGACGGGGCGCGCAGTCTCGCCGATAACGTGCTGCAAAGCGCCCAGGACGCCGTACAGACGACACGCGACAAAGCCAGGGAATCCCTGGACAAGGCCGAATCCGGTGTGCGCGAACTGCGCCGTGAAGCCAGCCCGGTCATCGATGATCTGGCCGCCCGCGCCCACGACCTGGCCACGCGCAGCATCGATTTCTGCGCCGAGAGCAGTGCCCGCGCCCGCCACCAGGTTCGGCAGGCCGCTGACGCCACCACACGCTATGTCACGCAGCAGCCGGGCAAGTCCGTGGCCATTGCCGCCGCTGCTGGCGCTGCCGTGACAGCCGCTGTGCTGCTGATGTCACGCCGCCGCAACCCCTGAACGACCACGGAGCTTTTCGCCCCATGGAAAGTGTCTCCATGAAAAAACTCAGCCCTCTACCCTCCCATGCGACCGGCATGGAACTGGACGAAGCAGCCCTGAAAGCCGCGGCCACCAGCCACCTGGATGACGGGGCGGTCACACCCGCGTTCAGCCAGCATCGCGACGACATCGTGCGCCTGCTCAACGACGCGCTGGCAACCGAGCTGGTCTGCGTGCTGCGCTACAAGCGCCACCACTTCACCGCCCACGGCATGGCCTCGCCCGCCATTGCGGCGGAGTTCATGGTGCACGCCACCGAAGAAGCAACCCACGCCGATCTGATCGCCCGGCGCATCGTGCAGCTGGGGGGCGAGCCCGACTTTGCGCCCGACACCCTGCTCGCCCGCAGCCATGCCGACTACGACACCTCGTCGGACCTCAAGGCCATGGTGAAGGCCAACCTGGTGGCTGAACGCATTGCCGTGGAGGCCTACCGCCAGATGATTGCATTGATTGGTGACAAAGACCCCACCACCAAGCGCATGCTCGAAGGCATACTGGCCGACGAAGAAGAGCATGCCGATGAACTCAAGGATTTGCTGGAAACCTAGCCCGTTTCAGCGCCACGACAGCCAGCCGGTCACGGAGGGTGCAACAAGCCGGCAAGCTGTGATTTTCCCTCGCACCCGCGTCTCCACTCTTTGAAGGAATACACCATGAAATACGCACGTGCCCTTGCCCTTGCCGCAGCCACAGCCATCACCGTCGTCACCGCCACGGGCTGCGCAGTGGCGCGCAACCAGCAAACCGCTGGCGCTTACATCGACGATGCGGGCATCACCACAGCCGTCAAGGCCAAGATGGCGGAAGACAAAACGGTGTCCGCCACCGCCATCAGCGTCGAAACGCTCAACGGCACGGTTCAGCTGTCGGGTTTTGCCAAATCGCAGGCCGAGAAGAAACAGGCAGAAGCCATTGCCCGCAACACCAAGAACGTCAAGGAAGTGCGCAACAGCATTGTTGTGCGCCCCTGAGCGTTCGCGCACGATCCTGTCGGTAGCGGCGCAAGCCGTGCGGCGGGGCGTGGCAGGAAAAGGGCACAAGCGCCGAACCAGATGGTTTGGCGCTTGTGCCCTTTTTGACTGGCCGCCACGCTTTCTCTTTTGCCCGCGGTGCGCCGGGCCGCAGGGGGTTAAGCTGCAACACCATGCGGGTATTCAATTGCGACCATTGCGGTCATCTGGTTTTTTTTGACAGCGTGCAGTGCATGCATTGCGGCAGCACGCTCGCCTTTGTGCCCGAGCTGCTCTGCATGGCGGCGTTGGCCCCGGCCCCGCAGGACGGGCCGGACCTGTGGCGCCGCATGGGGCTGCGCGGCAGTGCGGACTGCAGCGGGCGGCTCTATCGCCTGTGCGGCAACCACACCGCCTACAACGCCTGCAATTTCGCCCTGCCAGCCCATGATTTCTCCCCGCTGTGTGTGTCGTGCCGCCAGACGCGCGTGCTGCCTGATCTCTCCGAACCCGCCAACCTGGGCCGATGGAAGCAGATCGAAGCGGCCAAGCGCCAGCTTTTCTACACGCTGGCCCGCCTGGGGCTGGAACCCGCACCGGGCCGATCCGGGCCGGTGTTCGAGTTTCTGGCGGACTGGCCCGGCGGTCCGCCCGTCCTCACCGGCCACCACGGCGGCACCATCACCCTCAACGTAGCCGAAGCCGACGACGGCGAGCGCGCGCAGCGGCGCGTGGCGCTGGGCGAGCCCTACCGCACCCTGATTGGCCACCTGCGCCATGAATCGGGCCATTTCTACTGGGACCAGCTGGTGCGCGACGGCCATTGCCTGGAGGCTTTTCGCAGCCTGTTTGGCGATGAGCGCCTCGATTACGCCGCCGCCCTGGGTGCCCACTATGCCAAAGACAACGACGCGGGCGACTGGCGTCCGCACCATGTCAGCAGCTACGCGGCCTCGCACCCCTGGGAAGACTGGGCCGAAACCTGGGCGCATTACCTGCACATGGTGGACCTGCTCGAAACGGCGGCCAGTTACCAGACCAGCCTGTCCGTGCCCGACCCGCACGCAACCCAGCGCCACCAGGTGACCGACCCCTTTGCCGACCCGCGACCCGCGTTTGACGACATGGTGCGCCAGTGGGTGCCCTTGACCCTGCTGCTCAACAGCCTGAACCGCAGCCTGGGGCAGAGCGACGCCTACCCCTTTGCCCTGTCCCCCGGCGCGCTGCGCAAGCTGCGCTTTGTGCACGACATGCTGGTGCGAACCACCGCAGGCTGAAACTCTCAGCCTCTCAGCCTCTCAGGCCGACGCTGAACGTTGGAGCTTGCGCATCAGTTGCCCGTGCACACCGGGCGAGACGAACTGCGCCACGTCGCCGCCCAGCGTGGCAATTTCGCGCACCAGCGTGCTGCTGATGAACTGGTGCTGGCTGCTGGGGGTGAGGAACACCGTCTCGATGCGCGGCACCAGTGCGCGGTTCATGCCAGCCAGCTGGAATTCATAGTCGAAATCGGTGCCCGAGCGCAGGCCGCGCAGCATGGCCGTGCCGCCGCGCGCAGCGGTGAACTCAGTCACCAGGCCATCAAAGGGCTCGACGCTCACCTGCGGGCAGTCGCGCAGCGCCTCGCGCGCCATGTCCATGCGCTCGTCCAGGCTGAACAGGGTCTTTTTGTGGTGGGCAATGGCCACGGCCACGATCACCCGGTCGAACAGCTGCGCCGCGCGGCGCACCAGGTCTTCATGGCCCAGCGTGAGGGGATCGAAGGTTCCGGGGTAGATGGCGAGCACGTTGTGGGCCATGGGCTGGGGTCTCCTGGTGGGCAGATGGACTTGGGGCCCGGCCCCACAGGGGCCGGCCGGGCCGCGTGGGCGGATTATGCAGCGCACTGCAACGCGCAGGCGCCGCAGCGCATGCCCCTCTTTTTTCAAAGAAAAAAGGCTCTAACGCTTATACAGAAAGCACAATAAGCTATTATTTTTATAGCCATCAAGTGCGATGCCGTCAACCCACCACGCGCCGCTGAAGCAGGTGCGCATGCACCGCGCCCGCCTTCAGGTGGCGCTGCACCACCAGCCCGAACGGAGCCAGTGCCTCATCGGTCCAGGCCAGCGGCGCCTCCAGGTACACGAAGCCGTCTGCCGCCACGGCCTTGGCGGCGGCCTGCAGGGAGGGCTCGAACCAGGCGCTGTCAAACGGCGGGTCGAGCAGCACCAGGTGCAGGCTGGCCGGTGCCGCCTGCCGCAGCGCGGCAATGCCGTCGCCGCGCTGCACGCGCACGGCCGTGGCCGCCAGCCGCGCCTGCAGTTTGTGCAGCTGGGCCACCAGGGCGGCGTCGTTTTCCACCAGCTGCACGGCGGCAGCGCCGCGCGAAGCCGCCTCCAGCCCCAGTGCGCCGGTGCCGGCAAATGCATCCAGGCAATGCCAGCCGGTCAGGTCCTGGCCCAGCCAGTTGAACAGGGTTTCGCGCACGCGGTCGGGCGTGGGGCGCAGGCCCGGGCGCTGGGCCACGGGCAGGCGGGTGCGCTTCCACTGGCCGCCGATGATGCGGATTTCGCCCGCAGCCTGCGGGGCGGCGTCTTTCCTGGCGCTGCTCTTGGCTGCCTTGGCGTCCTTGGACGCCTTGGTATCGGGCTCGGCCGCGGGGACGTTCCTGGCGGGACGGGCCAGGCGGCCGCCGGGCAGGGATTCCAGGCGCAGGCTGGAGCGGCTCATGGCTGGCCTCCCACGACCACGGTGACCATGCGCTCGGGCTGCAGCTTGCGCGCCATGGCGGCGCGGATGTCGGCCACGGTGAGTGCCTCGACGCGTGCCGTCCAGCGCTCCAGGTAGTCGAGTGGCAGCCCGTTCCAGGCGATGTTGGCCACGTTGCCCAGCAGTTTGCGGTTGCTGTCGATGCGCAGTGCAAAGCCGCCGATCAGGTTGTCCTTGGCGGCGCGCAGCTCGGTCTCGGTGGGGCCTTCGCGCACGAAGCGCGCCAGCACATCGCGCGCAACCTGCACGGCCTGCGCTGCCTGGTCGGGCCGGGTCTGCAGGCCGATGCTGAACGCGCCCGCATGCAGGCCGGGCGCAAAGCTGCTGTAGACGCTGTAGCTCAGGCCGCGCTTTTCGCGCACCTCGTTGGTCAGGCGCGAGGTGAAGCCCCCGCCGCCCAGGATGTGGTTGCCCACCAGCAGCGCCAGAAAGTCGGGATCGCGGCGCGCAAAGCCGGGCTGGCCGATCAGCACATGGGCCTGGGCCGAGGCAAAGGGGATGCGCTGCTCGGCCGGCGCGGTGAGCGCGGCCACTTCGGGCACGGCCGGCAGCGGTGCGCATTCGGCCGCCGTGCGCGCCGGCAGGCGCGATAGCAGCGTGGTCACCAGGGTCTGTGCCTGCGCGCGGTTGACGGCGCCCACGATGCTCACGCGTGCGCTGCAGGCGGCCACGGCGCGCGCATGGAAGGCCTGCATGTCGGCCACCTCGATGCGCGCCAGCGTGTCTTCGGTGGCACGGTAGCCATAGGGGTGGTTGCCGTACACCGCAGCGGCAAAGGCTTCGCCCGCCAGGGTGGCGGGGCGGGTGCGGGACTCCTTGATGCTGGCGCTCCAGCGGGCGCGCTCGCGCTGCCAGATATCGGTCGGCCAGCTGGGTTCGCCCATCTGGCGGGCGGCCAGCAAAGCGGCGCGCTGCAGTAGCGCGGGGTCGGTCAGCGAGCGCAGTGAATAATGCAGGCCATCGCTGCCGGCGCTGGCCTCGAAGCTGGCGCCCAGGTCGGCCCAGGCCTCGCCCAGCGCGTTTTCATCCAGTGGTGCGCCCTCACCGGCAACACCCGACCCGCCGATCATGCCCAGAACGCCTTTCGAGGCCATGGAGGCCACGGCACCGGCCAGGCCCGCCTGATCGGCCGGGTCGCGGCGGCTGCCGCCATCAAAGTCGAGCTGCACATCCACCATGGGGATGACGGTGCTTTCCACCAGCCAGACCTGCGCACCGTTGGCTTCGGTCCAGTGCTGGATGGGCAGCAGCGCCCAGGCTGAATTGGCCACAAGAAGTGCTCCAGCGCTTATGAGTAAAGCGCGAGCAGCTATTTTTTTCATAGTCATCATGCAATGCCTCGGGGTGCGGATTCAGTGGCGCGGGGCACCAGCGGCCGGTGCGGCGCGCCGGGGCTTGGTGTCCAGCGGCTGCGGCAGCAGCGTGGCCACCGTGAGCTGGTCGTCACCAAAATACCGGGCCGCCACCTGCTGCACCTGCTCGGGCGTCACGGTGCGCAGCAGGGTCAGCAGGCGCTCTTCCGCATCGAGCGGCAACCCCTGCACCCAATTGCTGCCCAGGTCCTGGGCCTGCCCATGCACCGAGTCACGCTGGTACACGGTCGAGGCAATCCACTGGGTCTTGACGCGTGACAGCTCGGCCTCGCTCACGCCCTCGCGGGCCACGCGGGCCACTTCGGCGCGCAGGGCGTCTTCGACCTGCTGCGCCGTCTTGCCCTCGGCGGGCACGCCGCTGAGCAGGAACAGGCTGGGGCCGCGCCCGGTCACCATGGCCGAGCTGCCGGCGCTGTCGGCCACGCGCTGTGGGCCCTGGCTGAGGGCGCGCTCCAGGCGGGCGCCGTCGTAGCCGCTGAGCACGGCCGACAACACCATCAGCGCCAGGGCATCGCGGTCGCCGTCGGTGAGCGCCTCGACGCGCTCCATGCCAGGCACCCGAAACGCCAGGGCCACATAGGCCTGCTCGGCCGGGGCCTTGACGGCAATGCGGCGCAGGCCCTGCTGCACGGGCTCGGCGCGCGGCTTGCGCGCCGGCACGGCGCGGGCGGGCAGGCGACCGTAGTATTTTTCGGCCAGGGCACGCACCCGGGCCACGTCCACATCGCCGGCCACCACCACCGCCGCGTTGCCGGGCACATACCACTGGCGGTGGAAATGGCGCACGTCATCGGGCGTCAGGGCATCGAGGTCGCTCATCCAGCCCACCACCGGGCGGCGGTAGGGCGAGGCGATGAAAGTGGTCGCAAAAAGCTGCTCGGCCAACACGGCGCGGGGCTGGTCTTCGGTGCGCATGCGGCGCTCTTCCTTGACCACCTCGATCTCTTTCTTGAACTCGGCATCGGGCCACTGGTTGTGGGCGAAGCGGTCGGCCTCCAGGCGCATCACGTCCTCGAGCCGGCTGGAGGGAATCTGCTGGTAGTAGCCCGTGTAGTCGCGGCTGGTGAAGGCATTTTCCTGTCCGCCCAGGGCCGCCACGCGGCGCGAGAACTCGCCCGGCGGCACGGTCTTGCTGCCCTTGAACATCATGTGTTCGAGCACATGGGCCACGCCCGAGGTGCCATCGACCTCGTCCATGGAACCCACGCGCAGCCACACCATGTGCATCGCCGTGGGCGCACGCCGGTCGGGCTGCACGATGAGCTGCATGCCGTTGGCCAGCGTGAATTGCTGTGCCCCGGAAGCCGTGGCCGTGGGGGCCGCTGGCGGGTTCGCGGCAGGGGTGGCGGAAAGGGTGGTGGACACCGGGGATTGCGCCCCGGCACTCAGGCAGGCCAACAGGCCCAGAAGGGTGAAAGCACGTTTCATAGAATGGAGTGATTCTAAGTACCCGCCAATGTTCAGTTTTTTCAAGAAAAAACCCACCCCCACGCCCGCGCAGCCCGCTGCGGCTGCGCCTGCCACCCCTGCTGCACCGGAGGCCGCACCCGCGCCACTGCCGGTGGTTCCGCCCGCCGGGCAGGCACCCGCCGCCCCGGTCACGCAGCCCGCGCCATTGCCAGCGCCCTCCGCAGCCACCCTGCCCCCAACGGCCCCGCCGGCGGCCAGCGGTGGCCTTGGCTGGCTGCGCAACCCGTTCGCCGCCAAACCGCCTGCTCCCGCAGCTGAAGCAGCCCCGGTGGCATCTCCGCCGCCGGCCGAGCTGCCGGCGCCAGCGCCCGTGCCCCCCCCCGTTTCGCCCATGGTGGCAACCGCACCCATCGCCGTCGCCGCCCCGCCCTTGCCTTTGCCCCCCATTGCCGCGGAGCAGCCGTCCATGCCCCCCGAACGCAAGGGCTGGCTCGATCGCCTCAAGGCCGGTCTGCGCAAGACGGGCTCCAGCATCGCCACCGTGTTCACCGGCACCCAGATCGACGATGCCCTGTATGAAGAACTGGAAGAAGCCCTGCTGATGGCAGACACCGGCGTCAAGGCCACGCAGCACCTGCTGGATGACCTCAAGCGCCGCGTGAAAGACAGCAAGACCACCGACCCCGCCGCCGTCAAGGGCCTGCTGGCCGATGCGCTGGCCGATCTGCTGCGCCCGCTCGAAAAAGCCCTGGTGATTGGCGAGCACCAGCCCACCGTGATCAGGGTGGCGGGCGTCAACGGCGCGGGCAAGACCACCTCGATCGGCAAGCTCACCAAGCACCTGGCCAACGAAGGGGCCAGCGTGCTGCTGGCGGCGGCCGACACCTTCCGCGCCGCCGCGCGCGAACAGCTCGGTGTATGGGCCGACCGCAACACCGTCGAGATCGTGAGCCAGGAAGGCGGCGACCCGGCTGCCGTGAGCTTTGATGCCGTCACTGCCGGCAAGGCGCGCGGCAAGGACGTGGTGTTGGTGGATACGGCCGGTCGCCTGCCCACGCAACTGCACCTGATGGAAGAGCTGAAGAAGATCCGCCGCGTGGTCACCAAGGCCGACGCCACGGCGCCCCACGAGGTGCTGCTGGTGATTGACGGCAACACCGGCCAGAACGCGCTGGCCCAGGTGCGCTCGTTCGACGATGCGCTGCAGCTCACCGGCCTCGTCGTGACCAAGCTCGACGGCACGGCCAAGGGCGGCGTGCTGGCGGCCATCGCGCAGGAGCGCCCCATTCCCGTGTACTTCATCGGCGTGGGGGAAAAGCTCGAAGACCTGGAAACCTTCGACGCGCGCGAATTCGCACAGGCCCTGTTGACCTGAACGTTACGCCCCGGTGGCCACCTCGCCATCCACCCAGCGCACATAGGCCGGCGTGGCCTGCAGCGCCTGCACCACCAACTGCGGCAGCGAATAGGGGTGCAGCGCCTGCAGCAGCGCCAGCAATGCGGCGGTGGCGCGCGGCATGGTCTTGCAGTCCAGCCGCCACTCCGATGCTTCCTGCAGGGCACCCTGCCAGTGGTAGTGCGAGGTGATGGCCTGCACCTGCACACAGGCCGCCAGCCGCGCCTGCATGACGGCCTGCGCCAGCCGGCGCGCATCTGCCGCGCTGGCCACCGTGGTGGTGACCATGCTGATATCCGCCGGATCAACGCCTGTCGCCATGGAACTCTCCTGCCTGCAAAAGGAACAAAGGGCAGTGTAAACAGGTCTTCAAATGCTCATCTATTCATAGCTACCAACGCTTTATGGTATTGCGCTCAATGTCAATTGATTGGACATATCAAAAACCAGGCACTTTGGAACAACCGGACGGGAACTCCGGGCTTAGCACTCCCTCCAACAGAGTGCTAACATGAAGGCTTAGAGGAAAGGATTCCCGGAATGACACTGCCATCTGGAACCGCAACGACGACCTTGGCACCCACCAATCCATGGGCGCTGGTGCCGCCCTTGGGCAACCTGGATGCCTACATCTCGGCCGTCAACCGCCTGCCCCTGCTCACCCATGAAGAAGAGCAGGCTTACGCCCGCCAGCTGCGCGACCACAACGATGTGGACGCCGCTGGTCGGCTGGTGATGTCGCACCTGCGCCTGGTGGTGTCGATTGCACGCCAGTACCTCGGCTACGGCCTGCCCCATGGCGATCTGATCCAGGAAGGCAACGTGGGCCTGATGAAGGCCGTCAAGCGCTTCGACCCCGACCAGGGCGTTCGCCTGGTGAGCTACGCCATGCACTGGATCAAGGCCGAGATCCACGAATACATCCTGAAGAACTGGCGCATGGTGAAGGTGGCCACCACCAAGGCGCAGCGCAAGCTGTTCTTCAATCTGCGGTCCATGAAGCAGGGTTTCAAGGCCGACGCGGCGGCAGCCGATGCCAGCACGCACCGCGATACCCTGTCGGACCGCGAAATCGACTCGGTGGCGGCGCAGCTCAATGTCAAGCGCGAAGAAGTCATCGAGATGGAAACCCGCCTGTCGGGTGGCGATGTGCTGCTGGACCCCGCACCGTCGGACGATGGCGAGCAGGCCTTTGGCCCCATTGCCTACCTGGCCGATGCCGCGCATGAGCCCACGGCCATGATCGAGTCGCGCCAGCGCGATGCGCTGGCCACCGATGGCATTGCTGCCGCCTTGGCCGGCCTGGACGAGCGCAGCCGCCGCATCGTGGAAGAGCGCTGGCTCAAGGTCAACGACGATGGTTCGGGTGGCATGACGCTGCACGAGCTGGCCGCCGTGTATGGCGTGAGCGCCGAGCGCATCCGCCAGATCGAAGTGGCCGCCATGAAGAAGATGAAAGCCGCGCTGGCCGATTACGCCTGAACGGTGGCTGTCCGCCGACCGGACCGCAGAGATAATTCAGCGCGCGACTGCGGTTGCGCGCTTTTTTTTGGGTGCCAGCAAATGCCTGTGCGCCTGTCCATGACCGGAGGATCTTTTGATGACCCCATCCCACCTGCGCCGTGCTGCTCTGGCGCTGGCCCTTGCTGCGGCCTGCAGCCCCGCTTTTGCACAATCCACCGCGGCCCCGGCAACACCGGGCTGGCCCAGCAAACCCGTCAAGCTGGTGGTGGGTTTTCCGGGCGGGTCATCCCCCGATCTGGTGGCGCGTACCCTGGCCGAGCCGCTGGCCAAGGCCCTGGGGCAGCCGGTGATTGTGGAAAACAAGGTGGGCGCTGGCGGCAACATCGCCGCCGATGCCGTGGCCAAGGCCACGGATGATCACACCCTGGGCATCATGATCAACGGCAACCTGACGATTGCCAAGCTGATCAACCCCAAAATCCACTACGACCCGCTCAAGGACCTGGTCCCGATCAGCCTGATTGCCACGGCCCCGCTGGCCCTGGCCGCCCCGGCCAACGCACCGGGCGCCACCGCGCAGGAGTTTTTCGCGGCCGCACGCGCCAGCGGCGACCGCTGGAGCTATGGCACTCCGGGCGTGGGCACGGTGGCCCACATCGGCATGGAACTGCTCAAAGGCAAGGCCGGCGTCCAGCCGGTGCATGTGCCCTACCCGGGCAACCCGCAGGTCATCAACGCCATTATCGGCGGCCAGATCCAGCTGGCCCTGCTGCCCCCGGCCATGGCGGCCGCGCAGGCCCGCGCGGGCAAGCTGCGCGTGATTGGCATCACCTCCAGCGGGCGCAGCACGCTGGTGCCTGAATATCCCAGCCTGGCCGAAGCAGGCGTGAAGGACTTCAACCTCGAAATCTGGAACGCGGTGGCCGCCCCCCGGTCTCTGCCCCGGCCGGTGGTGGCGCGCCTGTCGGCGCTGTTCAGCGAAATCGCCCGCAGCCCGGACGTGCGTGCCAAGCTGTTCCAGCAAGGCTGGCAGGTGACCGGCACCACCGCCGAAGGTCTGGCCCAACGCATCCAGACCGATGCGCGCGTGCTGGGCGCGGTGATCAGATCCCAAGGCATCAAGGCCGAATAAGGCGCCGAACAAGGGGTTGGCGCGGACGGCCCGCCGGCCCCCGTTACCCGGCTTCCTGCAGCAGGGCACGCACATCGGCACCCAGCGCCTGCGCGCCGCTGCCGTAGCGGTTGTAAACGCGCAGGCGGCCTGCCGTGTCGTACACGTAGCTGCCAGCCGAATGGTCCATGGTGTAGCTGGTGGGGGTCTTGCCATCGACCTGCTTGAAGTAGATCTTGAAGTCCTTGGCCACGGCGGCGGTCTGCTCGGGCGTGCCAGACAATGCCAGGAAGCCGGGATCAAAGTTGGCCATGTAGGCCTTCAGCACCTCGGGTGTGTCGCGCGCGGGGTCCACGGTGACAAAGATGCCCTGCAGGCGGTCGCCGTCCTTGCCCAGCATCTGCTTGACCTCGGCCAGCTCCTGCATGGAGGTGGGGCACACGTCGGGGCATTGGGTGTAACCAAAGAACACCACCACCACCTTGCCCCGGAAGTCCTGCAGGCTGCGCTTTTGGCCGTTGTGGTCGGTGAGCGGAATATCGCGTGCGTAGTCGGCCCCGGTGATGTCCACCCCACGAAACTCTGTCTTCTTTTCAGAACAGGCGGTCAACAGGGCACCAGCGCTCATGGACAAAGCGCTGATAGCTATGAATTGAAGGGCATTTCTTTTGTGCATGGTGTTCACAGCGCATAGTGGTCCACCAGCAGCGCGGCAAACAGCACGCTCAGGTGGATGAGGGAAAAACGAAAGGTCTTGCGCGCCAGGGCGTCCGAGTAATTGCGCCACAGCGCAAAAGCATATCCACAAAAACCCAGGCTCAGCGCCACCGCCGCAACCAGGTAGATCCACCGACTCATGCCGTAGATAAAGGGCATCAGGCAGCCCGCAAAGAGGATCAGCGTGTACAGAAACACCTGCAGGCGCGTGAACTCGTTGCCGTGCGTCACTGGCAGCATCGGCAGGCCCGACTTGCGGTAGTCCTCCACCCGGTACAGGGCCAGCGCCCAGAAATGCGGCGGCGTCCACAGGAAGATGATGAGGAACAGGATCAACGCCTCGGGGCCCACATCGCCCGTCATGGCCGCCCAGCCCAGCACGGGAGGCATGGCGCCCGAGGCGCCGCCGATCACGATGTTCTGCGGCGTCAGCGGCTTGAGGATCACCGTGTACACCACCGCATAGCCCACGAAAGTGGCGAAGGTAAGCCACATGGTCAGCGGATTGACCCAGAAATACAGCAAGGCCGAGCCGGCCCCACACAGCAAGGCCGAGAACAGCAGGGTCTGCGTGTTGGACAGCTCGCCCTTGGCCGTGGGCCGCCAGGAGGTGCGCTTCATCCGGGCATCAATGCCCTGCTCGACGATGCAGTTGAAGGCCGCGGCAGCACCCGCCACCAGCCACACGCCGGCACAGGCCAGCGCCATCTGCCCCAGCTGCTGCAGCGTGGGCAGGCCCGGAACGGCCAGCACCATGCCGATCAGCGCGCAGAACACGATGAGTTGCACCACGCGCGGCTTGGTCAGCGCGTAGAACTGCGAAAAGCGCGAGGGCGCTGAAAGGGTAGAGGCAATACTCATGCGGAAACTCTCGATGCACACGAGGGTGCCAAAGACTCAAGGGGTGTGCGGACCGTCCGGCTGGACGCGGCCGTCCAGGTCAGTACCACCACCAGGGCAGCGGCGCCCCCCGTGTGCAGCACGGCGGCCAGCAGAGGCCATCCCAGCACCACATTGCTCAGGCCCGTGGCCAACTGCAGCAGGGCCAGGCCCGCCAGCCACCGCGCCTGCATGCGCAGCGCAGCGGCCCGGTGCAGGCGCCAGGCCAGCCAGGCCAGCGCCAGCAGCACTCCATAGGCCATCAGGCGGTGCGCATAGTGGATGGCCGTGAGGCCGGCAAAGCTGATGTGGCTACCGTCCTGCAGCAGCCCCAGCGGCCGCCAGATCTGGAACCCCTGCACGAAATCCATCACCGGCCACCAGCTGCCCTGGCAGGTGGGAAAGGCCGTGCAGGCCAGCACTGCATAGTTGGTGCTGACCCAGCCCCCCAGCACGATCTGCAACGCCACCAGGATGCCGGTGACGAGCACGCCACCGCGCAGCGGTGTGGCCAGCATGGCGGGCTGCACGCCCCTGGCCGCCTGCGTGTGGCGCACCGCCTGCACGCACAGCAGTGCCAGCAGCACGAGGCCGCCGACCAGATGCAGCGTGACGATGGCTGGAAACAGCTTCATGGTGACCGTGAGCGCACCAAACGCGCCCTGCAGGCACACCCAGGCCAGGGTGAAGGTGGGCCACCAAGGGCTCATCACGGGCTGCGGCACACCGCCACCGGCCCTGGCCCGCCGCCACTGCACCCAGGCAGATACGGTGAGCACGATGATCAAAACCCCGACGCCCGTAGCGAGGTAGCGGTGGATCATTTCCACCCAGGCCTTGCCGTGCGTCACCGGTCCGGTGGGCATGGCCTGCTGCGCCGCCGCAATATCGGCCCGCGCGCCGACCGGGCTGGCACTGCCATAGCATCCCGGCCAGTCGGGGCAGCCCAGGCCAGAGTCGGTGAGCCGGGTGAAGGCACCAAACAGCACCAGATCAAAGGTCAGGAACAGCGTCAGCACCGTCAAGGCCTGCAGACGGCGCCCCCGATCGCCGCCACGGTTGCGCCAGGCCACCCATGCCAGGGGTCCGAGCGCGATCACGATGCCCAGCAGCATCACCTGCACCAGCGGCGCCAGGTCGTAGAGCGGTTGGGAACCCATCAGGGTTGCCCCGGCCGTCCGGCCTCATCCCAGGAGGACGATGCGCGCAGCAGGCGCTCCAGGTCGCGCTTGGCCTTGGCGGCCCCGGCCGCATCCATGCCTGCCGGAAAACGCATCATCCAGTTGCCCATGGGGTCCACGAGGTAGAGGTGTTCGGCCAGCGCGTGCCCCGCCGCGGGTTCGAGCCACTGGGCGAGCGCCCCGCCATCGACCCGCAGCACCGTGGCTTTTTGCAGGGCCGCAGCAAGGTCCGCCGGCAGGGGGGCGGCATCGGTCACCAGCCAGACCCAGTCCACACGGTCTTTCTCCTTGCCCACGCTTTCGCGCAGTTGCCGCTGCAGATACAGGTGCTGCTGGCACTGGGCATCGCAGGCCCCGCCTGCCACGCTCACCAGCAGCCACTGGCCCTTGAGCGCCGGCAGCTGGCCGGGCGCGCCATCGAGCGTGGCCGTGGCCAGATCGGGCAAGGGGCGTTGCGGCTGCACCAGTTCTCCGTAATTGCGGCGGCCCTCAGGGCGCACCACGTAGTACGTGAAATACGAGGCGATCACCGGGGCGGCGCAGACCAGCAGCACCGCCAGCATCTTCCAGCGCCCGTGGCGGGTGTTCTGGGCGTGGGCCACGGCGCTGCCCGCCTCGGGAAGCGTGTGCACCGTGAGGCCCAGGGGATGGTCCCCTCCTGCCTCAGGCGAGAGGCCGGGAGCGCGGGCGAAGGAAGCGTCGGACGAATTGGAACCAGACATAGAGAAGTGCAATCAGGCCGCTGAGCCCGAACCATTGGAATGCGTAACCGTAGTGTTTATCGACGCCGGCACCGATCACGGGCCAGTCCCGCTGCAGGCCCTCGCTGGCGGGGCCAGTCTGCAGCACCGACAGATTCATCAGCGCAAGGCCTGTCTCGGTGCGAAAGGCGGTGAGGTCGAGATTTTGCCGGATGCGGGAAGACCCCTGCGAACTGTCGGGACCCTGGAACTCGTACAGACGGGATGGCGGCGGTGCGATGCGCCCGGCCAGCTGCACCACGCCCTGCGCCGTCTGAACCGGTGGCAGCAGCTGGCGGTCCTGGAAGTTGCGAGGCACCCAGCCGCGCTGGACCAGCACCACCGCATCGCTGCCCTCCAGCCGCAGCGGTGTCAGCACAAAAAAACCGGGACGGCCCTGCATCTGCCGGTTGTCGAGGTACACCGTGTCCTCCGGTACCCAGCGCCCCTGCAGCAGCACCGCCCGATGGACCAGGTCCTGCGCGCCCTCCGCCCCGCCCACATGACCACGCAACTGCTGGTTGTCGATGGGGGGCAAGGCGGCCCGCTGGTCCAGCAGCGACTGCAGGTCCTGCTTTTGCGCGGCGCGCGACAGCTGCCAGTGCCCCAATGCGGCGGTCACCAGGATGGCGGCCACGGCAGCCACGGTGATCAGCCAGAAACGCAGGCCCCAGGCACGTTGAACGGGTGTCACGGGATAATGTGCTCCATGAAATATCTTGTTGCTGTGGCGTTTCTTGCCATTCTCGCCAGTCTGGCCTCTGCCCTTTTTTTCATGATGCGTAACGGACGCAACGACAAGACCAAGGGCAGCCACATGGCCAAGGCCCTCGCATTTCGGGTGGGACTCTCGATCGTTCTGTTCATCTGCATCCTGCTCGCATGGCAACTGGGCTACATCCAGCCAACGGGCCTGCCCACCACGCGGTAAGACACCATTGCGTTCAACAAAAAAGCGCCTTGCGGCGCTTTTTTTGGTTCTGCAGGGCCGCTCTACATCCAGTACACCAGGACGTACAGGCCCAGCCACACCACATCGACAAAGTGCCAGTACCAGGCTGCGCCCTCAAAGCCGAAATGCTTGTCGGCCGTGAAATGCCCCTTTTGCAGGCGCAAGGTAATGACCAGCAGCATCAGCATGCCCAGGAACACGTGGAAACCATGGAAGCCCGTCAGCATGAAGAACGTGGAGCCGAACACGCCCGAACTGAGCTTGAGGTTCAGGTCGGTGTAGAGGTGGAAATACTCATAACCCTGCACGCACAGGAAGACAAAGCCCAGCAGCACGGTGGCCCACATGAACGCAATGGTCTTGCCGCGGTGGTTTTCACGCAGTGCATGGTGGGCAATCGTCAGTGTCACGCCCGAACTCAGCAGCAATGCCGTGTTGATCGTGGGCAGCCAGAAAGGGCCCACGGTCTGGAAGGGCTCCACGATGCCGGCAGGGGATGCCGTGGCACCGGCCGCAATGCTGGGCCACACCGCCTTGAAGTCGGGCCACAGCATGGCATTGTCCAGGCTACCCAGCGCCGGCACCGAGTGCGAACGCGCCCACCACAGGGCCGTGAAGAAGGCGCCGAAGAACATCACCTCCGAAAAGATGAACCAGCTCATGCTCCAGCGGTACGACAGGTCGATCTTGTGGCCGTAGAGCCCGCCTTCGCTTTCACGGGCGGCATCGCGGAACCATTGGTAGAGCACAAAGAGCCACCAGACCAGGCCAGCGGCCAGGGAATACTTGCCCCAGTTGTGGCCGTTGATCCACTGGGCTGCGCCCAGGATCACAAAAAACAGGCCTGCGGCCGCCATCACGGGATGGCGCGACTCTGCGGGCACATAGTAGTACGGTGTTGTGCCGTGGGTTGATGCACTCATTTCAGCTCCTGAATCTCAAAATCTTTGTTATGGGGTTGGCAGGCAGGCGATGGCTCAGACCACCCAGTTCACCACCGCGATCAGCGACAGCACCAGCAGGAAGATCGCCAGCAACCCCACCACGATGATGTGCAGGGGGTTGATCTTTTCCAGGTCCTGCTGGTATTCGCTGCCTTTGCGCAGACCGATCAGTGACCAGGCCACGGCGCGCACCGTGCGCAGCAGGGAACCCTTGCGCCGCACGCCGGAATCCGAGGGATGGACGGAACTCATGAACCCTCCTGCACGGATTGAAGGGAGACAGCAGCCGTGGACTCGGGTGCCTGCGGGGTTTTTCCGCCCACCTCGAAGAAGGTATAGGACAGCGTGATGGTCGTCACATCCTTGGACAACCGCGGATCGATCACGAAAGCCACAGGCCATTGCTTCTTCTCGCCCGGCTCCAGGATGTACTGGTTGAAGCAGAAGCACTCGAGCTTGTTGAAGTGCGCCGCCGCCTGCCGGGGCGCATAGCTGGGAATCGCCTGCGCGGCCATGCGGCGGTTCTGCACGTTCTGGAACTCGTACATCACCGTCGTCAGCTCGCCGGGATGCACTTTCACCGAACGCTGGGCCGGCTTGAAATCCCAAGGCCCGCGTGCATTGGCGTCGAACTCCACGGTGATGGTGCGACTCGTGTCCACCTGCGTGTTGGCGGGCACCTTCACGTCCTTGCCAGCCACGCCGTTGCCCGGTACCTGCCGCTCGGACAGCGACAGGATGTTGATGCCGGTTAACTCGCAGATGTGCTTGTAAATCGGAATCAGCGCGTAGCCGAAGGCGAACATGCCCGCCGCCACCACGGCCAGCTTGCCCACCATCTTGGCGTTTTCGCGGTGAATACTCATGGCGCGGTGCTCAGCGGGACAGCAGAACGACTTTGACCATGAACCCGACGAAGAAGACGGCAACCACGGACGCCAGGATCAGCGCCATGCGCAGATTGCTCTTTTTTTGCTCGGGGGTCATGGACATGCCTTTCAGCCGATCACGCGGGTTGCCGTGGCGTCCAGCTTGGGCGGATTTTCAAAGGTGTGGAACGGTGCCGGCGAAGGAACTTCCCACTCCAGGCCTTCCGCACCGTCCCAGGGCTTGGCGGGGGCCTTGGCACCCTTGCCGCGCATGGCCGGAACGATCACGGCCAGGAAGAAATACACCTGCGCCAAACCAAAACCCAAGGCGCCGACCGAAGCGATGGCGTTGAAATCAGCAAACTGCATGGGGTAGTCGGCGTAACGGCGTGGCATGCCGGCCAGGCCCAGGAAGTGCATCGGGAAGAAAGTGATGTTGAAGAAGATCAGCGAGGCCCAGAAATGGATCTGGCCACGGGTTTCGGAATACATCACGCCCGTCCACTTGGGCAACCAGTAGTACACACCAGCAAACATGGAGAACAGCGAACCGGCCACCAGCACATAGTGGAAGTGGGCCACCACGTAGTAGGTGTCCTGCAGCTGGATGTCGATAGGCGCCATGGCCAGAATGAGACCGGTGAAACCGCCCATGGTGAACACGAAGATGAAACCCACGGCAAACAGCATGGGGGTTTCAAACGTCATGGAACCACGCCACATGGTGGCCACCCAGTTGAAGATCTTCACGGCCGTGGGCACGGAGATCAGCATGGTGGCGTACATGAAGAACAGCTGGCCGGTCACGGGCATGCCGGTCGTGAACATGTGGTGCGCCCACACGATGAACGACAGGATGGCAATCGACGAAGTGGCATACACCATGGAGGCGTATCCAAACAGCTTCTTGCGCGCAAAGGCGGGCACGATCTGGCTGATGATGCCGAAGGCCGGCAAGATCATGATGTACACCTCGGGGTGGCCGAAGAACCAGAAGATGTGCTGGTACATCACCGGGTCACCGCCGCCGGCGGGGTTGAAGAAGCTGGTGCCGAAGTGGCGGTCGGTCAGCGTCATGGTGATGGCGCCAGCCAGCACGGGCATCACGGCGATCAGCAGGTAGGCGGTGATGAGCCAGGTCCAGGCAAACATGGGCATCTTCATCAGCGTCATGCCGGGGGCGCGCATGTTGAGGATGGTCACGATGATGTTGATCGAGCCCATGATGGAACTGGCGCCCAGGATGTGCATGGCGAAAATGCCGGCATCCATCGAGGGACCCATCTGCAGCGTCAGCGGCGCATACAGCGTCCAGCCGGCAGCGGGTGCGCCACCGGGCATGAAGAACGAGCTGACAAGCATCAGCGCGGCAGGAATCATCAGCCAGAAGCTGAAGTTGTTCATGCGCGCGAAGGCCATGTCCGATGCACCGATCTGCAGCGGAATCATCCAGTTCGCAAAACCCACGAAGGCCGGCATGATGGCGCCGAACACCATGATCAGGCCATGCATGGTGGTGAGCTGATTGAACAGCTCGGGATTGACCAGTTGCAGGCCGGGCTGGAACAGCTCGGCACGGATCAGCAGCGCAAGAACGCCGCCGATCATCAGCATGGTGAACGAGAACAGCAGGTACAGCGTACCGATGTCCTTGTGGTTGGTGGCATACACCCACCGGCGCCAGCCGGACGGTGCATGGTGGTCGTGGCTGTCGTGTGCGTGCCCGTGGTTGTCGAGAACTGCGCTCATTTTGAATTCCTCAATGCTCTGGGGCGGTGATTACTTGCCACGCTGGGCCACGATTTCCGCTGGCTGCACCAGCTGTCCGGTCTTGTTGGACCAGTTGTTCTTGGTGTAGGTGACCACTGCAGCGATATCGGTGTCGCTCAGTTGCGTCCACGCGGGCATGGCGCCGTTGTTCGCCCCCTTGAGCAGCACCTGGATCTGCTTGGCAGGGTCGGTATCCAGCACGATGGCGGAACCATCCAGAGGCTTGATGGCGCCAGCACCCTTGCCGTTGGCCTGGTGGCAGGCTGCGCAGTTGGCGGCATAGACCTTTTCACCACGCTTGAGCATGTCGTCCAGCGCCCACACCTTGGCAGGGTCGTCCAGCTTGGACGCCGCCTTCTTCTTCTGGTCGGCCACCCACTGGCTGTAATCCTCGACGGACAACACCTTCACATGGATGGGCATGTAGGCATGTTCCTTGCCGCACAGCTCGGCGCACTGGCCGTAGTAGTCACCGACCTTCTCGGCGCGGAACCAGGTGTCGCGCACGAAACCGGGGATCGCATCCTGCTTGATACCGAAAGCCGGGACCATGAAGGCATGGATCACATCGTTGGCGGTGGTGATGATGCGGATCTTCTTGCCCACCGGCACCACCATCGGGTTATCCACCTTGAACAGGTAGTTGGCAGGTGCTTCGCTCACGTTGCCGCTGTCGGACATGGCGCGGTGGCTGCTGTCCAGCGTGGAGATGAAGGCCAGGCCCTCGCCTTCGCCCGTGATGTAGTCGTAGCCCCATTTCCACTGGTATCCGGTGGCCTTGATGGTCAGGTCGGCGTTGGTGGTGTCCTTCTGCGCCACCAGGACCTTCGTGGCCGGCAGGGCCATGAGGATCACGATGATGAAAGGAATGACGGTCCAGACCACCTCCACCGTGACGGACTCGTGGAAATTGGCCGACTTGGCGCCCCGGGATTTGCGGTGCTTCCAGATCGAATAGAACATCACGGCAAACACCGCAATGAAGATCACCGTGCAGATGATCAGCATCATCCAGTGCAGGAAATGCTGCTCTTCGGCGATCTTGGTGACAGGGGGATGCAGGTTCAGCTGATTGACCGCAGGGCCGCCGGGCAGGTCTTGAACGGCATGGGCAGCGGTGCCCATCCATGCACCGGCAGTCAGCAGCAGAGAAGCCAGCTTGTTGGAAATGCTCTTCATAGTTCTCACTTACTTCTAAGCCTCAATTTAACCAATCACTTGGCGCACCTGCTTGAGGTCAGGCAGCGCGCAAAGCCATGCGGATCTCCGATGCCAGGGCCTGGCGAAGCTCGGGGCGCACGAAGCGCCCCACATCGACCGACCGACCCTGCGCAGACAGCCTGATCAGCGAACGGTCTGCGGTTTTGGGCTCGACCCGAACCCGGCTCCGGTCAAACTCGGCGCGCTCCAGCCAGCCTGCCGTCTCCCTCTCCACCACCAGGCGCGAGCCTTGCAGCCAAATCCTGTCGCCATCCGCTGCATGGCGGCCGTACCGGACGAACACCGCTCCTGCCGCGACAGCAGCCAACCAAACCAAAGGCATGTGCCACCGGTTGCCAAGCATCCAGAAAAGCAGGACCATTGCCAGCAACAAGGTGCCCTGCCACATCCGTTCACGTTCCGCCAAGCCCTTGCGGGCCAGTTGCCAGTCAATTCGCTGGCCAGACACCGTAGCAAAACGAAAAATCAGACTTGTCAACGCAACCGCCTCGCAAATGGCCCCTGCACCGATACGGCGCGCCAAGGACACCAATCCTCAACCGTCGAGAATTGTAGCGCCCCTTGCGCCAGATCATTGACAAGACGTGACGAATCAACTCCTCATGCCGCCTTCACGCAGCATGGAACGCATGTCCTCCAGGGAGACCGCGCTGCTGGCACTCACCCGCACCCTGGGCCTGGGTTTGTAGGCATGGCCATAGATGATTTCGAACGTTAGCGCCAATTGCCCATCCTGTTCCGCATCCCCCAGCTGGTCCTGCAAGACTTCGTGCAGGCGGCTGCGCCAGTGGCGTCCGCGCAACGCAGGGAAGCGCTGAGGATGCAGGTTGCACCCCAGCTCCGCCAGCTCCTGCAACAGGCGCTGCGGCGTCGCAAAGGTCAGCCGGATGCGCTCCATGTCCATCACCGGCTCGGCAAAGCCGGCCTGCACGAGCATGTCGCCCCAGTCGTGCATGTCGGTGAAGGCATGGCCGGCGGGCGGCCAGCCGAGAGCGGCATACACCGCGTGCAGTTCCTGGGCCGTGTCCGGCCCCAGGCACGAGAACATCAGATAGCCGTCCACGGCCAGCGCGCGGTGCCATTGGGCGATGAGGGCCTGCGGATCGCTCGCCATGTGCAGTGCCATGTTGGCCCAGAGCATCTGCACGCTCCCCTCCTGCGGCAAGCCGAAACGCGGGCGTCCCGCACTCCATCGTGTCGGGCTCCACCAGGGCCGGGCCAGTGCCTGCATTGCGACAGGAACGCAGTGCGGCGATGTTTCCGTCACCTGGCAAAGCGCCTGGGGATAACGGGCGCTGACCAGGGCATGGCCTTGCAGCCCCCCGCGCACCGCATCCCAATGGCACCAGGCGGCGGGAGCCTGGCGAATCCACTGCAAGCGGTCGTCCATGCGCTTGGCCACCTCTTCATGCAGCCAGGGAGATTGGGCCGGCGCTGCGGCATGCCAGCGGGCTGCCGCAACGGGGTCGATGGTGGGAGGATGCTCGGTGGACATGGTGGCAAAGATGGGCAGACGAGTATATTGACCCCATGCTTTACAAGATGCTGACAGGGACATCCCGGCGCATCGGCGCGCTGGTCGGGCACCTGCCCAGCCAGTGCGCCGTGTGCCGCGCCTGGCCGGCCCGGCGCGTGTGCGATGGCTGTGCTGCCCGGTTTGCGCAGCCCCGCGCGCGCTGCACGCGCTGCGCCTTGCCGGTTCCCGAAGGCGTGCCGGAATGCGGTGCCTGCCTGCGCGAACCACCCGCGCTGGATGCCTGTTTGGCCGCAGTGGACTATGCCTACCCCTGGGCCGGCGCCATCGCCGAATTCAAGTTCCGCGGCGATCCCGGCTGGGCTGCGGCGCTGGCCACGCTGCTGCGCAGCACGCCCTGGGTGGAGCCGGCGCTGGAAGCCGCCGACCGGGTACTGCCGGTGCCACTGTCGCGAGAGCGCCTGCAAGAACGCGGCTTCAACCAGGCCGCCCTGCTGGCCCGTCCCCTCGCCGGTCCCAAGGTGGACGCCACGCTGCTGCTGCGGCTGCACGCCACCGAGGCGCAAAGTGGCCTGCCGCGCAGCCAGCGCCTGCGCAACCTGCAGGGCGCGTTTGCCGTCGAGCCCACCCGCGCGGCCACCCTGCAAGGGCAACGCATTGTTCTGCTCGACGATGTGATGACGACCGGTGCCACGCTGCATGCGGCCGCCCATGCACTGCGCCAGGCGGGCACGGCACACATCACGGCCCTGGTGGTGGCGCGCACCGAACACTCCTGAAACCTTTGTTTACGAGGGCGCTGCGCAGACCCGCGTGTCCGCAGGACAATACAGGCCATGTTCCATATCGTCCTGGTCGAACCCGAGATACCGCCCAACACCGGCAATGTGATTCGCCTGGCGGCCAACACGGGTTGCACGCTGCATCTGATCGAGCCCCTGGGTTTTTCGATGGAAGACCGGCTGATGCGCCGCGCCGGGCTGGATTACCACGAATACACCCAGGTGCAACGGCATCCGGGGTGGACCGCCTTCCTGCGCAGCGCCCAGCCCGACTTCACACGCATGTTCGCCCTGACCACGCACGGCAGCCAGAGCGCTTTTGACACCTGCTTTCTCCCCGGCGACTGGCTGGTGTTCGGCGCGGAAACGCGGGGCCTGCCCCCCGAGTTGCGCGAAACCTTCCCGCCCGCGCAGCGCGTGCGCCTGCCCATGGTGGCCGGGCAACGCAGCCTGAACCTCTCCAACGCCGTCGCAGTGACCGTGTTCGAAGCCTGGCGCCAGAACAGCTTCGGCATGCCCGGCGTGACGGCCGCAGCCGCGCTGGAATCATTGCGCTGACACCCTGCCGCCTCCAGGGCGCGAGGAAGCCAGATGCTGTGCGTGCTCGCTGACAAAATCAAGGAACACCCTGGTGCGGGCCGGCACCATGCGACGCGACGGCAGCGCGGCATACACGGCGTAGCGGGAAAAGATCCAGTCGGGCAACACATGCACGAGCGCACCGCTGGCCAGATGGGGCCCCGCCAGCAACCGCGACATCACGGCCACGCCCATGCCGTCCACTGCGGCGCGCAGCAGCACGCCCGCGCTGACGGACTGCAGCACCACCGGCACCTTCACCTCCTGCGCCACGCCCGCGCCCTGCACGGGTCGCAGCCGCAACCGTTGCGCGGCACCGCTCTGGGAGCGAACCAGCTGGCCTGAATAACGCAGGTATTCGTGGTGCTGCAGATCGTCGGGCTCGACAGGCACCCCCATGCGCTGCAGATAGGCGGGTGCAGCAATGACGATGGCCTCCCAATGGGCCATGGGCCGGGCCACGATATTGCCATCGTAGTCCTCCCCTGCCACCATGAAAGTGACATCAAACTCGTCCACCCGCGACGCAGGAAACGCATCCACCAGGATATCGAGCATGAGCATGGGATACAGCACATGCCACGGCGCCAGCAGCGGTGCAAGAAAGTGCGTGGCCAGCAAGGGAGCCGCCAGCACGCGAATGGTGCCGCGCAAGTCGCGGGTGCTCGACGCGGCGGCGGCCTCGGCGTCCTCGATTTCGTGCAGGATGGCGCGCACGCGCTGCAGATAGCCCTCGCCCGCATCCGTCAGCGCGAGCTTGCGCGTGGTGCGCTGCAGCAGGCGGGTGCCCAGATGCTGCTCCAAGTCAGCCACCAGCCGCGTGACACCGGGGGGTGACAGATCGAGCGCGCGGGCGGCGGCGGCAAAGCTGCCCTCCTCCGCCACGGTCTGGAATACGCGCATGGTCAGAAGCCTGTCCATTTGGGCAATGAAATAGTTGCTGGAGCGGTGATTATTTCAATTTTGAGAATTATTCATTGCCTCCCAAGCGGTTTTTTCCGGGGTTAACCCTCGATACAGTCACTTCCATCGATGAGCGACACCGTGAACGGCACTCACCGAGGCAGGACGAGACCGGCGCCAAACACCGTGTCTTGCCCGGAGGAACTGTCTCATTCTTGAAGGAGCCACCATGAACATGCACCGCACCCTGACCGTCGCCGTCACCCTTGCACTGAGCGCCTTTGCCGCGCAGGCGCAGTCCGCCGCACCCCATGAAGGCGACTGGTCCAACTACCCCGCCACCGTCGAAGCCCCCAGTACCCTGACCCGCGAAGCCGTCATTGCCGAGCTGGTGGCGGCACGCAAGGCAGGCACGCTGCCCCGTGATGGCGAGTGGGACAACGTGCCCGCACCGATCAGCACACAGTCCGGCACCGTGCTCACGCGCGAAGCAGTGCGCGCCGAAGCCATGGAAGCCGCCAAGGCCGGCGCCATCGTGCACGGCGACCAATAAACCCGACAGACCGCCTCGGCGGCCCTCGGCACACCAGGCCTGCAGGCACACGCTTGCAGGCCTTTTTCATGTGCGCTGGCCGTGCGGGCAGCCGCTGGTGACGCCCGCTGGCGGCCAGCGCTCAGGGTGCCGCGCCGTAACTGCGCGAAAGCGATTCGGCCACACACACGGGCTTGTCGCCGCCCTCGCGCTCCACCGTCACCAGCCAGGTCATCTGCAGCCCATCGGGCGCCTGGGGTTCGGTGGCCTGCAACACCAGGCGCGCGCGCAGGCGGCTGCCCACCGGCACGGGCGCCGTGAAGCGCACGCGGTTGAGGCCGTAGTTGACCCCCATGCGCGCGCCTTCGATGCGCAGCCCCTGCTCAAAAAAACGTGGAATCAGCGACAGCGTGAGAAAACCATGCGCAATCGGAGCGCCAAACGGCCCGGCCCGGGCACGCTCGGGGTCCACATGGATCCATTGGTGGTCGCCCGTGGCCTGGGCAAACAGGTTGACCTGTTCCTGCGTGATGGTGATCCAGTCGGTCACGGCGACCTCCTGGCCCACGCAGGCGCTGACTTCGGAGTAAGAGTGGAAGGTTTTCATGGAACCAATGTAGCGCCGCGGCCCGCGCAGGGCGTGTCGGGAAAGCGACAGCAAGGCCCCCCCGCTGCGGGCTGGCTTTCAGGCATCCAGCCAGGAACAAATCCCTTGCCACTGCTCCAGATCGCGCACCACGCGTGCGGGCGCCACATCGAACAGCGTGAGCCCGTGCGCCGCCAGGTGCACATAGTTCTGCGTGTCGCGCAGATAGCCCAGCACGGGAAAGCCCAGGCTGTCGACAAAGTGGTGCAGCTGCTCCGCGGCCTTGGTACGGGCGTCCACCCGCATGCCGACAATGCCCACCTGCACGCCCGCGCCATGGCGGTGCTCGGCCAGCTGGTCCAGAAAAGCGCGCGTGGCGAAGATGTCGAACACGCTGGGCTGCAGCGGCACGATGATGCGGTCGGCCAGCTTGAGCACATCGCTCAGCCGCCGGCCATGCAGACCCGCCGGGGTGTCGAGCACCGCGTGCGTGCTGCCCTTGGGCGGCTTGGTGATCTCGTCGGCACTGGCGCTCCAGGCGCCTATGGGACGGGCGGCGGGCGGGCGCAGGCCCAGCCACAGGCGGGCGGACTGTTGGCGATCGGTGTCGCCCAGAATCACCGGATGCCCCTGCCGGGCGTAATAGCCGGCCACATTGGTGGACAGCGTGGACTTGCCCACGCCGCCCTTGGGATTGGCGACAACAACCACTGGCATGGCTCATCCTCCCGAGTTCACAGGTTGAACAACATCTGAAAAATGCCTCTGGCGCTCATGCATCCAGCGCGAACAGCGATCCAAATAGAAGCAACCGCTCCGCTCAGGCATGCTGTCCGCCGCGCTTGACGAAGAACAGCCCCGCACCCACCGCCATCAGCAGCCCGCCAAACACGCGGTTCTGCGTGCGCACCGCGCTGGCGCTGCGCATCAGGCGGCGCAGCGCGCTGGCCCCGGCAGCGTAACCGTGCATCACCGTCACGTCCACCGCCACGGTGGTGGCGGCCATGACCAGCAGCTGCATCCACAGCGGGCGGCCATCGGTCATGAACTGGGGCAGCACGGCCACCATGAAGATGATGCCCTTGGGGTTGGTGGCGTTGGTCAGAAAACCCGTCAGAAAGCGCTTTTGCCACGGGCCGGCCGGTGCCGCCTCGTCCCCGTGCAGAGGCGAGTCCTCGCCCGCGCACCACTGGCTCCAGCCCACATAGATCAGATAGCAGGCGCCCAGCACCTTCACCACGCTGAAGGCCAGCTCGGATGCCAGCAGCAGCGAGCCCACGCCCGCACCGGCAATCAGCAAGATCATCAGCAGCCCGAGCTGCAGCCCGGCGATGGTGGCGCCCGTCTTGCGCACGCCATACGACAGTCCGTGGCTCATCGACAGCACAGCCCCCGAGCCCGGCGACACCGCAATCAGGCACGATGCCGCAAAAAATGCCAACCAGGTCTGCAAGTCCATGAAAAGCCCCACACGAGAAGGGCAAGCATCTTAGCAACCGGCCGCACGGCCCCACGGATACGAAAGGAAATACGCGCCAGCGCTTTCAAAACAAGCGCCAGCAGCTATATATTCAATAGCCAATTCATCCAGAACCGCGATCGCCCCCCATGGACCTGCCAGAAACCCCGTGGATACACACCCTGCGCTTTGTGCTGGAAGTCGCGGCCACCGTCGCTTTTGCGCTTTCGGGCATGATCGCCGCCGCGCGCCAGCGCATGGATGCGGTAGGGGTGTGCGTGGTGGCCTTCGTGGCCGCCTTTGGCGGCGGCACGCTGCGCGACCTGCTGCTGGACCAGCGGCCCTTCTTCTGGGTGCGCCACACGGGCTATGTCTGGGGCATCCTGGCGCTGTGCGTGGGCAGCATGCTGTTCATGCGCCAGCGCCACTTCCAGCCCACCGAGCGCGCCATGCTGCTGCCCGACGCGATTGGCCTGGGCCTGTTTGCCGCCATCGGGGTGGATGCGGCCATGGCGTTGGGCATGCCGCCGCTCATTGCCGTCATGATGGGCCTGATCACCGGGGTGTTCGGCGGCGTGCTGCGTGACGTGCTGTGCAACAAGGTGCCCCAGGCCTTCAGCGACCACCGTCCCTATGCGCTGTGCGCCTTTGCTGGCGGCTGGGTCGATGTGGCGCTGCGCCAGTTCCAGGCGCCCGAATGGGCCGCGCTCTTGGCCTGCGTGCTGGTGACGGCCGGGCTGCGCGGGCTGGCGCTGTGGCGCAACTGGCAGCTGCCGGCGTGGCGGGGGTGAGCGCGCGGCGCGGGCGCCAGGCGTTTTGACGCAAAAATAGCTGCTGGCGCACCATGCATGTGCGCCAGCAGCTATCCATTTCAATGCAACCGGGGTGCGGTCAGTCCAGACTTGCGCCCGACTCCTTGACCACCTTGCCCCACTTCACGCTCTCAGACTGGATGAAGGCGGCAAACTGCGCGGGGGTTTCGCTGTAGGTTTCGGCGCCCTGCTCGTTGATCTTCTTCTTCACGTCGGCCTGGGCCAGCACCTTGACCAGGGCGGCGTTGAGCTTGGCCAGCACCGGTGCGGGCGTGCCTGCGGGCGCGAACATGCCGAACCACGAGGTGGCCTCATAGCCGGGCACACCGGCTTCAGCGATGGTCGGCACGTTGGGCAGCTCGGGCGAGCGCTTGGCGGTGGTCACGGCCAGGGGCACCAGCTTGCCGCTGCGCACATGCTGGATGGCCGAGGGCATGTT
>JANJSZ010000012.1 GCA_024711405.1 Acidovorax sp.
CCGAGGGTGACTACTCGCGCCCGCTGCAGCTGCTGGCGCGCTCGCTGGAATTTGTCGATCCGCTCACCGGAGAACCGCGGGCGTTTGCAAGCCAGCAGCGCCTGGTGCTGCCCGCGGCTTGAGCGACAGCGGCCTCATCGGCGGGAAATTGCGGGAAACGAGAAGGGGAGCGGAAGGGGTGCAGTTTTCAGCGAAATATGCTGGCAGCCCTTGCAGGGAGAGTGCCGGAAGCCATGAAAACTGGAGCGGGTGAAGGGAATCGAACCCTCGTATGAAGCTTGGGAAGCTGCCGTTCTACCATTGAACTACACCCGCAGCAGGCGCAATTATAGGGACCTGGCAGGGTCCAAGTCAGAACGGTGCATCCCCCCGCCTGGAAACCACCTTGACCGGTTGCGGTCAAGGTGGAGTCTGCCGGGTGGAGGCGCTGACTGCAATGGCCCAGCGATTTTTCAGGCCATCGCAGCCTGCAGTCCTGCAAGAAGGTCAGGCCGCCGTGGCGCTCGGCAAGCTCACGGGCGGCGTGCCCGACTTGAACATCTGGGCGAGTTGTTGGCGCAGTTCGGGCGAATCCTGGTGGCCGTGCACGGTTGTGGCGTGTTGCACGGCTGCCTCCAGCAACTCCTTGGGTGTGTCGGCGCTGATGGCGACGCTGCAGTGCATGGTGCTGGGGAATTCGCGGCAATCAATATATTGGCGTGACATGGTGTTTCCTTTCAGAGACGAGCCTCATAAACCAGGTTGAAGGGCGTTTGTGCTGCGCGCTGGAACCGCTAGAAACCATCCTTGGCGCGCCACCTTGCGCAGGCGCGCTTCTGCGGCCATCGCGCCCAGGCGCAAACCCACTTCCTGCGCCCTTGAGGCGGGAGTGCAGATGAAGGCGAAAGCGAAGACGGAATGGAACACCCGTCCGACGGAGTGGAGCCTGTCTTTCAGTCGGTCGTTGGCGTTGATGGCCGTGCTTTGCATCTTTGCGTCACTGGTGCGGGGGAGTGCTTATACTGGTTTGCTCTGGACACCCGCAACGCAATGGTCCAACCAAACGGGGCAGGGCGCCAATACGCAGCAATGCGTATGCACCATTCAGAACGCCGCGTGATGCAACATCTCACCCGCAATGACTATGCCGCTGCCCTGAGGCTGCTGGCGTGCATTGAAGCGCAGGCCGACCATGTGGAAGGTTTCGCGCGCGCTGCGGTCGTTGCGCTGAATGGCTACGTCGCCTCGGAACTCACGACGCTGTCGGTATGTGACCTGCGAACCGGTCATCGCCAGGTGCTGGGTCTGCCCAGTGACTGCATGGGGGCGCAGGAGAGCGCGTGCTTCGACCCGCATTTTTTTGAACATCCGCTCGTGTGTCTTGATGCACGGCATGGCGGGTGCATCATGCAAAACATGTCCGATGTCGTCAGCCGCGTGGACTTTGAGCGCAGTGCGCTGTATGCCGACGGTTGTCGGCGCATCGGTCTGGAGCACGCCCTTGCCGTGCGGCTGTGCCGGGATGCCGACTCGCTCGTGGGCTTTGTGCTGCACCGGCACGGGCTTGATTTTTCGGAGCGCGATCGCGAGCGGCTCGCACTGTTGCGGCCACACCTGGCCTTTCTGTATGGCCATGCCTGCCGGGCAGCGGTGCAAGTGGCGGGTGATGCGCCTGCGCCGCCGCCCCTGTGGGGGTTGCCTGACCCCGCGCCCAGCGACTTGACGGCGCGCGAGCGCGACGTGCTGCAATGGCTGGCTAGTGGCAAGACCGATGCAGACATTGCCGCGCTGCTGTCCATCAGCCCGCGCACCGTGCACAAGCACCTGGAGCACATCTACGTGAAGCTTGGCGTGGAAACGCGCACGGCGGCGGTCATGCGGTTCCTGGCCTTGCGGAAATCCAGCACAGTGGCTGCAGCATGACGCGCGGCAGTGGGCCGCGCTCTCGTGCCGAGGCAAACTTCACTTCTGGATGTCCCCCAGGCACAGGTACTTGATCTCCACATAGTCATCCATGCCATGGTGCGAGCCCTCGCGGCCCAGGCCGGACTGCTTGACGCCGCCAAAGGGCACATGCTCGGTGGCCAGGATGCCCACGTTGATGCCGACCATGCCGTATTCGAGCGCCTCGCTCACGCGGAAGATGCGGCCCACGTCACGGCTGTAGAAATAGCTGGCCAGGCCAAACTCGGTGGCGTTGGCCGCGTCGATGGCTTCCTGCTCGGTCTTGAACTTGAACACCGGGGCGAAGGGGCCGAAGGTTTCCTCGCGTGCGCACAGCATGTCGGCCGAGGCATTGGCCACCACCGTGGGCTCGAAGAACTGGCCCGAACCCAGGTTTTTGAGGCGCTGGCCCCCGGCCACCACCTGGCCGCCCTTGGCCACGGCATCGTCCAGATGGCGCTGCACCTTCACGAGGGCCGCCTCCTCGATCAGCGGGCCCTGGTTCACACCGTCCTCAAAGCCGTTGCCCACCTTGGCCGTCTTCACCTTGGCCGCGAACTTGGCCACGAACGCGTCGTACACGCCTTCCTGCACGTAAAAGCGGTTGGAGCACACACAGGTCTGGCCCGCGTTGCGGTACTTGCTGGCAAAGGCGCCTTCCACGGCGGAGTCGACATCGGCATCGTCAAACACGATGAAGGGCGCGTTGCCGCCCAGCTCCAGGCTCATCTTCTTGACCGTGGGGGCCGACTGCGCCATCAGGATGCGGCCCACCTCGGTGGAGCCGGTGAAGCTGATGTGGCGCACCACATCGCTGGCGCACAGCACCTTGCCGATGGCAATGGAGTTGGCGGCATCGGCCGAGAGGATGTTGAGCACGCCCGCCGGAATGCCAGCGCGCACGGCCAGCTCGGCGGCGGCCAGGGCGGTCAGAGGGGTCAGCTCGGCCGGCTTGATGACCACCGGGCAGCCGGCGGCCAGGGCCGGTGCCACCTTGCGCGTGATCATGGCCAGGGGGAAGTTCCAGGGCGTGATCGCCGCGCACACGCCGATGGGCTGCTTCAGGACCAGCAGGCGGCGGTTGTTGTCGAACTGGGGCAGGGTCTCGCCGTTGACGCGCTTGGCCTCTTCGGCAAACCACTCCACAAAGCTGGCGCCATAGGCCACTTCGCCCTTGGCCTCAGGGAACGGCTTGCCCTGCTCGGCAGTCATGATGCGGCCCAGATCATCCTGGTGGGCCATGAGCAGGTCGTACCACTTGCGCAGGATGATGCTGCGCTCCTTGGCCGTCTTGGCCCGCCAGGCAGGCCAAGCGGCGTTGGCGGCGGCAATGGCCGCTTCGGCATCCTGCGGGCCCAGGTTGGCCACGTCGGCGAGCTTGGCGCCCGTGGCCGGGTCGTGCACGGCAAAGCGGCTGGCGCCCGCCACCCACTGGCCATCGATCAGTGCGTCGGTCTTGAGCAGGCTGGGGTCGTTGAGCTGGGCAAGGGGAGAGGCTTTGGTGTCCATGGTTGTCTCGTGTGGGTGGGTAAAGGACAGAGCGTAGCACCCGGCAACAGCGGGCGCAGCGCAGGGTCAGGGCGTGGTGTGTTCAGGCGATCTTCAGGGGGCGTTTTCACAATGGCCTCCATGCCAATCCGGCATGCCAACAGGAGATCATCATGAAGACCCGTACCCTTTGCGCCGCAGCCGCTGCACTGCTGCTTGGCACATCGGCCTTTGCCGATTCGCCATCGTGCACCGTGACCCAGAAAGACACCCGGCTGACGCAGGCGCAAATGCTGCAAAAGCTGGTGGATGCCGGCTACTCGATCGAGCGTTTCGCCACCACCAAAGCCAACTGCTACAAGATGCACGGCTGGGACAAGGACGGCAACCGCGTCGAGATCGTCCACCATCCCGTGGACGGCCGCATCGTGAAACTCGAAATGACCTCCCGGCAGGGTTGACGCCGTGTTTCGGGGTGGGGGTTGGGCAGAAGGGGTGGGGATGGGCGTGCGTGAAACCCCCTAAAATCCCCTGTTCGCCTGCCGCTAGGGATGGCCTGCATAACCCTCGCGAGTCGGTGGTAGTGCGGATCGGGATGGGCCACAAGGCGTCTTTTCTTGCCAATAGCTCAGCTATTGGGAAGAAAAGCAACGCAGTGGACCGCCCGAGACCGCGCTATCACAGACCTCAGGGAGTTATGCAGGCCATCCCTGGCAGCGCAGGCCTGCCGCAGCATCTCTGTTCGTGAAGAAAAAGCCCATGACCCCCACTTTCACCGTTGCCGACATCCGCAAGACCTTTTTGGACTTTTTTGCCTCCAAGGGCCACACCGTCGTGGCATCGAGCCCGCTGGTGCCCGGCAACGACCCCACGCTGATGTTCACCAACTCGGGCATGGTGCAGTTCAAGGACGTGTTTCTGGGCACCGACAAGCGGCCCTACAACCGGGCGGTGTCCGTGCAGGCCTGTCTGCGTGCGGGCGGCAAGCACAACGACCTGGAAAACGTGGGCTACACCGCGCGCCACCACACGTTTTTCGAGATGCTGGGCAACTGGTCGTTTGGCGACTACTTCAAGCGCGAGTCGCTCAAGTGGGCCTGGGAACTGCTGACCGAGGTCTACAAGCTGCCCGCCGACCGCCTGCTGGCCACGGTGTACCAGGAGGACGACGAGGCCTACGACATCTGGACCAAGGAAATTGGCCTGCCACCCGAGCGCGTGATCCGCATCGGCGACAACAAGGGCGGCCGCTACAAGAGCGACAACTTCTGGATGATGGCCGACACCGGCCCCTGCGGCCCGTGCAGCGAAATCTTCTACGACCATGGTGACCACATCCCCGGCGGCCCTCCGGGCAGCCCCGATGAAGATGGCGACCGTTTCATCGAAATCTGGAACAACGTGTTCATGCAGTTCAACATGGACGAGACCGGCGCCGTCACCCCGCTGCCCGCCCCCTGCGTGGACACTGGCATGGGCCTGGAGCGCCTGGCCGCCATCCTGCAGCATGTGCACAGCAACTACGAGATCGACCTGTTCGACGCGCTGATCAAGGCCGCCGGCCGCGAAACCGGCGTGGCCGACCTGAACCACAAGAGCCTGCGCGTGATCGCCGACCACATCCGCGCCACCGCGTTCCTGGTGAGCGACGGCGTGATCCCCAGCAACGAAGGCCGTGGCTACGTGCAGCGCCGCATCGTGCGCCGCGCCATCCGCCACGGCTACAAGCTGGGCCAGAAGACGCCGTTCTTCCACAAGCTGGTGGCCGACCTGGTGCGCGTGATGGGCGATGCCTACCCCACGCTGCGTGCGCAGGAGCAGCGCATCACCGACGTGCTCAAGGCCGAGGAAGAGCGCTTCTTTGAAACGCTGGCCAATGGCATGGAAATCCTCGATGCAGCGCTGGACGGTGGCGCCAAGGTGCTGCCCGGCGACGTGGCCTTCAAGCTGCACGACACCTATGGTTTCCCGCTCGACCTGACCAACGACGTGTGCCGCGAGCGCGATGTGGAAGTGGACGATGCTGGCTTCAAGAGCGCCATGGAAAAGCAGAAGGCCCAGGCCCGCGCCGCCGGCAAGTTCAAGATGGACAAGGCGCTGGAATACGCGGGTGCCGCCAACCAGTTCACCGGCTACGAGCACCTGGCGGAGACTGCGAAAATCGTAGCTATCTACGTCGATGGCACCAGCGCTGCAGCCCTGAAAGCCGGTCAAAACGGTGTGGTGGTGCTCGACACCACCCCGTTCTACGCCGAAAGCGGCGGCCAGGTGGGCGACGAAGGCGTCATCACCAGCGGCTCGGCCCGCTTTGCCGTGGGCGACACCCTCAAGATCAAGGCCGACGTGTTTGGCCACCACGGCATGCTCGAAGAGGGCACGCTGAACGTGGGCGACACGGTGCAGGCGCAGGTCAACACCGCCGTGCGCGCCGCCACCATGCGCAACCACTCGGTCACGCACCTCATGCACAAGGCCCTGCGCGAAGTGCTGGGCAGCCATGTGCAGCAAAAGGGCAGCCTGGTCAATGCCGACCACACCCGTTTCGACTTTGCCCACAACGCCGCCGTGACCGATGCCGAGATCCGCGAGATCGAGCGCCGCGTGAACGAGGAAATCCTGGCCAACCAGCCCACGCAGGCCCGCGTGATGGACATCGAGTCCGCCCAGAAGACCGGCGCCATGATGCTGTTTGGCGAGAAGTACGGCGAGACCGTGCGCGTGCTCGACATCGGCACCAGCCGCGAACTGTGCGGCGGCACCCATGTGCAGCGCACGGGCGACATCGGCCTGTTCAAGGTGGTGGGCGAGGGCGGCGTGGCCGCAGGCGTGCGCCGCATAGAGGCCGTGACGGGCGCGAATGCGCTGGCTTACCTGCAGAACCTGGAAGACACGGTGAACCAGGCCGCCAGCACCCTGAAGGCTCCCGTGGCCGAGCTCAATGGCCGCATCGGCCAGGCGCTCGACCATGCGCGTGCGCTCGAAAAAGAAGTGGCGGCACTGAAGGGCAAGCTCGCTTCCAGCCAGGGCGACGAGCTGGTGACGCAGGCTGTCGATGTCAAGGGCCTCAAGGTGCTGGCCGCCGTATTGCCGGGTGCCGACGCCAAGACCTTGCGCGACACCATGGACAAGCTCAAGGA
>JANJSZ010000018.1 GCA_024711405.1 Acidovorax sp.
GCCCACCATGGGCGGCCAGACCGCGCTGAACTGCGCTCTGGACCTGTGGCGCAACGGCGTGCTCGACAAGTACCAGGTCGAGCTGATCGGCGCCACGCCCGAAGCCATCGACAAGGCCGAAGACCGCCTGAAGTTCAAGGACGCCATGACCAAGATCGGTCTGGGCTCCGCGCGCTCAGGCATCGCCCACAGCATGGACGAAGCCTGGGCGGTGCAAAAGAGCGTGGGCTTCCCCACCGTGATCCGCCCCAGCTTCACGCTGGGTGGCACGGGCGGTGGCATTGCCTACAACCCCGAAGAGTTCGAGACCATCTGCAAGCGCGGCCTGGAAGCCTCGCCCACCAACGAACTGCTGATCGAAGAGTCGCTGCTCGGCTGGAAAGAGTACGAGATGGAAGTGGTCCGCGACAAGGCGGACAACTGCATCATCATCTGCTCGATCGAAAACCTGGACCCCATGGGCGTGCACACCGGCGACTCGATCACCGTGGCTCCCGCGCAGACCCTGACCGACAAGGAATACCAGGTCCTGCGCAACGCCAGCCTGGCAGTGCTGCGCGAGATCGGCGTGGACACCGGTGGCTCCAACGTGCAGTTCTCGATCAACCCGCAGGATGGCCGCATGGTCGTCATCGAGATGAACCCGCGCGTCTCCCGCTCCTCGGCGCTGGCCTCCAAGGCCACGGGTTTTCCCATCGCCAAGGTGGCGGCCAAGCTGGCCGTGGGCTACACGCTCGACGAGCTGAAGAATGAAATCACCGGGGGCGCCACGCCCGCGTCATTCGAGCCCTCGATCGACTATGTGGTCACCAAGATTCCACGCTTTGCATTCGAGAAGTTCCCCACGGCCGACAGCCGCCTGACCACGCAGATGAAATCCGTCGGCGAGGTCATGGCCATGGGCCGTACCTTCCAGGAGTCCTTCCAGAAAGCCCTGCGTGGCCTGGAAGTGGGTGTGGACGGCATGAACGAGAAGACCCAGGACCGCGAAGTCCTGGAGAAGGAACTGGGCGAGCCCGGCCCCGAGCGCATCTGGTACGTGGGCGATGCGTTTGCCATGGGCCTGTCGGTCGATGAGGTGTTTGACCTCACCAAGATCGACAAGTGGTTCCTGGTGCAGATCGAGCAGATCGTGAAGATCGAGCTCGATATCGACAAGCTTGTTGCCGAGAAGGGCGCGGGCGCCCTGGCGGCAATCGATGCCGGCACGCTGCTCACGCTCAAGCAAAAGGGCTTCTCCGACCGCCGTCTGGCCAAGCTGCTCCAGACCACCGAGAAGGCCGTGCGCGAAGCGCGCCGAGCGCTGAACGTGCGCCCGGTGTACAAGCGCGTGGACACCTGCGCGGCCGAGTTCGCCACCGACACCGCTTACCTGTACTCCACTTACGAAAATGCCACCTACGGGGGCGCCGCGGAATGCGAGGCAGAGCCCACCACCAACAAGAAGATCATGGTGCTGGGCGGCGGCCCCAACCGGATCGGCCAGGGCATCGAGTTCGACTACTGCTGCGTGCATGCGGCCCTCGCCATGCGCGAGGACGGCTACGAGACCATCATGGTCAACTGCAATCCCGAAACCGTCTCCACCGACTACGACACCTCCGACCGCCTGTACTTCGAGCCCGTCACGCTCGAAGACGTGCTGGAGATCGTGGACAAGGAAAAGCCGGTCGGCGTGATCGTGCAGTACGGCGGCCAGACGCCTTTGAAGCTTGCTCTGGGCCTGGAAGCCGAAGGCGTGCCGATCATCGGCACCAGCCCCGACATGATCGATGCGGCCGAAGACCGCGAGCGCTTCCAGAAGCTGCTGGGCGAGCTGGGCCTGCGCCAGCCGCCCAACGCGACTGCGCGTACCGAGCCAGAGGCGCTGGAAAAGGCCTCCGCCCTGGGATACCCCCTGGTGGTGCGCCCCAGCTACGTGCTGGGCGGTCGCGCGATGGAAATCGTGCACGAGCAGCGTGACCTGGAGCGCTACATGCGCGAGGCCGTCAAGGTGAGCAACGACTCGCCCGTGCTGCTCGACCGTTTCCTCTCCAACGCCATCGAGTGCGATGTGGACTGCGTGCGTGATTCCGCAGGCGTCACCTTCATCGGCGGCGTGATGGAGCACATCGAACAGGCCGGCGTGCACAGCGGCGACTCGGCCTGCTCGCTGCCCCCGTACTACCTGTCGCAGCCCACCATCGACGAAATCAAGCGCCAGACGGCCGCCATGGCCGAGGGCCTGAACGTGGTGGGCCTGATGAACGTGCAGTTCGCCATCCAGGAAGCCGACGGCAAGGACATCATCTACGTGCTGGAGGTGAACCCGCGCGCCTCGCGCACGGTGCCTTTCGTCAGCAAGGCCACGGGCATCCAGCTGGCCAAGGTGGCCGCGCGCTGCATGGCGGGCCAGACCCTGGCCAGCCAGGGCATCACCCAGGGAGTGACGCCCCCGTACTTCAGCGTGAAGGAGGCCGTGTTCCCGTTCGTCAAGTTCCCTGGCGTGGACACCATCCTCGGCCCCGAGATGAAGTCCACCGGCGAGGTGATGGGTGTGGGCAAGACCTTCGGCGAAGCCTTCGTCAAGAGCCAGCTGGGCGCGGGCACCAAGCTGCCCACCTCGGGCAAGGTGTTCCTCACCGTGAAGAACAGCGACAAGGCACGCGCCGTGGCCATCGCCCGCGACCTGGTGGCGATGGGCTTCGTGCTCGTGGCCACCAAGGGCACGGCGGCGGCCATCGCCGAGGCCGGCGTGCCGGTGGCGGTGGTCAACAAGGTGACCGAAGGTCGCCCGCACATCGTGGACATGATCAAGAACGACGAGATCGCCATGGTCATCAACACGGTGGAAGAGCGCCGCAACGCGATTGCCGACTCGCGGGCCATCCGCACCTCGTCGCTGCTGGCGCGCGTGACCACGTTCACCACCATCTTTGGTGCGGAAGCCGCGGTCGAGGGCATGAAATTCCTCGACAAGCTCGACGTGTATTCGGTGCAGGAACTGCACGCCCAGCTGACCGCCTGATGGTGGTCTGCACCCGGGCAAACGCGGCATAATCTGCCCTGACCAGACACCGCCGCGCGGCAACGTGCGGCGGTTTCCTTTTTAGGGTCGCCAAAGGCATGGACAGCGAAGCTTCCTGTCCATGTCGGGTGACTGATCGGTGGGGGGGCTTCGCATTCCCACCGCTTTGATTGACGGAGACTCATCGCAATGGCCACCATTCCCATTACCAAGCGCGGCGCTGAAATGCTCAAGGCCGAGCTGCACCGCCTCAAGACCATAGAGCGGCCCGCAGTGATCACGGCGATTGCCGAGGCGCGTGCGCAGGGTGACCTCAGCGAAAACGCCGACTACGATGCGGCCAAGGACCGCCAGGGATTCATCGAGGGCCGCATTCAGGAAATCGAGGGCAAGCTCTCGGTGGCGCAGGTCATTGATCCGAGCGGTGTGGACGGTGGCGGCAAGGTGGTGTTTGGCGCCACGGTCGAGCTGGAGGATGAAGACTCGGGCGACACGGTGAAATACCAGATCGTGGGCGAGGACGAGGCCGATCTGAAACAGGGCCTGATCAATATCTCCAGCCCGATTGCCCGGGCCCTGATTGGCAAGGAAGAGGGCGACACGGCGGAAGTGCAGGCACCGGGCGGCGTGCGCCGCTATGAAGTGGTGGCCGTCAGCTACCTGTGATCCGAAGCACCATGCGCATCCGCCTTCCTGCCTTTCTGGCGGCCCTCTGGTGGGGCAGTCTGACGACCATCGGGCTGCTGGTGGTGCCGCTGTTGTTCGCCCATTTGCCCACCCCTGCACTGGCGGGCGGCATGGCGGCAAGGCTGTTTGCTGCCCAGACCTGGGTGACGGTGGCGTGTTGCGTGCTGTTGCTGCTGGTTTCAAGGCCAAAAGGCGAGGTGACCCAATATCCATGGGCTAAAGCGGCTATGGTTTTCATCGTTGGTGGGTTGCTGCTGGCATTGCTGACCCAGTTTGGCGTGGCGCCGCGCATCGTCGCCCGGCAGGATTTGCGCCTGTGGCACACGGTGGGGAGCGTAATGTATGCCGTGCAATGGGTGTGTGCAGGCATGACGCTCTGGCGGACGCTGCCGGCCCGTCATCCACAATGACGGCTGATCGGTCGGTCGCGGCTCTGTGATCGCAACGGGAGGCAGGTGATGGTTTCGCAAGTCGTACGCATTGAAACAACGCAATGGCAGGGGCTGCAGGGCAATCCTGCCTGGAC
>JANJSZ010000091.1 GCA_024711405.1 Acidovorax sp.
CAAAATTCTGCACACCCTCCGAGCAGGATGCCCGTTCGGTCGCCGCCGCGTTGGGCAAGACGCTCGACCTGCGCTTCGAGCCGGCGCCACGCGCCCGGATCAGCGGCGTGGCCACCGAACTCGCCAGCGCCTTCTCCAACCTCGTAAGCAACGCGGTGCGCTACACGCCCGACGGCGGAAGCGTCGCGGTGCGCGCCCAGCTGGCCGAAGAAGGGCGGCTGGAATTCTCGGTGCGCGACACCGGGCCGGGCATCGCGCCGGAGCATATTCCCAGGCTCACCGAACGCTTTTACCGGGTCGACCGAAGCCGCTCGCGCGAGACCGGCGGCACCGGCCTCGGCCTGGCCATCGTCAAGCACGTGGCCCAGCGCCACGGCGGCGAGCTGAAGATCGAGAGCCGGCCGGGCGCGGGGTCCACGTTTTCGATCGAGCTGCCCGCGGCGCGGGTGCGGTCCGAGGAGCCCGCCGACGCGCTCCAGGGATAATCGCGACCAGCCGGGCACCGCCCGGAAAAAAGCTAGGGGTGTCGGCGCCAGCGCCGACTGAGAAATACCCTTTGAACCTGAACTGGGTCGTGCCAGCGGAGGGAAGCGATGCGCAGCCTGCGCCTTCCGCCAGCCGACCCGCTTGCCAGAAGGATGTCCGGATGGGCCACAACCCGATCGATGCCGCCGCCGCGTGGGCCGACCTGCAGGCGGTGCGCGAGCGAGCGCCGCTGGTGCACAGCATCACCAACTTCGTGGTGATGAACTACAACGCCAACGCCCTGCTGGCAGTGGGCGCCTCGCCCGTCATGGCGCATGCCCAGGAAGAGGTGGCGGACATGGTCGGCATCGCGCAGGCGCTGGTGCTCAACATCGGCACCCTCGAGCCGGACTGGATCCGGGCGATGAAGACCGCATTGCTGGCCGGCCGCGCCCGCGGCATCCCGGTGGTGCTGGACCCGGTGGGCGCCGGCGCCACGCCGTATCGCAACGCCGCGCTGGCCGAGCTGATGGGCGCGGGCGCGCCGAACATCGTGCGCGGTAACGGTTCCGAGATCATGAGCGTGGCCGGCCTGGCGGCGAAGACGCGGGGCGTCGACAGCGGCGCGTCGTCGAGCGAGGCGGTGGACGCCGCCAAGGCGCTGGCGTGCGACATCGGCGGCGTGGTGTGCGTGAGCGGCGCCGAAGACCATGTGGTGGACGCGTCGGGCCGCTGGGCCATGCTCTCGAACGGCCATCCCTGGATGACGCGCGTGACCGGCGTGGGCTGTTCCGCCAGCGCCCTGGTGGGTGCGTTCGCCGCCGTGCAGCCCGATGCCTGGCGCGCCACGGTGTCGGCGATGGCCTGCCTCGGCGTCGTCGGCGAACTGGCCGTCGAGCGCACCCAGGCCGCCGGCGCGGGCGTGGGGCGGCTGCAGATCGAACTGCTCGACGGCCTACAACTGCTCGAGCGCGAGGCCTTCGCGTCCCGGCTCAAGCTGGCGCTGCGCGCCTGATCGCGCCGTGGAATTCCGGATCGACGTCCTGCGCCTGTGCCTGGTCACCGACAGCGCGCTGTGCGGCGAGCGCGGCGTGCTCGCGGTCGTCGAGGCCGCCGCGCGCGGGGACGTGAGCTGCGTCCAGCTGCGCGAAAAGGCACTGGACACCCGGGCCTTCGTCGAACGGGCGCGCGCGCTGAAGGCGTTGCTCGCGCCGCGCGGCGTGCCGCTGATCATCAACGACCGCGTCGACGTGGCGCTGGCCTGCGGCGCCGACGGCGTGCACGTCGGCCGGAGCGACATGCCGCCGCAGGACGTGCGCCGGCTCATGCCGCGGGCGCTCATCGGCCTGTCGATCGAGGCGCTGACGCAACTGCCCGCCGCCGAACTCGCGCCAGTCGATTACTACGGGATCAGCCCGGTGTTCGCGACCGGGACCAAGGCGGATGCCGCGCCGGCCCTGGGACTCGATGGCCTGCGCGAGATCCGCGCGCGCACCGCGCGAGCGCTGGTCGCGATCGGCGGCATTCACGCGGGCAACGCCGCCGCCGTCATGGCCGCGGGCGCCGACGGCGTGGCCGTCGTGAGCGCGCTGTGCGCGGCGACGGACCCTGCCGCCGCGGCGCGGCTGTTGCGCGACAGCATGCGCGGCGCCGGCACCTGACGCGACCGCGGCGACTCGTACTGCGCCGCGATCCCGCCGCGCCCGATTGCCGCGCCGCCGCTGTCGAGCACGCGCTCCAGCTCCGCCGCCATGGCCCCATCCATCCGGCGCAACATGGCCAGCTCGGACTTCCACTGCGCGACCGACGCCCGATACTTAAGCTTGCCGCCGCGAGTCGCAGCGTTGCGGGTCAGCTCTCGCGAGACGGTGGAGGGGCTTCGCCCCAAACGGCGAGCTATCTCCCGTACCCCGACGTCTTGAGCTCGCAAAAGAGCTATCTCCTCTCGCTCCGCGAAGGACAGATACCTCGCGGACACAGGCTTGGACATGAACAATGGCATGCCACCACGATGCCGGAACCAGCGAGCACCTACTGCCTGCGATACGCCAACCGCCTCGGCCGCCTTCTCACTCGTGATTCCGGTTGCGATCTGCTCCCAGAATAGTCTCTCGATCTCCCGTCGATGCGATGGCGCACCCGGCGAGCGCATTGCGCCTCGTCCAGTCAACCTCTGCATCCAGCCCGCGGGTCGGCCCATAAACACCTCCATAGTTGAAGGTGTTGCGACGACCGGTTGAATCCACCCAGTATTGCAGCGGTGAGTTCCAGGACGCGTTGAAAGACTGGGGCATACGTTCATCGATGAGCAGAAAGGGCAACTGCTGGGACACTCAATCTACGATGGCTCCGAGCGCTGCGTCTGGGGGCGACTGAAAAACGCCAGTGTGCATGGCCACAAATTCGCCACCAGAGAGCAGGCCAAACAGGCTGTGATGGACTGGATGGCTTTCTACAATCACGGCAGGCTGCATTCGTCTCTGGGCTATCTCAGTCCGGTGCAGTTCGAGCAACGCTGGTACGAGGCACAGCGTAAAAAAGCCGCGTAAACGTGGGCTAAGAGCTACACGGAACGAGGGCAAGGTCACTTCCCCCGATGCGGGTAATTCGCGCCCCGCCCCGTGGGTAGTCACCACCAACCAAAGTTACTGACAGTTCATCATGCCCCGAGCCCCAACGAAGCAGGCACGCACCCAGCGTAATCAAGCCATCCGGGCAGACCGCGCCCGTGGCTGGCCGCTGCGCAAGATTGCAAAGCACTACTGCATATCGCTGGCGCTGGCGCATCGGCTGGCGCGTGACGTTCACATCCAACTACCCAGCCGCTGGCACCGCGCCCGGATGCCCCAGGGCGCGCCCTTGCCGCCATGCACTGCCGTGCATCGCCTGCTGGTGCCGTACTGACCCGACGAAGCCCCCGCCGTGGGGTTTTTTTGTTGCCGGGGCTGGCGCTGCATTTGGGCAAGTTGCCTACAGATTGCCTACAAGCAACAGAAAAGAAAAAACCCCGCTACCTAAAAGATAGCAGGGTTTCCTTGTGTAGCTTGGTGGGACGTGCGGGGGTCGAACCCACGACAAACGGATTAAAAGTCCGCTGCTCTACCAACTGAGCTAACGTCCCAATTGCAGCAATAGTTTTATCGACTGCTGAAAAGCCTCGAATTATAGCGTGGTTTTTTTGACCTGCGTGGAGCTGGTGGCCAGTTTGTCGAGCACCCAACCTGCAGCACACTGGCCAAATGTTGCCGTCACGGCCACGACAGAGCCGTAACCATGGCAATTCAGGGTGCCATCCCCCTCCACCGCGCACGACGCATCGGGTGCGGCCACGGCTTCGCGGCTGAAGACACAGGTGACACCCATCTTGCGTGCTTCACGCGGGGCATGGTGGTGTTTGCGCAACCGGTAGCGCAATTGCGCCAGCAACGGATCGTGCGTTGTGGCACTGAGGTCTTCGATGTCGATCTTGTGCGCATGCCGCTTGCCTCCCGCGGCACCCACGCTCACAAAAAGCGTTCCCGTATCGCGTGCCCAGGCTGCCATCGCTGTTTTGGCCTTGATCTGGTCGCAGGCGTCAATCACTGCGTCGATCGGCCCTGTCAGCAAGTTCGGCCAGTTCTCCGGCGTGACGAAATCATCGATGCACAGCACCTCGCAATGGGAATTGATGAGCGCAATGCGCTCCTGCATGGCCACCACCTTGGCCTGGCCCACCGTCGTGGTCAGCGCATGAATCTGCCGATTGATGTTGGATTCGGCGACATGGTCGAGGTCAATCAGGGTGATGCGCCCCACGCCGCTGCGGGCCAGGGCTTCGGTCGCCCAGGAACCAACGCCGCCAATACCTACCACGACAACGTGGGACTGCTCGATACGTGCCGCGCCTGCAACGCCGTAGAGGCGCTCAAGCCCGCCAAAACGGCGCTGCCGATCCACATCGGAGCCCGCGTCGCCCGCCACGGAAGCGACGACGGCGGGCACGCTCACTGCTGTCATTTGAGGCGCGACAACCGCTCTTTCGCGGCCACGGCGGCTTCGGATTGGGGATAGGCCCGCAGCAGATCTTCCAGGGTCTTGCGGGCCGCGCGGGTTTCCTTCAATTCGATCTGGCAGTTGGCAATCGACAACGCCGCTTCGGGGGCACGCGCGTGACCAGGCGAGCCGGACATCAACAACCTGAAGTTGCCGATGGCCTCCTTGTACTCACGCGCTGCATACTGCGCATTGCCCAGCCAAAACCGCGCCGAAGGCACGTAGCCGCTGCGCGGGTACTGGCGGACAAAGCCAGCAAAAGCCGTGTTGGCCTCCGCGAATTTACCCGTTCGGAAGATCGCCAGTGCGGCCTCGAAATCACGTTTTTCAGCGGCATCGGCCTGGAACTCCAGTCCATCCACCGTCACTTTCACGGGCTCAAACTGGCGCAAGCGTTCATCGACACCTTGTGCGATGTCTTTCTGGCGGCGCTGCAGCTCCCCCACGTCACGCAACAGCTGCTCGTTCTGTCCACGCAACGTGGCCTGCTCCACGCGCAACGTTTCAATCTGCGTCTGCAGATCCAGCAAGCTGCGCCGCTGTTGGGAGTTGTCATCACCCGATTTGCGAAGATCGTCTGCGGACCGCTGGTTGGCCAGCTGCAGCGCATCCACCCGCTGCCGCAATTCGAGGATGGCACGCCGTGCCTCATCATCCTCAAACAGCGCAGCGTGGCCGGTGGAAACAAAGGCACACGACAGCACCAGCGCCAGCAGCGCCCGTGCCGGCATGGGAAACGTTGCTGCGCGCATCAACGGTAGGACAGTTCGGCGCGGCGATTTTGCGCGTGCACATCTTCACCGCTACCCTGCGCCGCCGGCTTTTCCTTGCCAAAACTCACGGCTTCCACCTGGTTGTCGGAAACGCCCAGCAAGCCGAGCGATCGGCGCACAGCCTCTGCACGCTTTTGGCCCAGGGCCAGGTTGTACTCGCGGCCGCCGCGCTCGTCGGTGTGGCCCTCCACCATGACCTTGCGGTTGCCACTGGACTTGATGAAACGGGCGTGGGCCTCGATCAGTGACTGGAATTCTGGCTTGATGACATAGCTGTCGTAGTCAAAGTACACCAGACGGCTGACGCCAACCGGCCCAGCCGCGTCGCGTGCGGATTGCCCCAGATTGACACCGGCCACACCGGCCTGTCCGGCATTGGCCCCGCCACTGCCACCTGTGGTGGGGACTGCCGTCTTGTCTTCAACGGGAACGTCGTCGAGCTTGACACCCGAACTACAACCCGCCATGAGGGCGGCAACGGTAATGGCGAGGGAAATGCGTTTGATCATCCAAAATTCTCCTGCAAGCTTGGTATAAAAATGTGCCAAAAGGTTCACTGCTTCTGAAACGGACCCCAATCGGGTTCTCGAATGTCGCCGCCCTGCCCTGCAAGGCGCGCCTTGATCTTTCCATCCAGGGTGCTGGTCATGAGGGCTTCCCGGCCTTGATGCTGCGTTGCATAAACGATGAGGCGGCTGTTCGGAGCAAAGCTGGGGTTTTCATCGGCACTGGTATCGGTAATGGCCGAAACAGCACCCGACGACAGATCCATCACATGCAGCTTGAATGCCCCATTGATGCGGGAAATGTAGGCAAGCCAGCGACCATCCGGGCTGATGCTGGGTGAAATGTTGTAAGTGCCCGTAAAGGTCACGCGCTCGGCATTGCCGCCAGTGGTGGGCACTTTGTAGATCTGGGGTGCGCCGCCGCGGTCACTCACAAAATAAATGCTGCGGCCGTCGCTGGAAAATACGGGCTCCGTGTCAATGCCAGCACTTTGCATCAATCGGCGAGGCTCACCGCCATTGGCATCAATGGTGTAGAGCTGGGAGGCCCCGTCCCGGCTCAGGGTGACAGCCAGGGTGCGGCCATCCGGTGCCCAGGCAGGCGCGCTGTTGGAGCCGCGGAAATTGGCGATGAGCCGGCGCCGACCCGTTGCCACGTCGTGCACATACACCACGGGTTTGCGCGACTCGAACGACACATAGGCAATCTGCCCGCCATTGGGCGACCAGGCCGGAGAAATGATCGGCTCGGGACTGGACAAGGCGGACTGCGCATTCTCGCCGTCCGCATCGGCCACCCAGAGGCTGTAGCG
>JANJSZ010000101.1 GCA_024711405.1 Acidovorax sp.
CCCTCGGTCACGGCGCGCACGATGTCGTGCGACAGGCGCTCGCGCAGGTCGATGTTCACGTCCGGATTGCGGCGCAGGTAGTGGCGCAGCACGGGCGGCAGGAACTCGCCCAGCGAGGTGGTGTTGGCAAACACGCGCACATGGCCCTTGATGCCGCGCACATACTCCTGCATGTCGCCGCGCAGGTGCTCGATCTGGCCCAGCACCATGCGCGCATGGGTCACGAAGGCCTGGCCCGGCGGGGTCAGCGTCACGCCCTGGCTGGTGCGGTACAGCAGCTTGGTGCCGATGCTTTCTTCCAGGTTCTTGATGCGCGTACTGGCCGCGGGCAGGGAGATGAAAGAGAGTTCCGCGCCACGCGTCATGCTGTTGGCGTCGGCGATGTGCACCATCAGGCGCAGGTCTACAAGATCGAAATGCATGGCCATGCGCGCATTGTAGAGAGGCGGGGGCCGCGCCCCGGTGCTTCGGCCCTGCCCTGCACAGACACAAACGCCGCCTTCAGCAAAAGCAAAGCCGCCGCGCGCGCCACCGCTCTAGGATGGCGACCTTGCCTGCCAGATGCAGGCCACACTACAGGCACCACCGAAAGACGCCATGGCCACCACCCCCTCCGCCACCACCCCTGCCTCCCCTGCCCCGCACAGTGCGGCGGCGCAACGCGTGGGGGCTTTGGGCCACCTGCGCGTGCTCGACCTCTCGCGCGTGCTCGCCGGCCCCTGGTGCACCCAGAACCTGGCCGACATGGGCGCCGACGTGATCAAGATCGAAAAGCCCGGCGAGGGCGACGACACGCGCCACTGGGGCCCGCCCTTTTTTGCCGACGCGGCCGGCGCACCCACCGACAACGCCCGCTACTTCGCCGCCTGCAACCGCAACAAGCGCTCGGTCACCGTGGACATGGCCACGCCCGAGGGCCAGGAACTCATCCGCGAACTGGCCAGCCAGAGCGACGTGCTGGTGGAAAACTTCAAGACTGGCGGCCTGGCGCGCTACGGCCTGGACTACGCCAGCCTGAGCCGCCTCAACCCGCGCCTGATCTACTGCTCGGTCACGGGCTTTGGCCAGACCGGGCCCTATGCATCGCGCGCTGGCTACGACATGCTGGTGCAGGCCATGAGCGGGCTCATGAGCATCACCGGCCACGCCGACGCCGAGCCCGGCGGCGGCCCCTTGCGCGTGGGGGTGGCCGTGATCGACCTGTTCACCGGCATGTACGCCACCAGCGCCATCCTCAGCGCCGTGGAAGCACGCCACCACACGGGCCGCGGCCAGCACATCGACATGGCCCTGCTGGACGTGGCCATGGCCATCCTGGCCAACCAGGGCACGGGATACCTCAACTCCGGCAGCGTGCCCCAGCGCCAGGGCAACACCCACCCCAGCGTCGTGCCCTACCAGGATTTCCCCACGCAGGACGGCAACGTGCTGCTGGCCATCGGCAACGACGGGCAGTTCGCGCGCTTTTGCGCCGCCGCCGGCGTGGACTGGGCGCAGGATGCGCGCTTCACCACCAACGCCGGCCGCGTCAGGCACCGCGACACCCTCATCCCCATGATGAGCGCACTCACGCGCACGCGGCCCATGGCCGAATGGGTCCGTCTGCTGGAAGACAAGGCCGTGCCCTGCGGCCCCATCAACCATATCGGCCAGGCCTTTGACGACCCCCAGGTGCAATACCGGGGCCTGCGCGTGGAGCAGGAGCGCTACCCCGGCGCCCAGCCGCCAGCGGGCGAGCACATCAACCGCGTGGTGACCACGGCCAGCCCGATGCGCCTGTCAGACACGCCGCCCACCCTGCGCCATGCACCACCGGCCCTGGGCCAGCACACCGAGCAGGTCTTGCGCGAACGCCTGGGCGTGGACGACCAGCGCATCGCCGCCCTGCGCGCCAAGGGGGTGGTGTAAAACCGCAGCCACCCCACCGGCAGGGCCGCGGCACCACGCGACCCGGTTCCACTCCCGCGCACGGCTGCGCCAGGGCTCTTCGACGGCCTGGGTGAAATCGGCGCGCACCAGCTTGGCACGCTGCTCCAGCCACTCAGGCGGGTTCCCGGTAGAAGAGTTGCCGCGTCTTCACCGGCGCCACCGCCTGGGCAATGGCACCAATGTGGTCGGGCGTGGTGCCGCAGCAGCCGCCCACGATGTTCACCAGCCCCTCGGCCGCAAACTCGTGCACCAGCCGGCTCGTCACCTCGGGCGTCTCGTCAAAGCCGGTGTCGCTCATGGGGTTGGGCAGGCCGGCGTTGGGGTAGCAGCTGATGAAGGTGTCTTCCGCCACGCGGTTCAGCTCCTGGATATAGGGGCGCATCAGCGTGGCGCCCAGGGCGCAATTGAGGCCAATGGCCAGCGGACGGGCGTGGCGCACGCTGTGCCAGAAGGCCGTCACGGTCTGGCCCGACAGGATGCGGCCGGAGGCATCGGTGACGGTTCCGCTGATGATCAGGGGCAGGCGCTCGCCGCTCTTCTCGAAATACTCGTCGATGGCAAACAGCGCCGCCTTGGCGTTGAGGGTGTCAAAAATCGTCTCGACCAGCAGCACGTCGGCGCCGCCCTCGACCAGTGCCTCGACCTGTTCGTAGTAGGCGGCACGCAGCTGCTCGAAATCGATGTTGCGCGCGCCGGGGTCGTTCACGTCGGGGCTGATGCTGGCCGTCTTGGGCGTGGGGCCCAGGGCGCCGACCACGAAGCGGGGCTTGTCGGGCGTGCTGTATTTGTCGCAGGCGGCGCGGGCCAGCTGGGCCGAGCGCAGGTTCATCTCGCGCGCCAGGTGGGCCATCTTGTAGTCCTCCTGCGCGATCGATGTGGCGCCGAAGGTGTTGGTCTCGATCAGGTCGGCCCCGGCGGCGAGATACCGTTCGTGGATGTCGCGGATCACGTCGGGCCGCGTGATGCTGAGCAGCTCGTTGTTGCCCTTCACGTCGCGCGGAAAGTCCTTGAACCGATCGCCCGCGCCATCGGGGGCCGTGTAGCCCTCGCCCCGGTACTGCGCCTCGCCCAGCCTGAAGCGCTGGATCATGGTGCCCATGGCACCGTCGAGGATGACGATGCGTTGGGCGAGGATGTCGGGCAGTGGCGCGGCGCGGGTGTAGTGAAGGGCTTGCATGGGGCGATTGTAGGAAAGACGCCCTGCACGCTCGCACGCAAGGGTTGTGGCCCGGCTTTACGCCGCCTTGCGCGCAAATCCCAGCACCGCCTCCAGCATGCGCCGCAGGTGCGGCTGCACCTGCTCGGCCAGCGCGGGCAGGTAGTCAAACGGCAACGCCTCCTGCATGTAGCTGCATTGGGACATCTCCAGCTGGATGGCATGCACCCCCTGCCCAGGCTGGCCATAGTGGCGCGTGATGTATCCGCCCTGGAATCGGCCATTGAGCACGGCGGTGTATCCCGTGGCGGCCTTGGCGATGGCCAGGATTTCCTGCGCCAGTGCGGTGTCACAGCTCGCGCCGTTGGCGGTGCCCAGGTTCAGGTCCGGCAACTTGCCCTCGAAGAAGCGCGGAAGCACCGAGCGGATCGAGTGCGCATCCCACAGCATGGCCACGCCGTGCCGGGCGCGGATGCGGTCGAGTTCGGCGCGCAGCTGGGCGTGGTAAGGCGCCCAGATCGCCTCGCGCCGTGCCGCCGTCTCGGCCTCGTCCGGCACATCGCCACGCGCATAGATGGGCGTGTCGTCAAACGTGTCCACCGGGCACAGCCCCGTCACGCTCTGGCCCGGGTACAGGCTTGCCCCGTCGGGCGGGCGGTTCAGGTCCACCACATAGCGCGAATGGGTGGCCACCAGGATCGAGGCCCCCATGTCGCGGGCAAAGGCATACAGGCGGTCCATGTGCCAGTCGGTGTCGGGCACCTGGCAGGCCTCGTCGGTGAAGCGGGCGGCCAGGGCGGGCGGCACATAGGTGCCCGCATGGGGCATGGAGATGAGCAGCGGCTGTGTGCCCTGGTGAAAGACGAATGGTGGGTGGGTGGTATCGGTCATGGTGGATTCCGTCAAGGGGTAGGAGTGGGTTGGGGCCTGCATCAATCCGGCGCAATGGTGGCAGAACGCGCCGCCACAAAGGCCTGCGCGGCCGTCTCGTGCAGTGCATGGCGGCCTTGGGATACGCGGCACACGCCCGCCACCCACAGGCTGTCGATGGCCGAGGTGCGGTGGCTGCCAAACACATGGGCCGAGAGCATGCTGTGCGGCGGCAGGTCGCGCAGCGCCACATGGTGCGCATCGAGCACCACCATGTCGGCCTGCTGGCCCACCGCCAGACCGGCGATGGCACGCCCGGCGGCCTGCGCCCCTCCCTGCACGGCCTGCAAGGTCATGGCGGCGGCCACCTCGGCCTGTGCGGTGCTGGCCAGCACGTTGCGCTGGCGGCGCTGCAGGCGCTGGCTGTATTCGAGCATCAGCAATTCTTCGGCCGCATTCACGCAGGCGTGGCTGTCCGAGCCCACACCCCAGCGACCGCCGTGCTGCAGCCACAGCGGCATGTCGAAGATGCCGTCACCCAGGTTGGCCTCGGTGGTGGGGCAGATGCCCGCCACGGCGCCACTGCGGGCAGCGCCCGCGTATTCGGCAGGCGTCATGTGCGTGGCGTGCACCAGGCACCAGCGCGCATCCACGGGGGCGTGCTGAAGCAGCCATTGCACGGGGCGCTGGCCACTCCAGGCGATGCAGTCCTCGACTTCCTGCGTCTGCTCCGCTATGTGAATGTGGATGGGGGCCTGCGGATTCAGCGCGGTGAGGCCGCGCACGGCAGCCGCCAGGCTGTCGGGAGGCACGGCCCGCAGGGAATGCGGCGCCAGACCCAGAGCAGCCTTTTGCGCCTGCGTGGCGGGCGCCAAACGCTCTAATAATGAGAGCATATTGTCCGTACTGCGAATGAACCGGGCCTGGTCTTGGCGGGGCGGCCTGCCACCAAACCCGCTGGTCTGGTAGAGCACGGGCAGCAAGGTGATGCCCATGCCCGCGTTGCGCGCGGCGCGCAGCAAGGCCAGCGACAGCGTGGCATCATCCGCGTAGGGCGTGCCACCCTGGTCGTGGTGCACGTAGTGGAACTCGCACACCGCGGTGTAACCCGCCTCCAGCATCTCCACATACAGCCAGGTGGCGATGGCTTCCAGCGATTCCGGCGTGATGCGTGCTGCAAAGCGGTACATCAGGTTGCGCCAGCTCCAGAAGCTGTCCTGGCTTTCTGCACGGTATTCGGTCAAGCCCGCAAAAGCGCGCTGGAACGCGTGCGAATGCAAGTTGGGCATGCCGGGCAGCAGCGGCCCTTTCGCCACGGGCACCCCCGCTGGCGCCACCGAGTCGGCCGCCACACCCATGATGCAACCGTCGCCGTCCCATTGCACCAGCACGTTGCGCGCCCATCCGTTGGGCAGCAAGGCGTGGGCCGCGAAGAGGCTGCGGCCTGTCAATTCGTGATCACGCGCCATGGCGGGCTCCTTGTGCGGCGCAGATTCCCATGCCATCGTTCGCCACGCGGCCCTGGCGCACGATGGTGGCCGCAGGCTTGTGCCCAAACCAGTAGGCCAGTTCAGCCGCTTCAGCCACGGGCCACAGCACGAAATTGGCAGGCCGGCCCGAGGCGATGAGGCCGAGCGAGTCCTGCAGGCCCAGCGCGCGGGCGGCGTGGGTGGTGATGCCCGCCAGCGCCTCGGGCACCGTCAGACGGAACAGCGTGCAGGCCATGTTGGCCATGAGCAGCAGGCTTAAGCACGGCGAAGTGCCAGGGTTGTGGTCGGTGGACACGGCCATGGGCACACCCGCAGCGCGAAGTTGCGCAATGGGCGGCAGCTGCGTGTCGCGCAGCGTGTAGTAGGCACCGGGCAGCAGCACGGCGACGGTGCCAGCGGCCTGCATGGCGTCGATACCGGCCTGCGACAAATGCTCGATGTGGTCGCACGACAAGGCGCCATAGCGTGCGGCCAGCGCCGAGCCACCCATGTCCGAGATCTGCTCGGCGTGCAGCTTGACGGGGAGACCGAGTTGCTGCGCGGCGCGGAAGACCTGCTCGGTCTCGGCCAGCGTGAAGGCGATGCGCTCGCAGAACACATCGACCGCATCCACCAGGCCCTCGGCGGCCAGCGCGGGCAGCATCTCCTGGCACACCAGGTCGATGTAGTCCTGGCTGCGGCCCGCGTATTCCGGTGGCAGCGCATGCGCGCCCAGGAAGGTGGTGCGCACCGTCACGCCAAAGGTTTTGCCCAGGCGGCGGGCCACGCGCAGCTGCTTGCGCTCGTGCTCCAGCGCCAGGCCGTAGCCGGACTTGATTTCGATGGCACACACGCCTTCGTCGAGCAGCGCCTGCAGGCGCGGGGCGGCCAGGGCAAACAAGGCGTCTTCACTCGCCGTGCGCGTGGCGTTCACGCTGGAGACAATGCCGCCGCCCGCCTGGGCGATCTCTTCGTAGCTGGCACCGGCCAGGCGCATGGCAAATTCATTCGCACGCTGGCCGCCATAGACCAGATGGGTGTGGCAGTCCACCAGGCCCGGCGTGGCAAGCGCGCCGCCGCCATCGCGCTGCGGCAGCGCGGCATGGGCGGCGGGCACGGCGCCCGTGGGGCCAACCCAGCGCAGCATGCCGTCTTGCACCACGACGGCGGCAAGCTCCCCTGCCGGCAAAGCCACATCGGGCACGGCGAGCCCGGGCGCCAGGCGCAGGTTGCGCCACACGCCATCGGCGGAAGAAGTGGGAGACATCATGCGCACTCCGAAAAACTATGGTGTGGATAGCTGTTAGCGCTTGTTGAATAAGCGTGACAGGTCATTTTCATGAAGATTTCTGCTGCCTTGGCAAGCACTTCCTACCGGCTCCAGCAGCACGTGCAGGAGCACGCTGTCGCCTGCGCTGGACTCGGGCACCGCGCTCCAGCCGCAGTCCTCATGGGCCCAGCACACGCCGGTATCCGGCGCCAGCACCACGGCCTGCCCACCCACGGCAGCCAGGGGCGCGATGGTCCAGCCGCCCTGCACCGCCAACAGCAGACCGGCAGGCCGGGCCGGCAGAACCGCTGGGCTTCTCAGCACCTGCACTGCGCCCTGCCAGCGGCCCCGGCGCGTCATCAGGTTGAAATCCTGCGACACACCGCCCAGCAGATCGCAGTCCATGCCACCGTCGCCCGCAAAGGCAAAGGGCTGCAGCGGTCGTTCCAGACGGTGGTCGATGCCGGCGTCTGGCTGGCGCAGGTGCACGCCATCGCCCGTCAGCAAGGTGATGACCCGGTCCACCCCGGCAAAGCGCGAGAACGGGCCGCTCTGCGCAATCGTGGCCACGCTGACCCGCCAGTCGAAATGTTCCATATCGGCGCCGGGTGGCCAGCAGGCCAGTTCGCGCGTGGCCCCGCCACCGTTCTTCCACGGGGTGCAGGGCGTGGTGGCCAGGTCAAAACGCTGCATGGCGGGTGCTTACTTGACCATGGGGAGCTTGAGCCCCTGCTTCTTCGCCGTGGCGATGGCCAGCTCATAACCCGCGTCCGCATGGCGCATCACGCCGCTGCCGCAGTCGTTGACCAGCACGCGCGCCAGGCGCTCCCTCGCAGCATCGGTGCCGTCGGCCACGATGACCATGCCCGAGTGCTGCGAATAACCCATGCCCACGCCGCCGCCATGGTGCAGGCTGACCCAGGTGGCGCCCCCCGCCGTATTGAGCAGCGCATTGAGCAGCGGCCAGTCGCTCACGGCGTCGGTGCCGTCCTTCATGGCTTCCGTCTCGCGGTTGGGGCTGGCGACCGAGCCAGTGTCGAGGTGGTCCCGGCCAATGACGATGGGGGCCTTCAGCTCACCGTTCTTCACCATTTCGTTGAAGGCCAGGCCGGCCTTGTCGCGTTCGCCCAGGCCCAGCCAGCAGATGCGCGCTGGCAGCCCCTGAAAAGCGATGCGTTCACGTGCCATGTCGAGCCAGCGGTGCAGCGGCTTGTCGTTGGGGAACAGCTCCTTGAGCTTGGCGTCGGTCTTGTAGATATCTTCCGGGTCGCCCGAGAGCGCCACCCAGCGGAACGGCCCCTTGCCTTCGCAGAACAACGGGCGGATGTAGGCGGGCACGAAACCGGGAAAGTCGAAGGCATTTGCCACGCCCTGGTCGAAGGCCACCTGGCGGATGTTGTTGCCGTAGTCCACGGTCGGGATGCCCATGGCCTGGAAGTCCAGCATGGCCTGCACGTGCACGGCGCAGGATTTGGCCGCGGCATCGGTCAGCGCGGCGTGCTGCGCGGGATCTTTTTGCGCGGCCTTCCACTGCGCCACGCTCCAGCCCGAGGGCAGGTAACCGTTGATGAGATCGTGCGCGGAGGTCTGGTCGGTCACCAGATCGGGGCGGATGGCGCCCGCCTTGGCGCGGCGCACCAGCTCGGGGACGATATCGGCCGCATTGCCCAGCAGCGCAATGGAAATGGCTTCCTTGGCCGCCGTGTGCTGCGCGATGAGTTCGAGCGCGTGGTCGATGTCGCGGGCCTGCTTGTCCACATAGCGGGTGCGCAGACGAAAGTCGATGCTGGACTGCTGGCACTCGATGTTGAGCGAGCAGGCGCCAGCCAGCGTGGCGGCCAGCGGCTGCGCCCCCCCCATGCCGCCCAGACCGGCGGTGAGAATCCACTTGCCTGCCAGGCTGTTGTTGTAGTGCTGCCGGCCGGCCTCGACGAACGTTTCAAAGGTGCCCTGCACGATGCCCTGGCTGCCGATGTAAATCCAGCTACCGGCCGTCATCTGGCCGTACATGAACAGGCCCTTGCGGTCCAGTTCGTTGAAGTGTTCCCAGTTGGCCCACTTGGGCACCAGGTTGGAGTTGGCAATCAGCACGCGCGGCGCGTTCTCATGCGTCTTGAAAACGCCCACCGGCTTGCCCGACTGCACCAGCAGGGTTTCGTCGCTGTTCAGGTCCTTGAGCGAGGCCAGGATCTGGTCGAAGCATTCCCAGTTGCGGGCGGCGCGGCCAATGCCGCCGTAGACGACCAGGTTTTTCGGATCTTCCGCCACTTCGGCGTCCAGGTTGTTCTGGATCATGCGGTAGGCCGCTTCGGTCAGCCAGTTCTTGCAGCTGAGTTCGGTTCCGCGCGGCGCGCGAATCACGCGGCTGGCATCGAAGCGGGGGTCGGTGGAAACAAATTTTTCGGGGGCGTTCATGGCGATCTCCATTAGAGGTGGGGGTGGGTAGAGTGAAAATTTCGGTGAGAGAAACGGCGTCGAATCAACCGGTGCACCGGGCACCGCGCAAGGTCGTATCCGCCGGTTTCGTGGATGTCTTGACGCCCGGCACATCGGCGGCGGGAAAGATCATCCCGGCCGGGACTTTCATCGTCTTTTTCGCCAGCGGGTAGTACACCAGCGCGGTAACGATCAAGCTCACGATCCAGGAAATATCGGCACCGCCCAGCATCTTGGTGAAAGGACCGGTGTACATCTTCTGGGCCAGGAACGGAATCTGAACGACGATACCGAGCACGTAGCAGCCCAGGGCGATCCAGTTGTAGCTGCCGTAGCGGCCTTGGCTGTCGTACAGCGCCGGGATGTCCACCCGCTCCTTGGAGACCAGGTAGTAGTCCACCAGGTTGACTGCGCTCCAAGGCACGAACACGGCCAGCAGCAGCAGCACGAAGTTCTTGAAATTGTTCAGAAAGTCGGCACTGGCCGCCAGCGCGATCACCATCGACACGGCGACGAAGCCAACGATGAACAGCATGCGCGCCAGCGGCGAAACCCGTGTCCTGTGGTTGAAAGCGCTGACGGTGGTCAGCATCGACATAAAGCCGCCATAGGCGTTCAGGCAGTTGACCGTCAGCTTGCCCATCACAATCACCAGGTAGATCACCACCGCGGCACCCGGGCCGGCCAGACCGCCCATGAAACCTACCTGGTTCTTCAGGAAGGCGGCGCCCGACACCGCCGCCACCAGCACGCCGAAAGTCATCGCGATCTGCGCGCCCAGGGCTGTGCCGAGGAAGGTCGTCCAGAACGTCGAGGCGGCGGGGGTGTGGGACGGCAGGTAGCGCGAATAGTCGGCGACATAGGGCGCAAATGTCAGCTGCCAGCCTGCCGAAAGCGAGATCGCCAGCAAGAGCGTCGGCACGCTGAATGCCGTGTGCCCGAACGCAGCGCTCACGTCGTACTGGCGAAACAGCTGGTACGCCAGAAACAGCCAGCCGAAGATGCCCACGATGCTGGCGATCTTGCCCAGCTGGTGGATCAGGCGATAGCCAGCCGTCGCAACGATGGCCGTCAGACTGCCGAAGACAACGATGCCGAACGCCGGTGCAGTCACGCCGAACATGCTGTTGATCGCCTGGCCCGACAGCACCGTGCCGGTGGCGGCGAACCCGAGGTACATCACGATGACCAGGATCAGCGGCAGCGCCGCGCCCTTGACGCCGAACTGCACCCGGCTCGAAATCATCTGCGGCAACCCCATGCGCGGGCCCTGGGCCGAGTGCAGAGCCATCACTGCGCCACCGAGGATGTTGCCGATCAACAGGCCCATGATGGCCGTCATCGCGTCCACACCGAAGATGATGGCCAGCGCGCCATCCACCACGGCGGTGATCTGCAGATTGGCGCCGAACCACAAGGTGAACTGGCTGCGCGGGGAGCCGTGGCGCTCGCGCTCGGGAACCATGTCGATGGTTCGGGTTTCGACGCCACTCACTGGTGCGTGGGGCGGGACGCTCATGGTATTCATGACGAGCTCCTGAAAGTACGTAGGCGGGAAGATGAAGGGCTCAGGCGTGGCTGGGCAGGCATTGCGCCAGCGCTGCAGGCCATGCGGACTGCTGCGCCCATTCGCGCATGGACTCGATGTCGGGCGCGAGGTAGCGGTCTTGCTCCAGATAGGCCACGCGCTGGCGGATGGCAGCGAACTGGGCTTCGATGAGGGGTGAGGATTTCAGCCAGCCGCCGGGCCGCCCCAAGGCTGGCTGCGCCCCCTCGGGGGGCAGCGAGGACACGTCAGTGCCGAGCGTGGGGGCCACCGGCCTCCGGTCAAACTCCATGCCCTGCGCAGCGGCCATGGCCTCGATGCCGACCATCACCGCCGCATTGCGCACCATGTCGGCCAGGCGGCGTGCGCCGTAGGTGGCCATGGAGACATGGTCTTCCTGGTTGGCCGACGTCGGCAGGCTGGTCACGCTGCTGGGGTTGGCCAGGCACTGGTTTTCGGCGGCCAGGGCGGCGGCGGTGACCTGCGCAATCATGAAGCCCGAGTTCACGCCGCTGTCGCGGATCAGGAAGGCGGGCAGGCCCGAGAGGCCGGGGTCCAGCAGCAGCGACAGGCGGCGCTCGGAGATGGCGCCGATCTCGGCCACGGCCAGCGCAAGGATGTCCGCCGCAAAGGCCACGGGTTCGGCATGGAAGTTGCCGCCGGAGATCACATCGCCATTGCTGAACACCAGCGGGTTGTCCGACGCCGCATTCGCCTCGGTGGTAAGCACGCGCGCAGCGTGGTGCAGGTTATCGAGGCACGCCCCCATCACCTGCGGCACGCAGCGGATCGAATATGGGTCCTGCACGCGGCCGCAGTGGGGGTGCGAGGTGTCGATGGCACTGCCGTCGAGCAGCGCGCGCACGGCAGCCGCCACGGCGATCTGACCGGCCTGGCCGCGCGCTTCGTGGATGCGCGCGTCAAACGGCTTGACCGAACCCTTGATGGCTTCGAGCGACAGGCAGCCCGCCACCAGCGCGGCGGCCAACACGCTCTCGGCGCCGAACAGCCCGGCCAGCGCGAGCGAGGTGGACACCTGCGTGCCGTTGAGCAGCGCCAGCCCCTCCTTGGGGCCCAGCACGAACGGCTGCAAACCGATGGAGCGCATGGCCTCCGCCCCCGAAATCACACTGCCGTTGACCTTGGCCTGCCCTTCCCCGATCAGCACGCAGGCCAGGTGGGCCAGCGGCGCCAGGTCGCCCGACGCCCCCACCGAGCCCTTGGCCGGAATCACGGGCAACACGTTGGCATTGGCCATGGCCAGGAGCGCGTCCACGATCTCGGGCCGGATGCCCGAGTGCCCGCGCGCCAGGCTGATGGCCTTGGTCGCGAGGATGAGCCGCACCACCTCGTCGGGCAATGCATCGCCCGTGCCGACGCTGTGCGACAGCACCAGGTTGCGCTGCAGCTCGGCCAGGCGCTCGTGGGCGATCTTGGTGCTGGCGAGCTTGCCAAAACCGGTGTTGATGCCATAGACCACCTGGTCTTCATCGACGATGCGCTGCACCGTGGCTTGCGATGCCTGCATGCCTGCGCCTGCCGCCGGATCGAGGATCAACGGCAGGGGCGCGGCATGGATACGGCGCAGCTCGGCCAGCGTGACATTTCCAGGACGCAGGGTCAGTGGGGACAGGGTGGTGGTAGACATGGAATGATCCTGTATAGACAAGTAACCGTGAGCGCAATGCGAAGAGGGTGGAGAGAGGGTTTCAGCCCTGGAGCGGGTTGCCGTCGGTGCGGAATCGGCTGCCCAGCCGGTAACGCGAGGCGGGGTGCAGGCAACGAACCACGGTGATGGGGACGCCGCGCGACCAGGTGCGCCGCGTGAGCAGCAGACAGGGCTCGGCCACGTTCATCTCCAGCAGCGCCGCCTGCTCTGGTGTGGGCATGACGGCATCGACCACATGCTCGATCTGGTCGAAGGGGACATTGCGCACCAGGTATTCGGAAGGCTGCTGCTGCGAGAAATCCTGCTGGGTGAATTGCGGCACCTGGCCGGGATGGACATAGCGGTCTTCCAGCTGGACCGGCACGCCGTCCTCGCGGTGGATGCACAGCGAATGGAAGACCGACTCGCCCGTGCGCAGGTCCAGCGCAGCGGCCACCTCCAGGCTGGCCGAAATGCGCTCGACCGAAAGCAGGTCGCAACGGTAGTCGTGCCCGCGCTGGCGGATCTCGGTCGCCAGGTTGGCGATCTGCAGCAGGGTGGACTGGGGCTTGTCTTCGGCCACAAAGCTGCCCACCCCGGCCACCCGCACGATGCGACCCTGCTCGACCAGTTCGCGCAGGGCGCGGTTCACCGTCATGCGGGAGACGCCGAACTGGATCACCAGATCGTTTTCGGAAGGCAGCCGGTCACCGGCGCGCCAGACACCTTCCTGGATCTTGCGCGAGATGTGGTCTTTGATCTGCTCGTACAGCGCCATGGCCTGTGCGGGCGCAAGCGCACTGCGGGCCGGATGCGCGGCATGGCGAGAACGGCGAACGGTGGGGTGGGTCATGGCGGGCAACGTTGCAGGCGGTTCAATGCAGATCGGCGGCCAGCGACTCGGCCCGGATCTCTTCCGTCAAACGGGCTTTGAGGTCCATGAACTCGGGGCTGGTCTTGATCGTGTAATGGCGCGGGTGCGGCAAGTCTACCGCCAGCTCGGTCTTGATGCGGCCGGGCCGGGCACTGAACACCGCCACGCGGTTGGCCATGAAGATGGCTTCATCGATGTCGTGCGTGACGAACATCACCGTCTTGCGCTCAGCCTCCCAGATGCCCAGCAGCAACTCCTGCATGAGTACGCGGGTCTGGTTGTCGAGGGCACCAAAGGGCTCGTCCATGAGCAGAATCTTGGGGTCGTTGGCCAGCGCGCGGGCAATCGCCGTGCGCTGCTGCATGCCACCCGAGAGCTGCTTGGGAAAATGCTGCTCGAAGCCGCGCAGGCCCACCTTGCTGATGAAGTAGTCGCTGCGCTCTTTTTGCTGCGCAGCACCCATGCCACGCTCGCGCAAGCCGAAGCGAATGTTCTGCTCGATGGTCAGCCAGGGGAACAGCGTGTAGCTCTGGAACACCATGCCGCGGTCGGCGCCGGGGCCCTCGACCGGCCGTCCGTCGAGCACCACCTGCCCGGTGGTCGGAAAGTCCAGGCCGGCCACGATGCGCAGCATCGTCGATTTGCCACAGCCCGAGGGGCCCAGAATGGTGACGAAATCGTTTTCGCGCACCTCAAAATCCACGGGCAGCAAAGCCTGCGTGGCCTGGCCGCGCGCCGAAGTGAAGGTGCGCGAGACGCCGCGGATGGACAGTTGGTTCAGTGCGCTCATTACAGGTTGCTCCAGGCGAACAGGCGGCGGTTGAGCGTCTTGAACGCCAGATCCGAGATCAAACCGATGATGCCGATGATGATGATGCCGAAGATGATCTGCCCGGTATTGAGCAGGGCCTGGCTGTCCATGATCATGTGGCCGATGCCCGAGGCAGAGCCGATCAGCTCTGCCACGATGACGTAGGTCCAGGCCCAGCCCAGCACCAGGCGCAGCGTTTCGGCTATTCCCGGCGCGGCGCCGGGAATGAGCACGCGGCGCACGATGCCGCTGCTGCCGGCACCCAGGGTGTAGGCCGCCTCGACCAGGTCACGCCGGGCGCCCCCCACGGTGACCGCCACCATCAGCACGATCTGGAACACCGAGCCAATGAAGATGACCAGGAGTTTTTGCGTCTCACCAATGCCGGCCCACAGGATCAGGAGCGGGATGAAAGCCGACGCAGGCAAGTAGCGGCAAAACGAAACGAAGGGCTCGAAGAACGCCTCCACCGGCTTGTAGGCGCCCATGGCAATGCCCAGCGGCACCGCGATGGCCGTGGCCAGCACAAAGCCCCCCATCACGCGCCACACCGTCATGCCGATGTCGTGCAGGAAGTTGTACTCGGTGAACAGCAACCAGCCTTCCTGCACCATGGTGACCGGGCTGGCGAGGAAGGTGGGCGAGACCAAACCACCCAGCGTGAACCCTGCCCACACCAGCACGAACAGGACAAAGAAGCCCATGCCCAGCAGGGATTGCAGGCGCGGACTGATGGGGTCCAGCGGCTTGATGGAACGCTTGCGCCGGACGACCGGCACCGACGCCATACCGCGCACCGGCGTGGAAACAGAATTGGTTTGCATGGCGGAATGGCTCCGGCTTACTTGATGAAACTGGCGTCGAAGGTGGCGTTGAGGTCAGCCGGCGCCTTGCGGATCACACCGGCCTCCAGCAGGATGGGCACCGAGTCCTTCATGAACTGCATGAGGTCTCCCGCAAAGAATTTCTGGTTGGCCGCCTTGTCCTGCCAGCGCAGGAAGCCCGCCGACTTGGCAAACTGCTCGCCGCTTTGCTTGACGGCGGCGCCCATGATTTCATGCGCTTTGGCCGGGTCCGCCTTGATCAGCTCCACCGCCTCGAAATACGAGTTGGCCAGTGCCTGCGCGGCCTGCGGATTGGCCTTGAGCCAGGTGGGTGCGCAGCCCACGGTGTCCATCACCATGGGGTAGTCGAGCGTGGTGGCCAGAATCTTGCCGGCCTGCGGATTGGCGCGCACAGTGGACAGGTAGGGCTCGTAGGTCATGGCACCATCGTTCTGGCCCGAAATGAAGGCCTGGGCTGCGGGTTGCGGCTCCAGCGACACCAGCTTCACGTCCTTGAGGGTCATGCCGTTCTTGTTGAGCATCCAGGCCAGGCCAAAGTACGGTGCGGTGCCGGGGGCAGAGACACCAATGGTCTTGCCCTTGAGGTCGGCAAAGGTCTTGACGTCGTTGCGCACCGCAAGGCCATCGGCGCCGTAGGACTTGTCCATCTGGAAAATCTGCACGATGGGCACGCCATTGGCGTTCCAGGCGACGTGCGTTTCGATCGTGGTGGCGGCGCACTGGATGGCTTCGGACGCCAAGGCCAGGTGGCGGTCTTTCTGCGGAATCATGCGCAGATCCACTTCCAGCCCGTTTTTCTTGAAGATGCCGGCCTTGTCGGCCAGTGTCAGCGGCGCAAAACCGGTCCAGCCCGACATGCCCAGCGTGATCCGGGTCTGTGCGCTGGCCGGAACAGCCGTGGCTGCGATGACGGCGCCGACTGCGAACAGTGCGGCATTCTTGATGAGTGACTGGACCATACGGTAATCCTTTGCAGTGTGAAGCGTCAAAGTGGGGTTGGCGGCATCCACCCAGCCGCCCTACGCCATCGCATTGTGCAGCCCTGCCCGTACCTGTATATACAGGTAAAACCCTAATACGAACCCCCGCCCCTGTGCAGGGTCAGTTCGGCACGCTGGCCCTGCGCGTCAGATCGTCGGCCTGCGAGGCAAACGCCGCCTGCACGGCCCGTGCAAAGGGTTGTGCCAGAGCCGCCGGTGTCGCACCGCTGTCCGGATAGGCCAGCACCACCGACTGCGCTGCCAGACGCCCCCGCAGCCTGCGGCAGGCAACGCGCTTGCCGTCATGGCTGCGGTCGCTCACCGGGCGCGTCGTCAGCAGGGACACGCCCAGCCCATTGGCGACCAGGCCGCGCACTGTCTCCAGCGAAGTGGACTCGCAGACGATGCGGGGCGTGACACCCGCACTGCGAAACAGCGACAAAAAATACTCCCGGCTGTGCGGCAGGTTGATCAGCACCAGGGGCTCGCGCGCCAGCTCGCTCAGACGCAGGCTGCTGGCTGCCGCCAGCGGGTGCCCCCAGGGCAGCAGGGCGTAGGGCACCAGGTCCACCACCGGCTCGAGTCGCACACCGCTGCGTGCCAGGCCCAGGTCGTACAGCAGGGCAACATCCAGCGCCCCGCGCGCCAGCATGCGCATCAGGTTCTCGGTGTCGTCTTCGTGGAATTGCACCTCGATGGCCGGGTGCGCTGCCCGCATATGCGCCAGGATGGCAGGCAGCCAGCGCGGGGCCAATGTGCTCAGGCACCCCACACGCAACAACCCCGCAAGCGCCCCCGAGCGCGGCCCGGCCAGGGTGCGCGCCTGCTCCAGCAGGGCCTGGGCTGCGCGGTGGCGCGCCACGCCGGCGGCCGTGAGCTCCATGCCCCGCGCATGCAGGCGCACAAACAGCGCTTCGCCCCAGAGCACCTCCAGGTCGGCAATGGCCTTGGAGACCGAAGGCTGGGACACACCCAGCGCCTGCGCGGCCCGCGCCGCACCGCCGTGGTGGGCTGCGGCCGCAAAGTATTCGAGCTGGCGCAGATTTATTTGCATCATTTTTATTGATCCAATTTATCAAAAAACAATTCTTTCTTTTAATTCAATTGTGCGCCACGATGCATTTTTGACATGTGTCGGAGCCCAAACATGACCCCCGCAACACTGCCGCTCGACGGCATTCGCATTCTTGATTTCACCCGGGTGCTCGCTGGCCCGCTTTCGACCGCCCTGCTCGCGGATTTGGGCGCCGAAGTCATCAAGATCGAGCCGCCCCAGGGCGACGACTACCGCGCCATTGGCCCCATGCAAAACGGGGAAAGCGCGCTGTTCACTGTCATGAACCGCAACAAGAAGAGCGTGGTGCTGGACCTCAAGTCCCCCGAAGCAGTGGCGCTGGTGCATTCCATGGCGGCGCAGGCTGATGTGGTGGTGGAGAACTTTCGCCCCGGCGTGGCTGAGCGGCTGGGCATTGGCGCGGCCAGCCTGCAAGCACTGAACCCCAAGCTGGTGGTGGTCAGCGTCTCGGGCTTTGGCCAGACCGGGCCACTGGCGCACCGGCCCGCCTACGACATCATCGTGCAGGCCATGAGCGGCCTGATGGAGGCCACAGGCGAGCCCGATGGCGCCCCCACACTGGTGGGCGAGGCCGTGTCCGACGTGGTGGCCGGGCTGTTTGCCTCCTGGGCCACGCTGGCGGCACTGCTGCAAGCACAGCGCACCGGCCAGGGCCAGCATGTGGATGTGGCCATGTTCGACACCACGCTGAGCTTTCTGGCCACCTCGATGGCACGCTACCTGTTCACCGGCAAACCGGCGCGGCGCGTGGGCAACCGCCACCCGCTGTCCGCGCCGTTTGGCGTGTACCGCGCGCAGGACGGCCACTTTGCCCTGGCCGTGCTCAACAAGAAACTGTTTGACGCGCTGGCCGCCGCCATGGCGCAGCCCGCGCTGGCCAGCGACCCGCGCTTTGCCACCGACGAGTCGCGCTCGGCGGCGGAGCCGGCACTACGGCAAGCGATTGATGCCTGGGCGGGCACCCTGCCCGTGGCGCAGGTGGTGGCCCTGCTGGACAGCGCCGGTGTGCCCGCGGCCCCCATCTGGAACATTGCGCAGGCGCTGGAGTCGCCGCAGGCCGTGGCGCGCGAACTGCTGCGCCCGGTGCACGACGAGCGCCTGCCCGGCCTGCGCCTGCCCACCCAGCCGGTGCGCTTTGGCAGCGCCGCACCCAACCGGGCCGAGCGTGCGCCTGCCCTGGGCGAACACACGGACGCGCTGCTCATGGCACTGGCCGGCTGCAGCATGGAAAAACTGGCCGAACTGCGCGCTGCAGGCGTGTTCGGCCCCACCCACTGAAAACCCTCCAGGAGACATCACATGACCGAACGCATGGGCATCACCACAGAAGACCGCGCACTGGCCGACGCCGTGGCCCGCTACGCTGCCGAAGCACTGGCGCCCCAGGCGCAGGCGCTGGACGAGGAGGGGCTGTGCGCCACCTGCCATGTCCCGGGCCTGTCCGCGCTGGGCGTGATGGGAATGAACATTCCAGAGCAATTTGGCGGCCCCGGGGTGACCCCCACGGCCATGCTGCTGTCGCTGGTCGAAATATCCCGCGCCTGCGCCGCCACGTCATCGATGATCGGCGCGCACTACCTGGGCACCGACGCGGTGCTGATCGGTGGCGACGACGCACAGCGTGCGCGCTGGCTGCCGCGCTGCGCCAGCGGCGAATGGCTGGCCGGTTTTGCACTGACCGAGCCACGCGGCGGCTCCCACCCGGCCGAATTGAGCACGCGCGCCGTGCGCACCACCACCGCCCAGGGCGAGGTGTACCGCATCGATGGCGTCAAGCACTTCATCTCCAACGCGGGCAAGGCGCAATTTCTGGTGGTGTTTGCCAAGACCGACCCGGCAGCCGGGGCGCGTGGCGTGAGCGCCTTCATCGTGCCCACCAGCACGCCGGGCGTGCACGTCTCGTCGCCCGAAAAACTCATGGGTATCCGTGGTGGCCACGCCTTTGAGGTGTCGTTCGACGCGGTGGATGTGCCGCTGGACCACCGCCTGGGCGCCGAGGGCACCGGCTTCAAGACCGCCATGAAGGTGCTGGACAACAGCCGGCTCGACGTGGCGGCCACCTCCCTGGGCATTGCCGAGGCGGCGCTGGACGCGGCCGTGCAATGGGCCAAGACACGCCAGATCGGCGGCGAGCCGCTGTCGGGCAAACAAGGCATCCAATGGATGCTGGCCGACATGAAGCTGCGCCTGGAAGCCGCCTGGGGCCTGACCCTGCAGGCCCTGGCGCTGCGCGAGGCGGGGCAGCCGTTCACGCTGCAATCGGCCATGTGCAAGCTCTACGCCTCGGAAATGGTGGCTTTCGTGACCGATGCAGCCCTGCAGATCCACGGTGGCTACGGCTTTACGCGGGACATGCCGCTCGAACGCTATGTGCGCGATGCACGCATCCTGCGCATCTACGAAGGCTCGTCGGAAATCCAGCGCAACATCATTGCGCGCACCGTGCTGGACTGACCCGGCTTCAGGGCTTCGCTGGACGCTCGGCAGCAGCTCGTTGTTGCCCTTCACGCCGCGCGGAAAACCCTTGAAGCGCTCACCCGCGTATCGGTGCCCGGGTAGTGAAGGGCTCGCATAGCCCTCTATTGTAGAAAGCCGGGCTGCGCGGCTTCCCGGCCAGGATTAATCGACCTTCATACGTGCAAACAAGGATTGCGCCGCCCGCAGCGCTTCCTGGCGCACGGATTCATCCACTGTCGGGAGCTCGACGCCATCCATCCCGTCCACAAACATGGGGCCACCCACATCGTCGTCGTAGCTGGAGCCATCCTCGTGAATGGCCCGGTAGTCACCTTGAGTGAGGTCCTTACCCAGCAACCTGGCGTAGTGAAACCAGGTCCATACCTTGACAGAATCGTCTGCCTGCCACGACTCCATGAGCTCTCGCATGGCCCGCATGTCGCCACGCTCGGCCGCCAATGCCAACCAGGCGGGCGCCCATTCATAGCGGCCGACGCGTTGCGCGAGGTCGGCAATCCACAAAGGGTCGGCACGAACCTGCGGCGCCTGAAGGTCAAAGAAGCGATCATCGCCATACCGGTCTGCCAGCAGCAGCAACGCATCGTGCTGGCCCAATGCGGCGGCGGCGTTGAAGTGGTCGCGGGCGGTACTGCTGCGCGTGGCCAGGTCACGCGATGCCGCTGCGCGCCGCTGGACGCGCTCTGCATAGCCCTCGGCCCATTCCAGTTCGACGCCCGTCAGCACCTCGCCCTTTTGCTGGCGTTCGTACCAATACAAGCCAGCCCGCGAATCGGGCAGGTCGTCCATGTCTTCGTCTTCCTCAGCGTCGTCTCCGCCCTGGTGCCCAGCATCCACGCGGGCTCCACGCTCGACCAGAAGACCCAGCGCCAGGTGGGCGCGCCCCTCGCCCTGTTCGGCTGCCTTTTGCAAGGCTTGGCACACGAAGGGGCTGTCCAGGCGTAAGGGTTCCGGATCTTCTGGCCAGGCGTCGGGATCGTCGTCCAACGCTGCGTAAAGTGACTCGTAGTACGCATCGTCGCGCGGTGTTTCACGGTAAAGCTCTCGGCTGCCCGAAAGCAGGGCCCCAAGGATGTCTTCCCATGGCACCAGGCCCAGCGCCTTCGCTGCCATATCCGCGCACAAGGCCTGCGCCAGGGGCCCGCAGCGCTCACGGGCCACGCCGAGGGTCTCGGCCCGCGCAGCGCAAGGCCCAGGATGCAAGGCGCCGTAGTGCGCCAGTAGCGGCTGTGACGGCAGAGGGCACAGCAGGCCATGGGCCTTCAAGATGGCATGGGAGCCAAGCCCCAGCGCAGCGGCCATCAGTTCGTAGACGTGAGACCGCTTGACGACGGCATTGCCGGCGCCCGCAATCGCTTGGAGGTGGGTTTGCGCCTGGCGCGCAAACGAAGAGATGTTGTCCATGTGAAACCTTTCTTCAGCGAGCGCGCAACGCCGGGAAAGTGCACACGTTTAAACACCGGCTGCGCACTCTATGAATAGAGGCCGCATGAAATGAATGGAGAGCAAGAAAACGGCCTTTTTTTGCTCGTGTGCAAGCAGGGTGGGCACCGGACGGAATTGTAAGCCGGTGATTGGCACCGTCTATGCGATTGACATGATCATGCCGCTCCACCATACTAGACAGACTAGTCTGATAAAAAAGGACCCATCATGCATGCTTGGCAGCTACAAGACGCCAAAAGCCGCTTCAGTGAACTGGTGGAGTGCGCACTGAACCAAGGTCCCCAGTTGGTCACCCGGCGCGGCAGCGACGCCGTAGTGCTATTGGCAGCGCCCGAATACCGGCGGCTGGCAGGCGAAGATGCGCTGGTTTCCCTGCTGTTGAAGGCGCCACGCGGCGAGCCGCTGGACACGACGCGGTCAGCCGAACCCCTCCGCACGTTGGCCCTGGAGTGACCTGGCGTGAAATACCTGCTGGACACTTGCCTGCTGTCAGAACTGGTACGGCCCGCTCCCCATCCCGCAGTGCTGGACTGGATGGGCGCGCGCGCATCTGCCGACCTGTTTGTCTCGGCCCTGACCTTGGCCGAACTGGAGCGGGGCATCGTTCGCCTGCCGCCTTCGCGCCGGCAAAGCGAGCTGGCCCATTGGCTGACAGGGGTGCAGGCGGGGTTTGGTCAACGGGCTCTGGCTTTCACGCGCGACACAGCGGGGTACTGGGCGCGCCTTTGCGCGCAGACCGAGGCGGCGGGCAAGCCCATGGCAGCCTTTGATTCGCTGATCGCCGCGACAGCACTGGAACATGGCCTGGCCGTGGTCACGCGCAACGTGAGCGACTTCGTCAGCGCGCCCGTGGTGCTGATCAATCCCTGGGAGATGGTGCTCGGCGCACAATAGCCGCTTTGCCTGCGCGCAGGTTTTGCCCCGCAGTTTCAGGCAAAAATTGGCCTCCAGCGCTTGATGGAAAAGCGCTACCAGCTATCAAATTCAGAGTTTCCGTTGTCCCTCCGTCCGTCCCTTCCCGCCTCGCCCGCCCACACCGTCCTCAACGACGTCTTTGGCTACGAACAATTCCGCGGTCCCCAGCAGGCCATCGTCGAGCATGTGATCGCCGGCAGCGACGCGCTGGTGCTGATGCCCACGGGGGGCGGCAAGAGCCTGTGCTACCAGGTGCCGGCCATCGTGCGCCAGCAGCAGGGGCGCGGGGTGACCATCGTGGTCTCGCCGCTGATCGCGCTGATGCACGACCAGGTGGGCGCGCTGCACGAGGCGGGGGTTTCTGCCGCATTTCTCAACTCCACACTGAGTTTTGACGAGGCGCAGGACGTGGAGCTGCGCCTGCAGACCGGCGACATCACGCTGCTGTATGCCGCACCCGAGCGGCTGAACACGCCGCGTTTCCTGGGCCTGCTCGACAGCCTGTACCAGGGCGGGCACCTCTCGCTGTTTGCGATTGACGAGGCGCATTGCGTCAGCCAATGGGGCCACGACTTCCGCCCCGAGTACCGCGCGCTCAGCGTGCTGCACGAGCGCTATGCGGGCGTGCCGCGCATTGCGCTCACGGCCACGGCCGACGACCTGACGCGCGCCGACATCATCGAGCGGCTGCAGCTGGAAGACGCGCGCCTCTTCATCAGCAGCTTTGACCGGCCCAACATCCGCTATCGCATAGAAGAGAAGAAGGACGCGACCACGCAGCTGCTGCGCTTCATCGAACGCGAGCACGCGGGCGAGGCCGGCGTGGTGTACTGCCAGTCGCGCAAGCGCGTGGAAGAACTGGCCGCCACGCTGAGCGACGCGGGCCACACCGCCCTGCCCTACCACGCGGGCCTCGATACCAAGGTGCGCCAGAAGAACCAGGACCGGTTTTTGCGCGAGGAAGGCATCGTGATGGTGGCCACCATTGCGTTCGGCATGGGCATCGACAAGCCCGACGTGCGCTTTGTGGCCCATGTGGACATGCCCAAGAACATCGAGGGCTACTACCAGGAGACCGGCCGCGCGGGCCGCGATGGCCTGAACGCCGACGCCTGGATGGCCTATGGCCTGAACGACGTGGTCAACCAGCGCCGCATGATCGACGAAAGCCCGGCGGGCGAGGAGTTCAAGCAGGCGCTGCGCGGCAAGCTCGATGCGCTGCTCGCGCTGGCCGAGGCCACCGACTGCCGGCGCGTCCGGCTGCTGGCGTACTTTGGCGAAGCTTCCACGCCCTGCGGCAACTGCGACAACTGCATCAGCCCCCCCGCCGTGTGGGACGGCACGGACGCGGCACGCAAGCTGCTGTCCACCATCTACCGCGTGCAACAGGCCAGCGGCCTGACCTTCGGCACCGGCCACATCATGGACATCGTGCGTGGCAAGGACACGGAGAAGGTCCAGCAGTTCGGCCACGACAAGCTCTCGACCTTTGGCGTGGGCAAGGACTATTCCGAAGCACAGCTGCGCGGCGTGCTGCGCCAGCTGCTGGCCACCGGTGCCGTGGGCCTGCACAAAGTCATGCTGGAGAGCGGCCACAGCTTCGACACCCTGGGCCTTACCGCAGGCTCGCGCGCCGTGCTCAAGGGCGAGGTGCCGGTGCAGCTGCGCGAATCCGTGTCATCGCCCCCTGCCAAACGCAGCCGCAAAGGCAGCGCCCCGCCCGCCGCAGCCGCCAACCTGGGGCCGGATGCACAGGTGCGCTTCATCAACCTCAAGGCCTGGCGCGCCGAGGTGGCGCGCGAGCACAACCTGCCGGCCTATGTGATCTTCCACGACGCCACGCTGGCGGCCATTGCCGAACGCAACCCGGCCACGCTCGAAGACCTGCAAGGCATCAGTGGCATGGGTGCGAAGAAGCTGGAGGCGTATGGGACCGAGGTGCTGAGGATTTGCGGGCAGTGAGGATCGGGACGCGGCGGGCGCCATGCACTGCGCGCAGATCGATGCCCAGCGGCATGAACGGAACGCCTGCAACCGTCACCCCCGTCGCACAGCAAACGATGCAAACCGCTCGCCCAGCCGTGCGGCCTGCTGCGCCGTCAACCCCCAGGCCGCTGCCCCCGGCGCGCGGCACTCCTGCAGCACCCAATGCGCCACGCCCTCCCCGGCCAGCGTGTCGGCCAGCTCAAGCAAGGCCTCCACGCCAAACAGCCCCGCGTGCCACGTTGTGCGGCATTCGCAGGCCACGCCGCTGGCCAGCAGGCGGCGCAAGGCATCGAACGTTCTGGCACCACTGCCAGGGGTGCGGGTGATGGCGTCGAAGGCACCGCTGGCGTTCAGGGGCCCCTTGATATCCAGCCCCACCCAGTCGAGCAGCGGCAGCACGGCGGCGAGGCGCTCGGGGTACATGCCGCCCGTGTGCAGCGCGGTTTGAAAGCCCATGGCCCGGACCTCGGCCAGCGCAGCGGGCAATGCGGCCTGCAGGGTCGGTTCGCCCCCCGAAAAGACGACCCCATCGAGCAAGCCCCGGCGGGTTTCGAGAAACGCCAGCACCTGCGGCCACGGCACGGCCGCGGGCACCGTGGCATCGAGCAGTCCGGGGTTGTGGCAATAGCTGCAGCGCCAGGGGCAGCCCTGGCAATACACCACCGCTGCGAGCCGGCCGGGGAAGTCGATGGTGGTGAGCGGAGTGAGGCCGCCCACGCGCAAAGGCTGTGCCGCCGTTGCGTCTGCCCGCGTGGGCAGCCCGACAGGGATCGGCATGGGCGCGATGGTGCCGGGAGTGGCCTGGTCAGCGGCCACAGGCCGATTCAGCGAAAAACTGGCGCTCCTGGTGCTCGCCCTGTTTGCCCACGTTGAAGCTGGACACGGGGCGGTGGTAGCCCATGACGCGGGTCCAGACCTCGCAGGGCTGGCGCTCGGCGTCGGTGAGCTGGATGTCAGCGATGGCGGCGTGTTCGGTGGCAGAAAAGTGGCTCATGGGTATGTGCTCCTGGGGGTTGAAAAAGAGCGTGCCGCAGCGGGTGCTGCGCCGCCCTGGGGCAACAGGGCAAGGGAGGGACCTGGGTCTACCCCGCCCTGCTGATTCACGATCAAACAGGTAGCTTCTTGCGCTGGATGGAAGAGCGCGAGCGACCTATCTGACTCCAATATTGGCCAACAAACATGCGGCTCAAGCAGCCAGCGCCGCGCGCTTGGCTGCCAGCCGCTCTTCGTCACACGTCGGGCAGAACGGGTGCTCGCCCGCCAGGTAACCGTGCGTGGGGCAGATCGAAAACGTGGGCGTGATGGTGATGTAGGGCAGGCGAAAGCGCGTGAGCGAGCGCTTGACCAGGTCGCGGCAGGCGGCGCCGCTCGACAAGCGCTCGCCCATGTACAGGTGCAGCACGGTGCCGCCGGTGTATTTGGACTGCAGCACTTCCTGGCGTGCCAGGGCCTCGAACGGGTCGTTCGTCCAGCCCACGGGCAACTGCGATGAGTTCGTGTAATAAGGCCGATCTTCGGTGCCGGCCTGCACGATGGCGGGCCAGCGTTTCTTGTCTTCCTTGGCGAAGCGGTAGGTGGTGCCTTCGGCCGGCGTGGCTTCCAGGTTGTAGAGGTGTCCGGTTTCTTCTTGGAAGGCGGTCATGCGCGCGCGCACATGGTCGAGCAGGCGCACCGCCAGCGCGTGGCCGCGCTCGCTGGTGATGTCGTGCGCGTCACCCGTGAAGTTGCGCACCATCTCGTTGATGCCGTTCACGCCCAGGGTGGAGAAGTGGTTGCGCAGCGTGCCCAGGTAGCGTTTGGTGTAGGGGAACAGGCCCTGGTCCATGAGGCGCTGGATGAGCTTGCGCTTGGTCTCCAGGCTTTGCTTGCCCAGGTCCAGAAGGCGGTCGAGCGCGGCGAACAATGCCGTCTCGTCGCCTGCGTGCAGGTAGCCGAGACGCGCGCAGTTGATGGTGACCACGCCCAGGCTGCCCGTCTGCTCGGCGCTGCCGAACAGGCCGTTGCCGCGCTTGAGCAATTCGCGCAGGTCGAGCTGCAGGCGGCA